>JABMNN010000046.1 GCA_013204545.1 Chloroflexota bacterium | reverse complement strand
GAAACCACCCATAGCTGATGGATCGAAGTTCCGGAACTTGTCAGCATCGAAGCCACCCATTGCGGCTGGATCAAAGTTTCGTAACTGATCAGCATTGAAGCCGGCCATTGCTGCTGGGTCGAAGTTCCTGAACTTGTCTGCATCGAAGCCACCCATTGCGGCGGGATCGAAGTTTCGTAACTGATCAGCATTGAAGCCACCCATTGCTGATGGATCGAAGTTCCTGAACTTATCAGCATCGAACCCGGCCATCGCTGATGGATCAAAGTGCTTGACCTTTTCAGCATCGAACGTTCCCATAAGGGAAGGATCGAAGTTCTGGAACTGGTCAGCTTTAAATCCGCTCATGGCAGAAGGATCAAAGTTCCGTAACTGATCAGCATTGAAGCCGGCCATTGCTGCCGGATCGAAGTTTCGGACCTGATCAGCATTGAAGCCGGCCATTGCTGCCGGATCGAAGTTCGCGAATTGGTCAGCATTGAAACCACCCATAGCTGATGGATCGAAGTTCCGGAACTTGTCAGCATCGAAGCCACCCATTGCGGCTGGATCGAAATTTCGTAACTGATCAGCATTGAAGCCACCCATAGCTGATGGATCAAAGTTCGCGATCTGATCGGCACCAAAACCGCGGACGGCATTCGGGTCGAAGTTCGAAAATTCGTCATGTCCAAAAGCGCCGACCATTGTTGGGTCGAAATTCGCTACCTGAGTTATGTCGTACTCACTTCCCGGTGGAGGTGGTGGCCCATTGGGGTCGAAATTCGGATCCTCTTCTCCATTTGGAGGTGGTGGCTGATCACCAAAGTTGTCACCCGTAGGCGGTTGCTGGTTGGGGTCGAAATTCGGATCCCCTCCTCCTGGAGGTGGTGGTTGATCGCCGAAGTTGTCACCCGGAGGCGGTTGCTGGTTGGGGTCGAAATTCGGATCCCCTCCTCCTGGAGGTGGTGCATCTGTCGGCGCCAAAGGTGGTGGTGCATCCTGACTGAAATCATCGCCACCGGGTGGTGGCGGAGGTGGTGCCTCGCTATCTCCTGGAGGTGGTGGTGGTGGAGCTTCATCAGCGAACGCCGGCACAACCGGTGAGAATACTAAGAACAGAACTGCGGCAAGTGCGACAATCCGGCTCATTACGATCTTTGGGAACATATGGTTTACTGCAATTCTATTAACTTGTTGCACAGCTAAATCCTGAAATTAGTCGGTCGAATCTGATCTGCAGAGCAGTCGAGTCCGGCCCAGTAGCAGTCATCGATAATTGCGTACCAGAATCGGCACACGTCCATGCTCCAATAAGCCCTCCGTTTGCGTTTCCACCAGAGGAATTGGTGCTCAGAAAACCTGTGTACCTGCCATCGCTGCCATCGACGGTGATGTCACCGGCGTTAAGTGATGCGAAAGACAGATCGGGATTGCCCAACTGTTGAAGCTGGTAGGTCAAATCAATCGTTTCTTGTGGAGTTGCATTATCTTGCGGCTGCCAGAAAAGAACGATTTCTGCACCGTTGTAGTTGAACGTCATCAATCCTTGATAACTGTCGGCAGCGGTGTCCGACCAACCACCAATGTTCAGGTTCGATGTTGCGAATGTTGCGTCCTGGTCTAATTCGACCGTAAATCCGTAGATGTCGTAAATATTCGTAAGCGGTACCGGTGTTGAAGTCGGCACTGATGTGGCAGTAGGTTGCGGCGTGGATGTCGCAACTGGAGCAACAGTGGGGACAGGAACAACAGTTGGAAGCGGCACGCTTGTGGGCTCAACCGTTGGAATCGGCACCTCGGTAGGAATTATCGATTCTGTCTCGGAATTGACAGGGGCTGTTGTCGCCGTTGGGTCGGCTCTTTCTGATGTGGGAGCAGGCGAAGTCTCTGCCGCAGATGTTGGCGCAGTCGAGATCGTTCCTCCTGCTGCACATCCAATCGCAGCAACTATCAGTAGTAATAACGCTAAACCAAGAAATATTTGTCTTCGCGGCGATTTCAGTCGTAAACCTGTCAACACGTTCACCTTCTTCACTAAATTGCCAATCGATACCTAGCGAAATGCATCGCCCGATACCGAACTTAAAATGGTCTTAAATTCAGGCTAAGCAGCATCAGCGTGTGTTCGTAATGAGAAATTTCACAATGCTTATAGGCAATTCACCGATTCGAGATGACCTCATTGGCTCGGTGAAAACACGCATTGATAACGAAATGAAGCCGATTACGACTCTGATGAACAGTTCGAGGCAAATTTCGGTCTGATTGAAACATTTCCAATGCGAATCAAAATTGGTCTACTGTGTATGTGTGTTCAGGAAAACATTGATGCTCGGTCGCCTTTTCCTGACAAATACAGCAACTAGTAAAAGACTTCACATGCCAATTCCAACTACCAATCCCATCGTTGTCGCTCCTAGTCCTACACCGTTCAAGGTTGATGACTCTGTCGATCACGCAGCCATCGAACGCAACGTTGAGAAGTGGCTGAAAACTCCCCTTTCGGGATTTGTGTTGAATTCTGAAAATGGTGAGGAACAGCTCCTTTCAGAAGCCGAACGACTCGATATCGTTCGAACAGTAAATAGTGCGCGAAACGGTGAGAAATTCATCGTTGGCGGGGTCGATAGTCCATCGGTAACCGACTCGATTCGATTGGCTGAAGATCTGGTAGAAGCTGGTGCCGAGATGATCCGCATCAGGATTCCTCGATTAACAAAAAATGTCACTGGCTACTTCGAACAGGTCGTACCTCGGGTGCCTGCGCCAGTAGTGATCATTCATCAAATGGCCCCTGGCAGTTTCCTCGGCGGAGAAGCTCCAATTGGTGCACCAGCCGAGGTGATCGGTGACATGGTCGACCTCGACAATGTTTGGGGCTACATCGCCTCGGGCAACGTGCGGTTCGAGGCAAGGGTTCGCAATTACGTAACGACCGATAAACCGTTTTGGCTCGGGAACGGACTGCTTCTACTTGCGATGAGCGTGATCGGAGCCAACGGTGCATGCCTGATGTTCGGAAACGTTGCACCAGCTGAGTGTCATCAGATTATTTCAAGCGTGATGAATGGTGATCTTGCAACAGCGCAGGAAATCCAGACTCGAATAATCGAGGCCGACAAGCAAATACTGGATCGTGGAGCAGCCGGAATCAAAGCAGCTCTCGACATTCTCGGTTACGACGGCGGGGCACCACGCCTGCCAAATCCGACGGCATCAGTCTCCGATCGCGAGATTATCCGAACAGCAATGCAGCAAGCGCAGTTGATTAAGTAGTCTGTTGGACGGCACTGTCGAATTGGTAAGCCGCCGAATTAAATCCGTATGCAACGATTTCTTGTTTGCTCTCCGGAATACTACGATTCAACGTTCATGTTCAACCCATGGATGAACTATAACGAGTCGGTCGATTTTGATCTGGCTCGAGCGCAGTGGGATCGCGCTATCGAAGCACTGACCGAAGCAGGAGCAGAGGTCGAGTATCTGGCCCCGTCACCGTACTCGCCAGCACAAGTATTTACCGCTGATGGCGCTGTCGTTCTCGATAATAGACATGCCCTTCTTTTAAGAAACGATGGACCCCGTGGCACTTTGGAACCTCGATATTTTGCAGAATGGCTTCGTTCCGATGGATTTACAGTGGAATCGATACCACCTAACAGAAGCATCGATGGTGGCAATGTATTGCGCTTGCACGACGGATCTTTAGCTTGTGGTTTGAAACCGGGTTCTGACGGTTCAAGTGAGAAATACCTCGAAAGAATTCTGGAACTTACGGAAGGAGCCAAGCTGTATCGATTCCAGCTAGTCGACCGTAAATTTCTGCATCTCGATATGGCGCTCGGGAAGATCGGCAACGACGCTTATCTGGTATTCGAGCCTGCATTTGAAGATGGGTTAATTTCACTCAAATCAACGCCAGCAATGAAAAAGCCTATTATCACCGTGAGTCAGAACGACGCAGAGCAATTTGCGTGCAATGGAGTAACGGTCGGAAACACGTTCTTCACCGGCATGGTTTCTCAATCTCTGATTGACTCTATCGAGGGACTCGGATACCGTGCTGTAACTCTGGATATGAGTGAATTCCATAAAGCGGGGGGCGGACTAAAATGCCTCACACTTCCGCTCAACTAAGTTGTACATCTACGAAGGGTGACCGTGACACAACGCATCAATTCTGCAGTCAAGGCTTTGTTTGCCGACGATTCTCTCCTTGCTATGTTCAGGAAGAATCCCGACAAAGCGATGCGGCGGTTCGAACTGCTGGACTGTGAACTCGATGCAATCAAGCTCGGGGATCAGGAAGCACTGCTCGCCCACGGCTTAGATGAAAATCTTATTACCGCACCGGTTATGGCACCCCACTGGTTCACCGGATTGCTCGGTACCGTGGCAAGACGGATGGCAGCACCAGCGGTTATCGCTGTGTTGCTTGCTCTTAGCATCCACGCCGCGGACATATCGACTGCCAGTGCTGCCCGAGCCAACGTAAGAGCTCGTCAACGAATAGGTAGAATCCGTGCCCAAGGTCCATTAGGTCTTAGGCGTATATCGCTCCGTGCGCGAAAACGAACTAATATACGAGCAGTTCGCGCCAGAGTACTTACGAGGCACTCGTACCGTGTCGGACTCGACACGGCATATGCTCAAACTTGCCCGAGATGCTCAGCAGATGGCAGTAAATAGCTACGCCTTGCACGGACTGACTATGCAAGCTCGACTAGAACTAATCTACCCATGCGTTGCAAGCCGTCGCCAAACAGAAAAAGTTCCATTGGCACCTACCAGATCGACCAGCCGCCATCTATGCGAAATTCTTGACCTGTGATCCATGCTCCGGCATCGGAGGCGAGTAATGCGACGGTTCCCTTTAGGTCTTGAGAAAGCCCGGTGCGCTGTAGCGGGATCATCTTTCGGAATGTTTCGACCTGATCCGCGTTTGAATCGGTTCGGGGGATCTGGCCGGGACTAATACAGTTCACCGTGATGCTGTATTCGCCAAATTCGGAAGCCATTGCACGCGTCAGGTTCAGCACACCGCCTTTGGCAGCGATATACGGTGGACCGGAGCGCTTGAACTCTGAGTTGTAGATACGGGTATCCATAGCAAGAGTCGCACCGATCGAACCTAGCGTGATAATTGATCCACGTTTTGCAGGAATCATCGCCCTGCCAGCCGATTGTGAAGTGATGAATGTGCCAGTCAGATTTACATCCAGCGTTCGTCTGAACTCGTCTACGTCGCCATCGGGTGGATAGCTCGTGGTGAACGAACCGCCCGCGTTGCACACAGCAATATCGAGCCTGCCGTTGTCGTTCATCACACGATCCACTAACGCATCGACTTGAGACTCGTCGGTGACATCACAACCCATCGCCACAACGTCCATGCCTCGACCGCGAAGCCTTTCTGCGACGTCTTCGCAAAGCTCGGCTCTGCGAGAGGCGATGTAAACCTTCGCACCGAGATCACATAAAGCTTCGGTAAACGCCGTTCCTAGATGCGTTCCACCACCTGTGACTATTGCAGTTCGCCCTGTGAGATCGAATAGGTCTTGAATTGATTTCGGCATGTATATATCTCAGGTAATGAATCGGTTGATTACGACCACGTTCTGTACTAGCGATGACACACCTATTGAGCCTCGAAGTTGTGGCGTAACTTGATGGTTCGTTCAGAAGGTGCGTACCAACCCTGCTCGGCGTATTGATCGGTATGTAGGTAACACTGCACGCGTACTTCGTTCGATCCTTCGGTGAACGTGAAAAGTCTGCTCATTGGAATCGAATTTCGCTGACCGTGGTAACGAGTCACCGCCGAAACATTCACGAAATTCGCTCCCCATTTCTGCTCGATATGAGATCGACCACCCGTGGTGTCGTCGGGATGTGTATGCGTATGTGCTCCGAGCCAGAGGTCGATCGCCGGTTGATTTTTTTCTAAGAAGTTCTCGATACGACCCGAGTCTTTTTGTCCACCCACCCAGTAGATGAATGAAGAACCTGGTGCGCCACCGTCGGGCATTCGACCGTGATAACCCTGATCACAACCCTCGTTCAACCCCGATGCGACGGTAGTTTCTTTAATCATGTGGTGGTGGGCAGAGATGACTATCTTGCCTTTGTTTTCAGCAACCTTTTGAGTCCACCACTGGAACGTTTCTTCTGAAATTGCTCCGGCGGGATAACCTCCAAATTCACCTCGACCTATCGGTGCACCACCGTCGTTTCGATCTGCCAGCATCAGGAAGACAATATTGCCGACCTCGAACGAATAGTTCTCCCAAGTGCCGCTTGTTGGATATGGGCGTTTGGAATTGTCTATTCCGGAAAATTCGGTGCTCTCGCCTGTGGGATCGATCCATTTCTGGAACCACCACTGTGTCGGTTCGTCGGCACCGGAAGCATCGTGATTTCCGATCACATCGTAGAAATGCTGACGACCGTGATGCTTTGCTGAGGCGTACTGCGATACGACCAGTTCGCCTTCTTCGTCGTCCGGCGGTAACTGCGATCCAGAGAAGTCGCCCAAGTTCACGGCGATATCGAATCCGCCAGACTGTTCAGGGCCGTTCGGCCACGACTCTGCATGCTGAATCACTTCTTCGAGTGAACGACGACCAAACTTGATTTCAGTTCCGACGTGCGTATCCGAAAGCGCCCAAAGGCGCAGAGTTCGAGCCAAATTTACTTGCTCCTCTCGGAGTAACTGTTCTTGACCTGTTGAACGGTTTGCATCAGTTCTGAGATATCGGCTTCATATCCAAGTGAACCGATTTTCAACGAGCTACTTTTATCTTTCTTCAAAATTCCTCCAAAACTCGCCAGTGATCTAGGGTTTTTAATGCTCGCCTGATTATTACCCATACCAGCCAAGTATTGTGCCCTATGTTCAAAAACATCTCGAATAGATTTGAGTTCGGAACTGGAATATTTACCTCGATAAGCGCTGGCAGCCGCCAACATGTTTCCTTCAATTTGGGGTAACAGGTAACCCAAATACTCGTTTATGTGGCGAAGATATACCGCTAAAAAATGAACTTCCCCCATTGCCAACTGCATCCTAGGAATTTCCGGGTCTGGTGGTTGGTCTTTGCCGATGGAGATCATAGATTTTTTCGCCTCTCCAAGACGCCGTTGCAAGTACAACGCGATCCCGCACCAATCGATAACGCCGCTGATGAACGAACCGATTTGGTCGATATTCAATTCAGCCTGTTCTCTACCGTCAGACAAGATCATTATTCCCATTGATAGCGTATTCATTAGCCAGAGCGACCGCATCATAGCTGTAACAGATTCCACAGTGTCGAGTCATCCAGTAGATTCGCTTGAACGATTCAAAGTGCAAAATCTTGCGTCAACCGGCGTATACTCCCGCCGCGAGCGTTGCATTCGGACGCTTGTTGACGATTGATATCCGACACCAAATACGAGCAGAGTAGCAATGCCAGCGATCACCAGCGTCGAATTTAGACGGTTTACAGCGAACCACCACAACGCACAGCGTAACTGGCTGCTAGTGAAGTTAAATACCGATGACCCAACTGTTTTCGGCCTTGGCGACGCTTCTCCGATGGAGAACGATGATCTAGTCATGGGGATGATCGAGTCAATGGTGCAGAAGCACCTGATCGGCAAAGATCCTCTCGAATCTGAGGTCCATTGGACAACTCTGTATCAGGACTTTCAGGTACGTGGTGGTCGAATTGCCTCAACTGCCCTCTCAGGTATCGATATCGCACTATGGGATCTCAAGGGCAAGATTCTCGACCAACCAGTGTGGAGATTACTCGGTGGTGCGCATCGCAGGAGTATTCGGGTTTACGCGAACGGTTGGTACACGAACCCGGGGACACCTGAGCAGAACGCTGAAGAGGCCAAAGTTGTGGTCGATATGGGCTACACCGCCCTCAAGTTCGATCCGTTCGGACAGCATAACTATTACAAGCTTTCGCTGAAGGAAGCTCAGTTGGCCGAAGACCGTGTCGCTTCAGTTCGGCAAGCAGTTGGCCCGTACGTCGACATTCTTGTCGAAGCGCACGCAAAATTCGATGTTATGAATGCCATTCAGATCGGTAAACGACTCGAAGAGTATCGACCATTGTTCTATGAAGAGCCGGTTTCACAAGAGCGAGTCTCGGAATTGCTAGAAGTACGAAACAAAGTTAACATCCCGATTGCAACCGGTGAACGGCTGTATACAAAATTCCCATTTGCGGAGATTGTCGACCGACACGCTGCCGATGTGCTGCAGCCCGATATCGCCAACGCTGGTGGAATCACCGAGCTAAAGAAGATTGCGATTATCGCGGAAGCGAAACATATAACGATTGCACCGCATAACGTTTGCTCGCCTGTTGGTGCAATGGCGGAAATTCACCTCGATGCCTCGATACTAAACTTCGAGATTCAGGAGTACCACGCCGAGTTCTACACGGAACACTACTTCACGGTTCTCAACGGGTTCACACGCCAGAAAGACGGCTACGTAGAGCTTTCTGATGCACCCGGTCTTGGTCTCGAATTAAACGAAGCCGAAATAGCGGCCCATCCGCCCCTGACTAAGGTCACTTCTGCAGGAGGCACAGTCCGAGGAATTTAGGTACTACCGGCATGCTTTGTTGAGAGAGCAAGGTTATTCTCCGCGGAAGTTGAAGAACTGCACCGAGAACTATGTGATCTCAAACGATATTAATTAGTAACGACACAACCCATCTGGTTTCAAAATAATTGCTCAACCGGGCACTAGGAGATTTTAGGAATGATTGAAAATTCAATTCTTGTTGCAAACAAGGCAGGTCGTAAGGCCACTGTTTTCGCTCTGGCACATCCAGCGCTGTACATGATCGAAATGGCCGCACACGTTGGATTTGACGCCATAACCATTGATGGCGAGCATGGCGGCTTTCCAGAAGAAGCCATCGACGACATCTGCCGCACCGCAAACGGCTTTGGAATGTCTGTGATCGCCCGAGTACCAGACAATGCTGCTTACCAGATTAATCTCTATCTGGATCGAGGGATTCAGGGCGTTACTGGTCCGCACATCAACTCCGGCGCTGAAGCGCAGGCACTCGCCGACGCGTGTCTATTCCCAGTTGAGGGCAAACGATCTTGGGGTGGCGGTCGCGGAACCGAATTTAATGACCAGACGGTTCTCGACGAAAAGTACGGCGGCAAACTCGGGTTCGCAAAATGGTCGAACGCGAACATGCTTGTAGTTGCGCAGATCGAAGATAAGAAAGCATGGGATGACCTCGACGCCATTCTAGCTGTTCCAGGGCTCACGGGCGTAACCGGCGGGCCTCACGATTTCGCACAGTCGCTCGGGCACCCAGGCGAGCCGAATCATCCTGACCGAATTGCGGCGACCTTAGATGTGGAAGCTCGCGCGCGGGCTGCGGGTAAGACAGCCGGTGGTGATCTAACGACCGGCATTGGCATAGCTGAGTTAATGCTTGGCGAAGCTCGAGCATTTGTTGCTGCGCATAAGAATGACAAACTGGGTTCGTAGTTCGGAGTAGCGATGTCGTAACCTACTTGCCATTGGCTGTACCGGTGGCACACTTCTATCGTTGAAGAACAGGTTGCGTTTTGATGAATACGGTTCTCGATTATCGAATGCCGACGGCGTACAAATTACGTCCGTCGGCATTTGTCGTTAGAGAATCTCCCCGTAAATACGGGAGCTCGAAAAAGCCGCTTGGACCAGAAGCGATTCTTCACATGGCGTGGAGACAAGCTGGTCTAGAAAGGGCGCATGTCCGAGGGCGAGACGGTCATTTATACAAGATCGTTTATGGTGGCAAACCCGGCGGGTCACTTGGACCAGATTTCACTGATGCCGTGGTTGAGCGCGATGATCGAGTTGTGTTTCGTGGTGACGTTGAAATTCACGTCAGAGAATCGGACTGGGGATCTCACGGTCATCACACCGACCCTCGTTACAACGGAGTAGTTCTCCACGTCATAGCCTCTGAATCAAACGGCAGTACGACACTGGCGGTCACAAAGATTGGCGCTGCAATTCCGCTCTTGGCGCTGAACTGGAAAAACACAGAGCCAAATTCATCATTGGAAGCAGGCCCGACATATTCCTGCGCTGCAGTTGGCACAGAATTTATAGTGCCGCCGGTGCCAAAACAGTTGTTGGATATTAATACAGCAGGACTAGAGCGATTTCACTCTCAGGCTGCTGGAATAGCTTTAGACGTTGAGGTGTTTGGAGCGGATCAGGCACTCTGGCTGGGCATCCTGGGTGCGCTCGGCTATCCACGAAACAAACGGGCTTTTCGAGTTGTCGGTGGGCGCGTCGATTGGCAAACGGCTTTAATATGTAAAACCTCGTCCGAACTGGAGCAGCTCCTTCTTCAGGCATCGGGATTTTCTGACGAAACCACCTCGGGGCCTATCTTTCGATTGCCGTTGCGAGGTTCAATCCCCAGATGGGTTCAACCATGGGGGCGCCCTGCTAACGCTCCGCAACTTCGCATCAAGGCAATATCTGAACTGGCGGCCTGGTGGTTCACTCTTGGAGGAATTGCCAGGGCTGTTGAACAAAAAGTGCTTGACTGTAAGAACTCCGTTGATTTATCGAGCATGTTGAGGCCAAGCGGTTTTGTCGAAAACGATCATGTAACTGTGCTCGGAGCGGCCCGTGCATCTGAGATTGTGGTGAACGTCTTACTGCCAGCTGCATTTGCGATATCAACGCGTCAAAATGTTGGGCAAGTGGGCAGTAAACGAATCAAAAATCGAGCACTTGAACTGTATTCATCTCACCCAAAACTCGTAGAAAATTCCATCACAAAAGAGGCCAAAGTAGCACTCAGCATCGACTATGAAATACCAGAAATTACCACGGCTCGAGATCAACAGGGGCTGATCACCCTTTACCGAGAGATGTATCGGCATGGAATCCAAGCTCGCCAGCCAAGGCTTCCTGGCGTGCAAAGCACGGTGTGCAAAACAAGACTGTGAGGAGGAATGTTGAGATACACACATCCAAACACATCAGGAACCCGTTACGATTACACACATGTCAGTTGAAACCAGTAGAGAACGCGTTCGTACAGTCGATCTTCCTAGCGTTGGCAGCATCGGCATTTCTCGGAACAACACCGGACTTTTGCCGGGCGAGCGAGTAGTTTCCGAACTTGCCCCTGGAGATGGCGACAATTTTAAACTCACTCACGCACGTGTGATATTTCGGGGTGGTCCGGAATCTAGTACCGTCCATGCTTCAGCGCAACTGAAAGACATTAGCTCGATTCAGATTTCACGACGACCGCGTGCGCGCCGAAGTGCTGGTTGGGGGATGGTCGGTTTATTCGCGGCGATTGGCGTGTGGCAAGTGACGCCCTCTTCTAATGTCGGAATAATTGCCGCCGTCGCCGTGGCGGCGATATCGCTGGTACTAATGGGCGACTACTGGATTCGCCCTTCCGGAGTTCATTTGGAGTTCCACATTTCAGGAGGCAGTACCATCGGCGGAGAAGTAGGCGGAAAAACTACTCTCGCAATGGAGTTCGCCCGCGATGTGGAAGACGCGAAACGTAGATTGGTTCCAAACCGACTTAGCGCCCCTTTTCGCAACTACCCATCGGGGTGATTAACCTGGCTGAGTTCCCACTCTTGCCGATTCCACATACATAAAAGGCCGGTCGATCAAATCGTCGTGGTAGAAATTTGCGTTAAACCAGTGAACTGGTTCCAATTCGCAAGCTTGGAATCACGTCGAGGTCCCAATCGTCCCGTCGACCATTCCGGTAGTTCACAAGTCCGCTCATAGCGATCATCGCCCCATTGTCGGTGCAGAGCTTCAACGGCGGAATTGCCACGGGAAGCGGCGACTTACTCAGCAGTGATTCGCGTAGTGCTCGGTTTGCTGCAACTCCGCCCACAAGTACGATGCCTGCGCAATTTTCTCGTTTTGCTGCAGCAATGGACTTGGTTACCAATACATCCACAACTGAATCCTGAAATGCCTTTGCCAATCCGGCGATTATTTGAGAATCAGCGCGTTCTTCGGTTACATTTGGTGGATAGATACCAAGAGCCCTTGCTCGATTCAAAACTGCTGTTTTCAGTCCGCTAAATGAAAATTCATCTGTTCCATTCATCCATGCACGTGGTAAAGCCTCGGTTTCAGGGGCACCTTCAGCAACACGTTGAATTTCTGGACCTCCTGGATAACGCAGACCCAGTACTCGTGCCACCTTGTCGAAGGCCTCTCCCGCCGCATCGTCGCGGGTCTCACCCAACAGTCGAAACTTACCGTGAGCTTCGAGTAGAACCAGTTCGGTGTGCCCGCCTGAAACTACCAGACACATTATTGGTTGTTCGCCGACAAGTTCCTGAAACGGCTCAATATCATGATCTTCCGTTCTGGCCCATGCTCCGTACACGTGGCCATCCATATGGTTCACGCCGACCAACGGGACACCTAGTGCGGCTGAAAGTCCCTTGGCAAAATTCAGTCCAACAATCAGAGAACCAGCCAAACCCGGACCGTGTGTTGCTGCCACAGCATCAATATCACCCCACTCGATCCCAGCTTCTTCGACCGCCTGTTCGCACACAGGCCGAATGTCGAGTACATGCTGACGCGACGCGACCTCAGGAACAATTCCACCGTAGCGAGCATGGATATCTACTTGGGTGGCAATAACGTTTGCGAGAACACGCCCTTCACCATCGACTATCCCTACGGATGTTTCGTCACAGCTAGTTTCTATTCCTAAAATATTCATGTTTATGTGTTCAATGTAACGCCCAAGCCCGTGAATTTACCTATGTTCGGGCAGCACTATCCTTCATCATCGAGTCTAGACATATCGTCTTCATCTGAATTATTTTTTTTGCATTCAGCCGAAAAACTGCACGATGCGTTCCTAATAAATGTCCAACCAGAGAGAGTAAACGTGGCGGATACTAGTAGTTGGCCTGAGTGTATGAACTGCGAAGAAGGTCGATTGGTTCCTCTGTCTGATTTCGGTGCTCAGGGTGCATCAGTTCATTACAAAGCATGGGTATGCACCAATCCTGAATGCGAATTCAACTTGAAGATCCGAAACGGTGAAATCCACGTCAACGAGCCGATCATTCAAGGTGCTCGAGTAAGATAGCATTAGCCATTCAATCCGTACCGGCAATAAAGTCGTACATGAATATACATGGCTGATTCACATCGCTCCTCTGCCGATAAACGGCAAACCGTAGGGGCGGACAAAACAAGGTTTACGTTATCCTCGTTCGTCGCTTACTCGACGGCTATTATCGGTATCGTACTTATTGCCGTTTCGGTCATGTACATTTACTCCCGATCACGCTCAGGCTCCGATGCTGTCAAATACGCCTACTCAATATCCGATGAAACATTGGGCAGCCATCTGGGTAAAGGTGCCACCACCCCTACACAGAAAGCACCTTCGAGTGGCGAGCAGCCAATTCCACTTCAACTGAAATCACCTGATGTGGCGCGGTTTGCCAGTCTCTACCCTGGCGATTTTCTCAATCCAAAATACTGGTCGGAGCCAGAATGGGCGGGCTCTGATCCCTTCGGCGGCCCATCAATACCTGATGAGTTTATACCTGTTCTTTCTACTGATCTGTTTCGAGATTTCGACCCGACGGTGAGTGCCACTCGAATAAAGATCCCAGCAATCAACGTCGATTCAACGGTTACAGACCTTGAAATAGTCGATCTCGGGAATCAAAAGTCGTACGAGACTCCAGACAATACTGTTGGACACATTCCAGAGACTTCGCTTCCCGGTCAACAGGGCAGCGGGTGGTTCTTCGCCCATCTAGAAAGCTTCGCAGCGAGAGAAGGCAATATTTTCCGACATCTTCCTGAAATTACTGAGTTAATAAAACAGGACCCTGTCGATGTTTATCTCGAAACTCCTCTGGCTGAATACATTTACAGGGTCACTAGTACTAACCAGATTCACCAAAGCGAACTCCTCCTGAGTAACTCGAGTGACGCACAAATAACTCTCGTAACCTGCTGGCCTCCACGAGTTTACGATCAACGAGTATTGGTCAACGCTACTCTAATTGCCTACCGCCCGCTCTAACAGTCGTCAACATTTCTCAGTGACAAAACATGGAATCACGAGCCAGACTCCACCCGCGAACTGCCATTTTTTGCGCGATCATTATTTGTGGCTGATCACAGAGCCTGTTCCGACTGCCGATTGTCGGCCTAAAAACGGCCCGCCATTCCCGAAAATTGAAACTGGATGACAATGGAATCGTCTGACCGCCCGCCTCACGAGAACGTAAAACAAGCTGCAATATGGAAAGACAAGTTGCTACTCATCTTGCTCTCGATCTCGATCATCGGTGTAATTCTGCAGATTACGCTCGGCGGCGTCGTGAGAGTCACTGGATCAGGCGATGGATGCCCTGATTGGCCTACCTGTTTCGGACGGGCATTCCCTCCGCTCGATCAGGCAACCATTGACCAACTGTATGACGGTCCTAAACTGACGACCCCGCGGCCGCACAATGTGCTTCTCGAATACAGCCACCGTTCAGTCGGATCATTGCTCGGATTGGTGATCATTGCTGCAGTTATTCGTGTGTGGGTGCGCCATCGAGCGAACAAAGTTGTTGCGTGGCTTGCAACGGCCGAATTAGGCATGATTTTCATAGTCGGAATGCTTGGTGGAGCTGTGGTTCTAAACGACCTCGATCCGGCGATTCGAACCGTCCACCTGTTCCTAGCCGAGATCGTGGCTTTATTGGCAGTCATGGCTCTCGTTGCAGCTTCATACGGAAGATCAAGTTCAATCTCAGGAAGCTCGCCCTGGTTGTGGGGCAGAGTGAGCGATGAGCATCGAACTGCCATCAATTTGGCAGCGGCTGCGGGAGTATTTGTGCTGGTTGCTCTGTTATCTGGTTCTTACGCAGTTTGGAAAGAAGCCGGCGCAGTTTGTGCATCATGGCCATTGTGTGGCGGCGATTTTATCCCCGAATCAACTTTCGCGTGGATACACATGGCCCACCGAGTGCTCTCGTTCGTGTCGATCGTGATGGTACTTCTCGCTGGCCATAGAGTGTGGCGACTGCCGAATATTTCAGGAGCACTGCGATTCGCCGCTCTCGGGTCGGCAATAATCATTTTTGCGCAGATGCTCATGGGAGCAGCTAACCCATGGACAACTTTCGCTGAGTGGGCCCAGGCAGGGCATCTCACTCTGGCTACCCTCGTTTGGGGCAACATGGTGCTAATAGTGGCGCTCATTCTTAGACCAATCCCTGGTCGAGAACTTTCAGAATCAGATGGCGAAGAAGCGAACTAAATTCAGACCGGCTAACATTCACTTATGACTACCAATGAAACGGTCGAGCGTGGTTCGGCGATGACTTTGATGGGCGATTTCATCGCCTTAACGAAGCCGCGTGTCATGTCGCTGTTACTTGTGTCCGCCATCGCTGGTGCATTTTTAGGTACTGGATCAACACCTACTCTCGAAGTTGTCATCGCTGTACTGATTGGCGGGGCTCTCGCCTCCGGTGGAGCGGCATCCCTCAACATGGCGTACGAGAAAGATCTCGACCGACGCATGGGTCGAACCAAGAATAGACCTGTAGCAGAGGGTCGAATTTCGGCATTCGCTGCGATTGTTTTCGGTGTCAGCCTGAACGTCGTTTCGTTCGTCATTCTCGCGCTTATGACCAACGTTCTTGCCGCATCACTCGCTATTGCCGGAACAATTCTCTATTTCGGACTGTATACCGTGCTTTTAAAGCGGACAACTACTCAGAACATTGTTCTAGGTGGAGCGGCCGGTGCAGTGCCACCTCTCGTAGGCTACGCTGCTGCCACGGGCACGATTGATCTTGCAGCTTGGTATTTATTCATCATCGTTTTCTTTTGGACCCCGCCTCACTTCTGGGCGCTCGCGATCATGATCAAAGACGACTACGCTAGGGCCAACATCCCTATGTTGCCGGTAGTACGTGGTGTAGAGCACACGACTATTCAGATCATGCTTTACACCGTGATTCTCTCCGTTCTGACTATAATTTTTGGCGTGGTTTCCGAGTCACTCGGTTTGATATACATGGTTGGTGCCTTAGCCCTTTGTCTCGCGTTTTTCTGGTACGCGTACAAACTGACTAAATATCCTGACCGCCCAGCAGCGAGTAGGCTATACAAATATTCGCTGCTGTTTCTCGCACTATTCTTCGTCCTTGTAATGGTCGATTCTGTGGTGGCTTAGCTCCGCTGTCATCAGAACCGCTAACCGGGGCCAGATTTCGATTTCGATCGGGTTCATGACGCTAAACAACATACCTGTTAGACGTTAAGATGTTGATGTGGGATTCCTTAAAACTACATTCACATTGATTGGCCTTGCTGGGGGCAGCTACGTTGGTGTGTCATCAGCGATGGCGGCAAGCCTTACAAGAACTGCGCGAATTCGATCAGAGCAAACTCCCAAATCAGTAAGTGTTGAGTACAGCGATGTCAGGTTCACCAGCCGCGGGGGTGACACAAAACTGTCCAGATGGATAATCACCCCAGAATCCGATTCGCCTCACGCAACTGTTCGAGAGACATCGTGGGTTGTCATGGTTAATGGTGATAACGCCAACAGGAGCGACCCCAAGACAGGCACCCTAGGTATTGCCCGTGAACTGGTCAGGCATGGGTTCGGTGTCTTCATGTTCGACCTGCGCGGTCGGGGAGATTCACCGGCAGCATTGTCGTCGGCAGGCTATTTTGAGCGACTCGATCTGCAAGGAGCGTCCGACTATCTTGTTAGCAAAGGTGCGAATAGAAGCAGAATCGGCGTACTGGGATTCTCGCTCGGTGGTGCTGTTGCACTTATTGCAGGATCGAACCCAAATAATTTCGGAGCTGTCGTTTCCGATAGCTCATTCGCCGATTTCACTCTTGTGGTAAAGAGCTCTATGACTGGAATCAAACGACCGTTGAGACTCATACTCACCGGAATGGAATTTATGGCAAGATCGATCTACGGGATAGATATCAAGGACATATTTCCGGCACGTTCGGTAGCACGCTCCGATACACCGGTTCTAGTAATACACGGTGAAGACGACCAAGTAATCCCAGTAGAACATGCGCGCCTTCTCGGTCGGGCAATAGGTGCCAGCTTCGACGAAATCGAAGATAACGCTGAAACAGTTTGGATCGTACCGGGTGCAGGTCATACTGGTTCGTTTCGAACTCAACCGAAGGCCTACGTTGAAAAGTTGGTTAAATTCTACGAGGCGCACCTTGGTGCGCCTCGTATTTCACATTTGTCCATAAATCCTGCAGCCAAGACATCTGGCGAACCAGAAGTCTCTACCGACTAGCCGGACTAAACAGGCAGTGCTGCCCGTGCTGTCTTTACAACTTCGGTGAATCCATCCGGCTCACGGATTGCCAATTCAGCGAGTGACTTACGGTCGAGCTCGATGCCGGCCAATATCAGCCCATGAATCAGGCTTCCATAATTGATCCCAAGCGCACGAGCTGCGGCGTTGATTCGTACGATCTGGAGTGATCGGTTCGTACGCTTCTTCAGACGGCGATGAGCCGTTGAATATGCTAGGGCGTGAGTTAGAGACTCACGAGCGACACGGTATCGTCGGCTACGCGATGCCCTATGCCCGCTTGTTGCCTTTAGAACGGCCTTATGCCGCCTTCTCGTCGTTTTTCCGGCTTTGATCCTAGCCAACTTACTTCTCCTCGATCAGACAATTACTGAACCAGCAATTGGGCTCAGCAATGCATGCAAATAATTACGTAGAAATTTCTAGCGAAGTGCGCTAAGAGCCTGTTTGATGGTTCTTGAGAACGTGGTTGAGTCAAGGGCAACTTTACCGCCAAGCAAACGCTTCATGCGCGCAGATTTACGTCGGCGGAAGTGACTCTTCGGACCCTTTGATCGCAGCAACTTCCCAGTACCACTAATGTGGAACCGGTGTTTGGCGCCCTTATGGGTCTTCATCTTCGGCATATCAGGTAGTTTCCGTTCTCAGTTCTTTTTTCAGATCCGTTGTTCAGGCAATCGTGACCTGAATCTATTCTTCTTCTGCAATGCCCACATCAGCGGGGGCACTTCTTACTGCCGGGGCAGTAACAGCAACCAAGGTCGCCTTTTCCTGTCGAATCCGCTCTTTGGCTATAGGCGATGGCGCAAGCAAGATGCTCAACACTCGACCTTCCATTCCTGGCGGTTTCTCCAACTTCGCGACGGTAGCGACACCTTCCGCGACTTTTCTCAATACTTTCATTGCGATTTCGGGGTGGGCAAACTGTCGTCCACGAAACCGCACAAACACTCTGACTTTCGCACCTTCTTCAAGAAGGTGTTTAGTCATTTTAATTTTCGTTTCGATGTCGTTGTCCGACATCACAGGGCTGAGCCTTACTTCTTTTTGCTTGCTCGCACTACGAGAGACTTTTCTAGCTTCTCTTTGTTTCTTCCCTTGAATAAATTTGAAACGACCATAATCAAGCAGGCGACACACAGGTGGAGTTTGGTTAGGGCCAACCTCAACAAGATCGAGGCCTTCTTCCTCAGCCATCTCCAGTGCATCACGAATATTCATCACTGTCGAGACAGAAGCATCCTCGCCACGAATCACCCGAACTTCTTCAGCTCGAATTCGGCGATTCACCCTAAATTCTTTTGCTATGTTCGCACTCCTAGTGACATCGAATGGGTGATTCCCACCGAAATGCACGTCTAAAAACTAGATCGCTGGCGCGCACTTCTTGCCAATGTCGAATTGGTCAGACTTTCAATATACCAATCATACAGCCGATTCTCAATTGAATACCCGTACGAATCTTTACACACTTCTTATACGTAACACTGTCCACTCTGGCGCGGCGCGAGTGGGCCGCTATGTTACGATTACAACACTTTGGTAAAGCAAAACGTTCTCCAATATTGGCTCTAGAACATCGGTTGCATCGTAGTAACTAGGTTTTCATCGTATTAGACAGATGAATTCCGATTGAACAGATTTAGTAGTAGCGATAGGACGGCCAAGACAAATGAGTAACCGCTGGATGCGGAATAGCCTCGTCTATCTCGTGATCATCGTCGCAGTGATCACCGTTTTCTTCATGTTTGTCGATCAGCCGCTGAGCGGCTCACACGAAATCGGCATTAACGAAGTTGTTGAGTTGGCGAAAAACAGTACTGGATCTTCCAGGCTTGAGATAGTAGTCAAAGGCGATTCGCTAACTATCACAGATGGATTGACTACCTTCACGTCTGTAAAAGAAGAAGGTTCCAGTGTCGCCGAACTCCTCAGCAATGCCGAAGTCCCAATCTCGAACTACTCGCTTAAAGTCGATCAGGGCGGCGGGTTCGGAAGCATATTCGGAATCCTACTCGGCTTCCTGCCTCTCATCTTGTTTGGAGGACTCCTACTGTTCATGATGCGTCAAGCACAGGGCAGCAGTAATCAGCAAATGGGCTTTGGCAAGAGCAAGGCGCGAATGTTCATCGGCACCAAGGCGACAGTCACATTCTTCGATGTGGCGGGTGTACCTGAAGCCAAAGAAGAACTCGAAGAAGTTGTTGAATTTCTCAAGTTCCCTGAACGATTCCAAGCTCTGGGCGCAAAAATCCCCGCGGGCGTGCTCTTAGTTGGCCCTCCAGGCACAGGTAAAACGCTTCTAGCTCGAGCCGTCGCCGGTGAAGCCAGTGTGCCGTTTTTCTCTATTTCAGGTTCTGAATTCGTAGAAATGTTTGTTGGTGTGGGTGCATCTCGCGTGCGAGATCTATTTGCACAGGCTCGGCGTCACGCACCATGCATCATCTTCGTCGACGAAATCGACGCTGTTGGTCGACACCGCGGTGCTGGTCTAGGTGGTGGTCACGATGAACGTGAGCAGACGCTGAACCAGATGCTAGTTGAGATGGACGGTTTCGACTCAACAACGAACGTTATTGTCATAGCAGCAACAAACCGCCCTGACATTCTCGACCCTGCATTGCTACGACCTGGTCGTTTCGACCGGCGGGTAATCCTAGACAACCCTGACATTCGTGGTCGCACTGCGATTCTCGACGTGCACATAAAAGGAAAGCCTATCGAAAAAGGTGTTGATCTAGCGAACATCGCAAAGCAGACACCTGGCTTCTCTGGTGCTGATCTTGCGAACCTGATCAATGAAGCTGCGCTGCTCGCTGCAAGAAATAATCAGAAACTTATCAACTACGACAACCTTACAGAGGCTATCGACCGGGTTTCGATGGGACCGGCACGCAAGAGCAAAGTGATTAGCCCGAAGGATCGCAAGATCACTGCTTATCACGAGGCTGGTCACGCCCTGGTCGCCCATTTGATGCCAGGAGGATCACCAATCGGCAAGATATCGATCATTGCTCGTGGTCAGGCCGGTGGATTCACTCGATGGCAACAGGAAGACAAGTCTTACGCTTCGAAGGAGCAACTAGAAGCCCAGATCGCAGCTGCGATGGGTGGACGAGCCGCTGAAGTGTTGAAAGTCGGCGATGTCACAACTGGTGCTTCGAATGACTTTGAGCAGGCAACCGCAATCGCACGTGAAATGGTTATGCGCCTTGGGATGAGCGACAAACTATCGAAGAGATCCTTCGGCAAGAGACAGGGTGGCGCTGTGTTCTTGGGTCGAGAGATGTCGGAGGAGCGTGACTACTCGCTCAAGACCGAAAGCATCATCGACGACGAAATCAATAGACTGCTGCGTGAGGGTGAAGATCGAGCTATTCAACTCCTTACTGAGCATAATAAAGAACTTGAAGGCATTGCTGAGTTCCTGTTGGAGCACGAGACGATCGACTCCGAACAATTCATTGCAATCATCGAAGGAAAGGACCCTCTGCTCGCTAGCCCGTTGGCGACCGACGTACCGGTAGTTCCGACCGAACCTCAAGAACCGATTGGTGAAATTGACCAAGAAGTTGGCGATGGTGCCGATCCTGAACTACAGTCGACATAGCTCAGGTTTGACACTTAACAGCTTTCGAACATCAACAAAATAGGACTATTGAAACGGCGCTTTTAGCGCCGTTTCTGCTTAGTAAATCATCGATTACGAATTGAAACGGCGAAAAATAAAATGAGCATCGTCTTCACAGGCAAATTCTGGTCAATTCAAAGATTCGTGTCTGGATACTCAAATAACGCGTTCCTGATCACTTGTGCTAGAACGAACAACTCAGTCGTCGTCGACACACCAGCAAATCCGATTGAACTAATCCAAGCCCGAAAGAAAACCAATCCAACGTTCATCTTGATTACCCATGGGCACCAAGATCACATCGAAGGTTTAAATGATGTCAACGGTGATTCAGATTCACTAGTTGGAATTGGGCAAGACGATAGACCTTCCCTCCCAATTCCAAATACTTTTGGAATTGATGTTTCAACGAACCAGAATCTGAATATTGGCGATATTTCAATTAGAGCGATGGCGACACCGGGGCACACACCCGGTTCGACCTGCTACATTCTCGAATCCACGGAATCGATAGCGGCTGGCGAGCCCTCGCACGTTTTCACTGGCGACACACTGTTTCCGGGTGGACCAGGCAAATCGTCATCCCACAAAGCTTTGAAGAAGATTTTTGAATCGCTCGAAACGCACATATTCACACTGCCAGAATCGACTGTTGTACTCCCTGGACACGGGGAATTCACGACAATCGCTAAATCTAATCGTGAGTATGCTGCGTTCACCTCTAGGCCACTTGATCCAACTTTATCTGGCGACGTAACGTGGGCGTAGAAATTGCCTCTCAAATGAAAATTGCGAGCCACTAATCATTTGAACCCTCCACAACCTCCGACAAATACGCCATGGAATGTCGTCACCGTAAATGATGTGAAATGGGGCGTGTGGGATGTAATTGTCGCTGCAATGGTGACGATGCTCGTAGTGATTGCCATTTTGAGCGTTGGGGGCGCGTTCGGTACGAATGCAGGTTACGACACCACTGTGACGTCCCCTCTCGGATACTATGTCGGCCTTCTCTCAGCCGGGCTAACTCTTGTGCTGCTACGGCTATTTCGGTCGCCCATCTGGCCGATGGCCCTCGCTCTTTCAACAGGGATTGGCATAACGGTAGCCAGCTACCAATTCGGTAACGATTCTGGCGATGGGACCGCAGAGTTTTTAGGTGTCCCGGTCGGCATCATTGCAGCCACCGCTATGTCAGGTGTTTTCGCTGCAACCGGGTTCGCTTTCGCAATGGTTCGTTATCGCGAACCTCTTTCCTCGCTCGGATTCGTTAAAACTATCGGCATCAAGCCATATTTACTCGCCGTAGCGATGTGGATCATCGGACTCAGTGTGTTGATGTTCTGGGTTCAGGCTCTGGTGTGGCTCGGTGTTGACTCACTTGTGCCGCCAGACACAGCGAAGAAAGCCCTCGATGAAGCCGGTGGGAGCATCGTCGCCACAATTGTTCTCGTGGGTATTCTCGGCCCTATCGCCGAAGAGATTTTCTTCCGAGGTTTCGTGCTTCCGGGTCTGGTCAAGCGGTTCGGTATCGGGCGATCTTTTTTGATTTCATCATTTATTTTTGGACTGTTTCATATCGATCCGGGTGCCATAATTCCAACTTTTGCATTGGGATTAGGCCTCGGCTGGGTGTACCTTAAAACCGGTTCGATTTGGCCAGCAATATTCGCTCATGGGCTGCACAATACGGTTGCCGTCCTCATTGCAAAGTACGTCACGTTCAACTGATCGCACTGACACTTCCACCGTTTTGTGGCAACCAAATTACATCCCACAAACTAATAAGGCGCAAACCAGCTAGATGGCAACTGACAGAATTAAAGAAGCGTTCGAAAAGGCAAAAGCAGAAGGCCGAATCGCTCTTATACCATATATCACGGTCGGGTTTCCAGAGCTGGCGTTCACAACCGATATCGTTCGATCAGTGGTTGAAGCGGGAGCCGATATTATTGAACTGGGCGTTCCTTTCAGCGATCCGCTCGGAGATGGCCCCACTGTTCAGGCTTCAGGTCACAGGGCACTCGAAAACGGTGTGACCCCGATAACGTGCATCGAAGCAGTGAAAGAGATCCGAGCCGCGGGTATTAAAGTCCCGATCATTTTCATGGGCTACTACAACACCATATTTAGCATGGGGCTCGACAAGTACTGCAAGTCAGTTGCGAGCGTAGGCGTTGATGGTCTGATTGTCCCTGATCTTCCTTCCGCTGAGGCGGGGCCGCTTCATGATGCTTGTGACAGGTTTGGATTGTCCCTAATCCCACTGGTAGCGCTCACATCAACCGATCATTCAATCGAGCACGCGTGCACGCGCGCTGGCGGTTTCATTTACTGCGTTTCGGTTCTGGGTGTAACCGGCGCAAGAGCAACTGTATCATCGCGAGTTGAAGGCCTCGCCAACAAGATTCGCGGATTCACCGACATTCCTGTTGCTATCGGATTCGGGATTTCGACCGCTGCCCACGTGGCCGAGGTTGCTAAATTTGCCGACGGAGCAATTGTTGGAAGTGCCCTCATCAACACACTTACCGATGGTGAAGCATCCGGTGCAGCGAAACGTGCAGGAACGTATATAAAGTCTCTTACACTCGGCACGCCTCGAAAAGTCGTGGCAAACTAGGTCGCCTGAATTGCTGGATCAGGTATGATCCGCCAAACATTAACCCGCACCCAGAATGAGTTACAGATTGGCCACGAAGGTTCGAGGCGTCAAAGGCGCGACAACCACCAACGGTACGTCGGCTGAAGACGTACTAGCGGCAACTGCACAGCTGCTATCGATCTTGATTGATGCGAATGGCATTGATCAAGACGATGTCGCAGCGGTGCAATTCACCACCAGTCCAGATCTTGTCGCTGAATTTCCTGCCGTTGTTGCACGAGAGCAATTCGGATGGAACGATGTTCCTCTCATGTGCGGTCATGAGATGGCTCGACCGGGTGCATTAGCCCAATGCATACGTATACTTATTTTCTGGAATACTGACAAAGCTCAGAACGAAATCAGGCACGCGTACTTGAACGATGCTGCTAAACTTCGCCCTGATCTTTCAACGGCAAATTCATAACGATATGTCAGAGCGCAACCTACAGACGAATTCAAACTCAAGCCGAAGCGATTCACAATCGTTTGGTTTCGCCTTTCCGCGTTCATCCACGTATAGCTTCTTCTATGCTGGCTATACCGGCGGGCTGTTTACGTATGGACGTTCATATCGCAGCTAGTACTGCCTGATCGTCCCGCAGCCCCTTGGATTCACTAAGCTCTCCCTCCCGCAGCATGCAACTGTGCCGGTCTGACCGAATGAATCATGACATCTGTAATTTCATTCATTCAACAGCTCAATAGAAACCTGATCCGATCATGTCAACATCAAATGTCCGAGTTACCGAAATACAACCGCTCGACTCCCCTCGATCGTTCATCGATTCACAACCAATTACTCCTGAACTAGCGAAAGTCGTTCTCGATGCCCGTGCGGCCATAGAGAATATCGAACAAGGAACCGACGACCGTATGGTCATGCTTGTTGGGCCATGTTCGATTCACGATGAAAAAGCAGGGCTCGAATATGCAAAGAAACTCGCTGTCATCGCGGATGAAGTAAAAGACAAGATTCTTGTTGTAATGCGGGTCTATTTCGAAAAACCTCGTACCACCGTCGGTTGGAAGGGTCTTATCAACGACCCCAACCTCGACGGCACATTCGATATGAAAACCGGTCTCAAACGTGCCCGGGCGTTCCTGCTTGAAGTGTTGGGGCTCGGCCTCGCAGCAGGAACTGAATTCCTCGACCCGTTCACTCCGCAGTACCTCGCAGATTTGATCTCGTGGGGCGCAATTGGCGCACGAACAACCGAAAGCCAAACTCACCGCCAGATGGCGAGTGGCCTTTCAATGCCAATCGGCTACAAAAACGGAACCGGTGGCAGTCTCCAGATCGCGGTCGACGCAATGATGGCTGCTCGGTCGCCACATGCATTTCTCGGCATCGATCTCGATGGTCGAGCTTCTGTGGTCCACACGGCAGGTAACAAAGCGCAACATCTCATCCTTCGTGGTGGCTCAGCAGGCCCCAACTACGATGAAGAATGGGTGGCAAAAGCCTCCCACCTTCTCCAAGCCGCTGGATTGAAGCCAAACGTTGTTATCGACTGCTCGCATGCGAACAGCAATAAAGATCACAATCGCCAACCCATCGTATTCCGCGATGCCATCCGGCAACGAATCGCTGGTAATAACGGTGTGATTGGTCTGATGTTGGAAAGTCATCTAAACGAGGGGAACCAGTCACTGGGCGATCCCGCCAATTTGAAGTACGGTGTCTCCATCACCGATGCATGCATCAACTGGGAGACCACCGAAGTATTACTCCGCGAGGCGCACGCAACCCTGAGCTAGAAAGCTGAGAACCGTGGTTCACTTACATCGAGCCGCATATTCCAGCAACCGACGATCATGTCGATAACCGATCTGTTCGCTTCAATAGATGCCATGACTGGCCCGACGGTCGCCACCGTCGGCACGTTTGATGGTGTTCATCTTGGCCACCAGTCGCTACTGCGGCGGGTGCAGGACGAAGCGTCTGCTCGCGGTGCGAAATCGGTAGTTTTTGTGTTCAAAGAGCAGCCGCGTGCGTTCATCAAACCAGGCTCACAAGTTTCATACCTAAGCGGTTTCGAAGAGCGCAGAAGTATCCTCCGTGGATCCGGGATCGACAGAATTGTCGAACTTGAGTTTGGAACGACTATTCAGCAGTTGTCGTCTGTCGAATTCATCAATGCTCTACGCGACCACGTAGGGCTGAACGCCTTAGTTCTAGGACCGGGGGCAATGATTGGATCAGACCGATCAAATGTAGAACAGCTTTCGAACACTGATGAACTCAGCGGCATCGATTTCATCAGTGTTCCAGCCGCTGTTGTTGATGAGCAAGCTGTTTCCAGCTCTGCAATTCGCAATGCGATTACCGCGGGTGATTGCGACACTGCCGCCAAAATGCTGGGGCGAAACTACTCAATTTCGGGGGTTGTAGCAAATGGTGAAAAACGTGGGCGCGAATTGGGCTTTCCAACTGCAAACATCGAGCCTGATTTTTCATCAACTGTTCCTAAAAATGGGATTTACGCAACCCTAGTCGACGTAGACGGCATCGCTCATAATGCGGCGACCAGCATCGGCGTACGACCAACTTTCGAAACCGATGGGGGTCGTACTATCGAAGCGTTCCTCCTAGACTTTGACGGTGATCTGTATACAAAGCGGCTTCGCCTAGAGTTCGTGAAACGACTCAGGCCAGAGGTCGCATTCGAATCTGTGGAACAACTAATCGAGCAAATGAATAAAGACGTCGAGCAAACCCGCCAAATTCTGGCAATCAACTAATTCGACTTCGTATCCGATCTCAAAGGCCGGAGAACCGGCTGAACTCAGGACACTCAGATGACTACCGACACTGAATTTCAAAACGTAGCTGAAGACCTCGAATGGAGAGGTGCACTCTTCGACGCCACCCCTGGTGCAACTCACACACTCGCCACTGAAAAAGTCACTTGCTACAACGGTTTCGACCCTACGGCGAGCAGTCTTCATATTGGCAATCTGGTTCCGGTTATGGGACTTGTTCGACTTCAACGTTACGGTCACACACCCGTAGCGCTTGTCGGCGGCGGTACAGGCATGATCGGTGATCCTTCGGGTCGCGCTGATGAGCGAACGTTAATGTCGATCGCTGAAATCGACGATAACGTCGAAGCAATTCGCCTGCAACTCGAACCGTTTTTGGATTTCAAAGCAAAATCCAATCCAGCGCGTATGGTCAACAACGCCGACTGGCTTCGAACAACAGAATTGCTTCCGTTCCTAAGAGATGTTGGTAAACACTTCACTGTTAATTCGATGATGGGGCGCGAGTCCGTAAAAGGTCGATTCGATCGAGACAGCGGAATATCGTTCACAGAGTTCAGCTACCAGTTGCTTCAGGCATATGATTTTCTGACGCTCTACGAGCAAGACCATGTTGGCTTTCAGGCCGGCGGTAGCGACCAGTGGGGCAACATTCTGGGTGGCGTCGACTTGATTCGAAGGATTCATGGAGCCGACTCCGAAGGTCGGCCACGGGCCCATGGAATCGCTTACCCCTTGGTGAGTAGCTCGACTGGAGAGAAGTTCGGGAAGTCGATTGGTGGTGCGCCAACGCTCGATCCCAAGCAAACATCACCTTACAAGCTGTATCAATTCTTTTTGAACGTTGCAGACGCTGACGCAGTGCCTTACGTGAAGCTGTTCACTATGCTGAATCAGGTTCAGGTGGGTGGCTTGGCGGAAGCTGTGAGCATCGAGCCACAGAAGCGTGAAGCTCAGCAAGCACTTGCCGAAGAAGTAACGCGAACGATTCACGGTCATGGCGGACTCGATCAGGCTTTGAAAGTGACTCGTGCGTTCTTTGGTGGCGATATATCCGGACTATCTGCTGACGAACTGGAAGACGTGCTCGAAGGTTCTTCGGTTACCGATGTAAATCGAGATCAGCTATCCGGCGAAGGCATTCGATTCGTGGATCTCGCTGTTTCGGCCGGAGCAGGAAAATCAGGTGGCGACGTACGACGCACCATCGAACAGGGCGGCATGTACCTCAACGGTGAGCAGATAGTCGACGCAGGTCGTTCGGTCGGTGTCGATGATCTCGTCGAAGATCGTCTCCTCGTTATCAGGCGAGGTCGCAAAAACTACTCGCTAGTGAAGCTAGCGGAGTAGGCAATTAGAGAGTTCCAGCATGTTCACACTTCCATGCTGTAACCGAAATAAATCGCGAAGATTGTCAAGACGATTCCGCCTACTAGACCCAGTCCACCAAAAAAAAGTTACGAACATTCGGGAAGCCCAAGTATCCGGCAAGGCTACTAACGCTTGCCACTCGGGACGGGTTTGTGCTTGCATAAGGCGTTCATTTGGTCCAGACACTATCAAGCTAGGCAGAAAGCATCCGTCGAATCGAATTGGTGAATTGCTAGTAAAGCCAGGGGATCGATTCGTATGCCGTGCCAGCCCAAGTGACTCGATTGAGAGCGGGTGGGATTCAGCAAGTCGAGGTAGTCTACTCTGAGACCAGTGGACTAACACCAAATACTTCCTGCGCTTCAGAACTCCAATCCCTAGACAAAAAAACGGGGTGGTAGTTATCAACAGAATAGCTGTTACAGACATTCCGGGAATTGTCATTCACTGATACTCCGTATTTTGTTAGTTCGGCCCCGCATTGGAATCGTCTAATCAGACCGCAGCCATAGTAACTCCGTTATGTTGACTTGATGTTGATCAGATATAAAGATCTTTGATATTCAGATCGAGGGCTTTGTTGAGAATCGGTAATACCCCTCACTAACTCCTCGCACTGAATTTACAGCCGTTTTACATGGTGAGAGTTAGAATTCTTGACGGTCGTCCATTGATCGATTGCAAAAGCAATCATGGCAACGGTCGAAACTTTACATAATTTAGTAGTCACATTCCGTATGAACGGAGCACTCCGGTGAGCAGCCAGAACCAGCCAAACCTTCGAATCCCAGGACCAGTACCACTACCCGACGATGTCCTCAAACTCGCCGGGTCGCAGATGATCAATCATCGGGGCCCTGAGTACGCCGACATGCTTGATCGCATGACGAGAAATTTGAAGACGGTGTTCATGACCCAGAACGATGTGTACTTCATCACGTCGTCGGGAACTGGAGCGATGGAAACCGCAGTGGTGAACACCCTTTCACCTGGCGATAAAGTTCTATCGATCATCATCGGTGCGTTCGGTGAAAGATTCGCAGAAATTGCCGAGGCATACCGCGCAGATGTCAATCGCCTTTCATTCGATCTCGGGCAGGCTGCCGATCTCGATAAAGTCCGTGAGACTCTCAAGGGCATGTCGAATGTGAAGGCAGTGATCTTCACTCACAACGAAAGTTCGACCGGTGTTTCTAACCCACTTGAAGACCTTTGCAAAGTCATTCACGAGGAGTCAGACGCCCTGATCCTTGTCGACGCTGTATCCAGCGCCGGTGGCGTTCCTATCGCTGTCGACGCTTGGGGCATCGACGTTGTTGCTACCGCATCGCAGAAGAGTTGGATTTCGCCTCCCGGTATTTCCATGGTCACGTTCTCAGAAGAGGCGTGGAAGGCTTACGGCGAGTCGACCACTCCGAAGTACTATCTCGACATCCAACAATACGAAGACTACCGCAAGATCGGCCAACCGCCGTTCACGCCGTGCCTGCCAGCTATATTCACTCTTGAATTCGCACTACAATCGATGGTCGATGAAGGCATTGAAAACGTCTTTGCACGTCACCACGAAATCGCGCAGCACACCCGAGACGGAGCGAAGGCTCTTGGTCTCGAACTACTGCCCGACCCAAAATTTGCTTCCAACACCGTTACCGCAATCAAATTGCCGGAGGGTCTCGACGGCAAAGCATTCTTGGCGCAGGTCACCAAGAATTACAACGTGATTCTTGGCGGTGGTCAAAAGTCACTAGCTGGAAAAATATTCCGAGTTGGTCACATGGGGTGGGTCGAAAAATCGCACATCGATGAAGCTTTGAAGGCAGCAGAGGAAACCCTCAAGTCGATGACTTCGTAAATTAAGCTGTGATCGTTTTTCTGGCGGTCACATCTAATCGAGCGAACTATGAATAGGCGCAGTCGAAGTCGACTGTGCCTTTCTACATGGCGATGTACTTGTTTGGACGAACTGCTCTGATGAGCTTAGATATGACACGAAGCGACCGAATGACAATCACGATTTTGTTGATTGTCGGATTGTTCGTTTTGACTACAGCATGTGGGGCCGCCGAATCTGACGCTCCGGCTTCAGATCCGGTCGAGTCATTACCGGCCGCAGCAGCCGAGCGATCGCCAACCGCAACTACAGCAGGTTCTGAATTAACACAGCCGACTTCGACAATCGACGCTATTCCGACGCCAACCGAGCCGCCATTAGTCAACACTCCGGGCCCAGCATCGAAACTCGCCCCAGATTTCACGTTACCGTCTATCCAGGGTACCGAGTACACACTTTCACAGTTCCGAGGCGACAAACCGGTGGCAGTGGTGTTCTACCGAGCCTATTGGTGAACGTTCTGCAGAAGGCAACTCGGGAAGTTGCAACGATCTCAGGCTGAACTCGATGCCGCTGGAGTTCAGATTCTGGCCATAAGCACCGACAATCTTGATGGCCCCGCTGCTCTGGCTGCCGCACAAGGTTACGAATTTCCTATTCTATTTACATCACTCGATCCGGAAATACCGAAACAGTACGGGGTGTTCAATCTTTTTGGCGACGGACTAGCTTCTGCTTCGGTATTCCTTATCGACACAAACGGTGAGATCGTTTGGCAAAACGTTGGCCTAAACTACACCCATCAAGTCGAAGCAGAAGAAATAATCGAACAAATCGAAAAGCTCGGCTAGACTCATACGTATGAATCTCCGCGCTGTCTCGATTATCCCCTTCATCGTAATGCTGTTCTTCTCCACGGCATGTGCGAGCCCTTCGGAGGCCGACTCACACCCAAGCCCGGCCTCCGAAGGGCTCGTCATTACGGTAGAAACGTCCGAGAAAGCAGTTACGCCAACGTCTGTGGTTCAGAAAGAGCCATCAGCGTCACTCGCCCCTGTTTTCTCAGTTACAACAGTGGCTGGAGAAAATATTCGACTCGAAGACCTGCTAGGGAGTGTACCCATCTATCTTTTGTTCATACCGAGTTCGACCGACGAATTGGATATATCGCAGATGCGCGACGTTCAGGTGAAGATCAACGAGTTCGAAAATTTGGGGGCCGAGGTGGTGGTTATCGTGTCCGATCTGCCTAATCAAGTGATCGACATGCGCGATGAATTTGGCCTCGATTTTTCACTCATCGCCGATCCACTCAATGTAGTGGCGAACGATTGGCGGGTTTTCGATTTAGACAACAATGGTCAGCCAAATCCCGCCAGCTTCATTTTCAACGCTCACGGCAGCCTAATTGCGAGGCTAGTGGCAGCCGAACCGAGCGATCGACCGTCTGTCGATGAAGTGCTCTCCATAATCGAAGAGTCGCTTAGCACTGGCGCAGCCTAGAGCTGGTCACCAAATCTTTGAATAACTGCCCCTGCGGGTGGCTTCGGGTAAAAATTCGTTGCCTTGGCTGGTAATCGCCAACCGCGGGTTACTATCGCAACGAACTCTCTGAGCGGCACTGGTCGCATGATGAACGCCATTCGAGCAGCACCGCTTTCGATCTGGCGGGCGATTAGCCCGGCATCATGGTGAGGGCTAATAACCTGTTCTTCCCGTTCCGCTGGGATTGCCGGCCGAATGATGTGCGAGTGCAGTTGAGAATACTCAGAGTTGTCGAGGGCATTCTCAGCTGGAGGGGGGGATTTCATTCGAGCGATATGGAACTTACCCGGCTCCTTTGAAAACAGGCCAAAAGTAACTTCATCACCTTGTCGTTCACCCAGAGCCACTGAAAATTCTTCAATTTGGTCAGCCGTCGATAGACCTCGGTCAGGGGTCCACTCTTCCAGATCGCAAGTAGTTTCTATCGACTTCACGATCGCTGCGAATTCGACCTCAGTAGGCGATTCGATGAGCCGATGATAGCCACGAGTGATCAGACCCGGCTCATCGAACGAAACCATAAGCATCATCCGGAAGTTGATCGATTCGTCATGACCTACTTCACGCTCAGCCCGCACACTCCCCCGATAGCGGAGCGCTGCCTCATAACGATGGTGCCCGTCAGCAATGAATATTTCGGAGTTCTTCAAAGCATCTTGAAGTACATGGATCGTTCCGGGGTCAGATACCCGCCAGAGTCGCAACTGTGGCATGTCGGGAGGAGTGAATACAGCTGTGGGTTTACCACCCGCTATCGCCCGAACTAAATTGCCTACGCTCGATATCAGATCATCTCGATAAATCACAAGTAACGGGCTATAATTCGACTGCGCCACGCCCATCAGTTTCACACGATCGGCAACCCATTCGGAACGAGTACCTTCGTGCGGGAGAATGACTTTTTTGTCGTAGTCCTCGAGCCTTACCGCTGCGACAAATCCGCGTCTTAACAGTTTCTGACCTTGATATTCGAACTCCTCTTCGGTCACATAAATCGAAGGAGCTTCTTCATGCTTAAGCACACCCGATTCGGTCCAAACCTGAGCAGTTTCAGCTGCTAGTTCGTATGGATCAGATGAGAGCCCACGTCGTGCCAGTTCCAGCCGGACGATGTTGTAGGGTGAACGGTCATATAACTCTTGCTGCAGCTGTGGCGTGATCACGTCGAACGGCGGGCAAATGTGAAGACTCACATCGCCTGCTACATCTGGGTTGTAACGTACTGCCCTGAAAGGCTGAATTTCTGCCATATCGATTACGAGATTAGTGTATTACTACGTATTATCCGGTGCGAATAGACGAACGAGTATAGACCTAGTATTACCGGCTATCTGTTCGCTCAGTGCAGTCATTCTAAACATTAGTTCAGAATATTCTGGGCGAGTTGAATTTATGTGACGTTGTTATACTCGGCACACCACTTTTCGAGCATGAATTTCAATAAGTGATTATGGGTTTAGAATCCCATGTTGGTAGCCAATATTCCCTCTCGTGCCAGATAACGAATTACCTCTCCAAATGCAGTTTGACTCCGACTCGTCAATTCCAGACGCTGCGATAGTTCGCGCTATCCAATTACGGGGCGAGATCAACCGGGCAAACAGACTTTACTATGTGGAGAATGCTCCCGAATTCGGTGATGCCGAATGGGATGCACGTATGCAAGAATTGCTGGCGCTTGAGCAGGCTCACCCCGAACTCAAAACACCGGATTCACCGACCCAGAGAGTCGGAGCGCCACCTGCTGCAGGGTTCAACGAAGTCGTTCATCCAGTGCCTATGCTGAGTCTCGGGAACGTGTTCGATGAAGACGGCGTTCGTGCTTGGTATAAACGAGCACTCGATTTTCTAGAACTCGAAAGTGCTCCAATGGTTTGCGAGTTGAAAATAGACGGACTTGCGCTAGCAATCACCTACCGAAACGGCGTGATGGAGCGTGCAGCGACGCGTGGAGATGGCGAGCGAGGCGAAGACGTAACCGCAAACGTCCGAACAATCCGCAGCGTGCCTCTCAAGCTTGATGGTCAAGCTGACGATATTCCACCTGTCATCGAACTTCGTGGCGAAGTATTTCTCCCCAACTCTCGATTCGCAACTTTGAATGCCGAGCGAGAGAAAACAGGTCTACCAGCGTATGTAAATCCACGCAACTCAGCTTCAGGATCGCTGAGACAACTCGATTCGACTGAAACGGCGAAACGTCCACTCGATATGTTCTTCTATGCCCTCGGTTACATCGAGGGTACGGACGTTCCGTCGAGCCATTGGGACACTCTTCAGGTCATAAACAAGTGGGGTGGACGAACGAACGACTGGACTCGTAAAGCCAACAGTGTCGAAGAGGTTATGGCGGCTATTGCCAACGCCGGTGAAGTGAGGGAATCGCTCGACTACGGAATCGACGGTGTTGTAATAAAGATCGACTCGTTGTCGCTACAAAGTCGGCTCGGTTTTGTAGGTCGCGATCCCAGATGGGCAATCGCATATAAATTCCCTGCTGAGCAGGCAGAAACGACTCTCAAAGCGATTCACGTAAATGTGGGGCGTACGGGTGCGTTAACGCCGTGGGCAGAGCTCGAGCCTGTGATGGTAGGCGGCGTGACTATTGGCCGTGCAACGCTCCACAACAAAGATGAAATCGCAAGAAAAGACTTCCGTGAAGGCGATCGAGTCATAATCCAGAGGGCAGGAGATGTTATTCCACAGGTCGTGGAAGTTACGTCGAAAAACATACGACCTGCGGATTCACAGCCTTATCAATTTCCTGATGCATGCCCATCATGCGGAGCTCCAACAGTCCACAGTGAAGATGAGGCGGTTACCCGTTGCGTGAACACTGCATGCCCCGCACAGTTCGAGCGTCTATTGGAACATTTCGCGTCACGCGGAGCCATGGATATCGAAGGACTTGGCGAGCGGGTATCACAGGTCTTACCAAGGCTTGGATTCGTTTCGAATATCGCCGATATTTATCGACTGCATGATCGAAGAGAAGACCTTCTTGAACTCGACAAGATGGGCGAAACCCGGGTCGACAATCTACTCAACGCAATCGAAGCATCTCGTACGCAGCCGTTATCGAAATTATTGTTTGCTCTGGGAATTTCCAGCATTGGATCTGAAAGTGCCGAATGGCTTTCACATCGATTTCACAGTTTGACCGGTCTAAAAGAAGCGACTGAGGAAGAACTACGTGCCATCGACGGAATCGGACCAGTGGTCGCATCAACTTTGGTCGACTACTTTACGGTCGAGCAAAACCACCAACTTATCGACGATCTGATCGAGCTCGGCGTCAATCCAATTGACGACACCCCAGAGCCGTCAGCCGATCACCCGGCCAACGGTATGACATTCGTAGTTACAGGTCGACTGGAAGCTATGTCACGATCTGAAGCTCAAAATCGAATCAAGGCGCTGGGTGGAAAAGCCACAGGCTCCGTCACTAAGAAGACGAACTTCCTTGTGGCAGGTGCTGAGGCTGGCTCGAAGCTTGACAAGGCTCAAAGGCTCGATGTTCACGTAATCAACGAATCCGAGTTCATTAAGTTTATGGACGATGGCATAACGCCGACTCGACCAGAGTCAGATGTGTAGAGCCGATAACGTTGAGTCCATCGGCGACCTCAAATGCTGTTGGATATCTTCGTATTGGTTTCGTTCGCAAATCCGTCAACACAGGTCAATTCTGTGCGATTTTCGTTCGCCTCAGACCTCGCTGGAAAGCCTCAGCCCGTCTAAATTGTGGCGGTGGGCTCGGGCAGCCACCCAATCACACCGACGTCACCGATATCATTCCCACGATAGATCGACGATTCAATGGATATCGTGATCGATTGGCGTCAATTGTCGCTACATTGGTGATGGAATCGCAAAAATACCGACAAGCTCATGAGTCTATTCAGGCTCAATTCCGCTGGAGATTTGTCTGACCTCGCGAACGTTTTCGACGATAAGGTCATATCCTTTCTAAACGAATTGTTTGGCAGGCCAAGTGGATCAAACGGAAATATAAACGATTGGACGTCTCCTCACTTTTAGACAAGCTGTTTCCTAGCGGCAATGGCGGTGGATCGGAAGGTTCACCGTGGATCGTTGTCGGACTCGGCAACCCAGGTGCCGAGTACAAAAACACGCGCCACAACGTCGGTTGGTGGTGCATGGACGAACTGGTCAAACGCACAGATGCAGAACTAAACCGCAAACGTAAAGAACTACGATTTGCTGAAGTTGAATTAGGAGGATCGCCAACAGTTCTCGCCTACCCTCGCACTTTCATGAACCATTCGGGGATGGCACTCAGTTATCTAACCAATCGATTCAAAACCACTCCTGAGAAAATCCTTGTTGTCACCGACGACATAAACCTCAAACCCGGCTCCTTACGTATCAGAAAACAGGGTGGTCCCGGCGGGCACAACGGACTCAAATCGATAATCACGTCGTTGGGCACCAACGAATTCCCTCGAGTGAGAATCGGGGTCGGAATTCCTGACACATCTGCCGACCAAGTCGATCACGTACTAGGAACATTCGATCCTGAATCCCGAGACCTCGTGAGATCGGCTGCAAATATGGCGGCCGACGCAATAACGATGATAGTCAGCGGTGATTTTGATAACGCTATGAATATGTTTAACGCCAAGGGCAGTGGTGAAGCACAAAACCCAAATTGATGCCTCGATCCATTTTATCAAATCAACTATCTGGAATCCCAGTTGCACTAATCAGGTCTGTTGCTTTGGCTATTTTAGGGAGCCTTGCACTACTCTCTATTGCATGCCAGCAGACCGACCATCCGGCTGATGGTCAACAAGATCCTTCCCCGCAATCTTCACCGTCTGTTCAACCTGCTCAGGTGACGCCAACTACTTTCGATGCCGAAGGATCACCAACACCTCAGGGTTCTGATCCGACCGCGACACCCCCCACCGTATCGCCAGTTCCGGCCCCAACATCATCACCGATCGAAACCGAAGTTGCCGTTCCTACTCAATTTGGGACGGCGCTCGCTGAAACTCCCACGCTTGCAAAGCAAACAAACCCCACAGCAACAACAAAACCCACTTTCACACCCGCACTCGCTGAGCCTGAAATTCCAACACCACCCGACCGTGATCTTCAGGAGCTTGGGAGAAGATTAGTCGCTGGCTACTCCGAGCACACAACCATTCTTCCATTGGAACCTCTCACGCTCGGTAAGCAGGTGGATTTCTGGGTATCACGAGACGGTGGAAACATCCTTGCGAGTGGGGAAGTTTCACACATTTCCGATCACGTTTACTGGGTGTTCGAACACGGATATGAACCGGAACCAGCCGACATTGAGACAGTGGCAAATAATTTCGAAACAAATGTTTGGCCAGCAGTCACCAGTGTATTCGGATTGCCAATAACGCCTGGAATCGACGGCGACGACCGGATGGTAGTCTACACCAGCGTCCTCCGCACGGGTGTTGCCGGATACTTCTCCGCGGCAGACTCGTACCCAAGCAAAATTCGCCCACACTCAAACCAGCGTGAAGCCCTGTACATGTCGGCCAATCGAGTCGGTCTCACCAGCACTGAATATCTGAGCGTGATCGCCCACGAATTACAACACGCCACACACTTTGCGACCGACAGCAGCGAAGATTCCTGGGTCAACGAAGGTCTATCGGAAGTTTCAGCCGAAATTGCCGGCTTCGCTAGATCGGCGGCATCGGCTTTTGTTCGCGCCCCCGCGACTTCTCTCACAGCGTGGGCTCAAGACATCACAGTATCAGCAGCAAATTACGGCGCCGCAAATCTGTTTTTCGCATTCATAGCTGCACATTACGGCGGCAACGAAATGCTGTCTGCAATTGCGCAAAACCAAGAGGACGGTATTGAGTCGATCGATAGCACCCTCACTGAACGGGGTTTCGATGTCACGGCAGATGATGTGTTTGCCGATTGGCTAGTCGCTAACTATTTGAGTACTAGTGAGGGACCGTACTCTTACAAAGACCAATACGTACCTCCGGTAAGAAATATCTATAAAAGAGCGCCAGATTCACTCTCAGGAGCAGTTAAGTCGTTTGGTGCCGACTATGTTGTGACCTCTAGTGGGTCAGGTCGAATGACCATTGATTTTCGAGGAGAACCAGAGACGTCTCTCCTGAACGCAGCACCGCACTCAGGCGATAACTGTTGGTGGTCGAATCACGGCGATTCGATAGATTCGACCCTCACGCGTATTGTCGATCTCCGTTCGATTAGTTCTGCAACGTTGAAGTACTGGGTGAACTACGAAATCGAAAAGTTTTGGGATTATGGGTACGCCATGGTCTCAACTGACGATGGCGAAACTTGGGACATTCTCGATACTGAGCGGGCTATCAACGACAATCCAAACGGAAATTCCTATGGCGCAGGACTGACAGGAACTAGCCTCGGTTGGGTTCAGGATTCCGCAGATCTATCGCAGTACGCCGGTCGACAGATCCTACTACGGTTTGAGTACATCACTGACGATGCTGTGTTCTCAAAAGGTGCTTGCTTCGACGATTTTGAAATCCCTGAGCTCGATTGGACGGACGATACTTCATCATCGGGCGACTGGGTTACGAACGGTTTCGTTCGAGTAGAAGAGACCATCCCCACGCAGTACCTCGTCCAAGTCATTCATGAAAAAGATGCTGGTGATCCGGTTATATACAAAATTCCAATTGGAACCGATGCAGTGGGAAGCCTAACCGTTGAGGGCGTAGGCGACGATGATTTGATCGTCGTAGTGATTAGCGCAGTCACCCGTCAATCTACTTTGCCTACGGACTACACTTTAAGCATCTATCCTTAGATGCTGAATTCCTAGTCTTGTCAGTTTATTTAAATCTGGAGCAATCACGATTAGCAAGTTATTTAGTCCTCTCACAATCCGAGGTGAGACTATTCCGAACCGCGTATTCGTTTCACCCATGTGCCAGTATTCGAGCAAGACCGATGGGCTTGCTACCGATTGGCACATGGTTCATCTTGGTTCTAGGGCTTCCGGTGGTGCAGGTATGGTCATGGCAGAAGCAACCGCTGTCCGGCCCGAAGGCAGGATTTCACAGTGGGATCAGGGTATTTGGTCAGATGCTCACGTAGATGCGCTCCGACCTATAACCGCGTTCATTTCCTCGCAGGGCTCTGTTCCAGCTGTTCAATTAGCTCATGCAGGTCGAAAGGCAGCGCACGCTGCTCCGTGGATTGGAACCGGTTATCTCGGTGAAGATGGCGAGGGATGGATTCCAGTTGCTCCGAGCGCGCTTCCGTACGATGAAAAATCAGGAATGCCTGAAGAGCTTTCAAAAGAAGAAATCTCCGACATCGTGAGTGCATTTACTGACTCTGCGGTACGGTCTGTTGATGCCGGGTACAGAGTTCTTGAACTTCATCTAGCTCACGGTTATCTAGGATGCGAATTCTTGTCGCCTCTTTCTAATCGTAGGACAGACGAGTACGGCGGATCGCTCGAAAACCGAGCTAAATTTTCGTTGGACATAATCAAATCGGTGCGGGGTGCCATACCGGATTCGGTACCCTTGTTTGCTCGGATTTCTGCTACCGAATACGTCGAAGGCGGCTGGGACATCGAACAGTCGATCCAATTGACCAAATGGATGAAAGACGCCGGGGTTGATTTGGTCGACTGCTCGTCAGGTGGCAACTCCCCTGCACAGCAAATGACTGCAGAGCCCAATTACCAAGTTTCGTTCGCTGCGGAAATTCGCGAAAGAACTGGAATTCTCACTGGGGCTGTGGGGTTAATTACCGAAGCCGAACAGGCGGAGGCAATTCTCGTCGACGAGCAAGCTGACGCCATTTTCGTTGGGCGCGAACTACTCAGGAATCCATACTGGCCACTGTATGCTCAGGCACATCTCGATGGCGCAGCAACGGGCTGGCAGGACCAATACATACGATCAACGTTCGACGGAACGTACAAAGGTCCGATTGCGTAAGAAAGCCCCCAATGATCAGCTGATGCCGAAATTAGCATCGGCTAGATCGTCGAGTTCGCTCAGAAGAGCATCAGGCAAGGACCCCATCTCGGCGGCTCTGATCGCCAGTTCGAGATGTTCTAGCTCCGCCATTCCGACCTCAACACCAGATACTCCTGGGTTACGGAGCGCGTACCGAACTGCCACCTGAGAACGTGCACCATGCTCTGGTTTAAGTAACGGCAGGACCTTTTTCATTCGCTGAACATCGGACTCGACATCGTTATTGAGTGCAACACCACCCTCACGCCCTGTCCTGACATCGGTGGCAATGACGCCAGCTGCAAGAACCCGAATCACCAGCACTCCAATTTGATTATTTGCACACGCAGCAATGATGTTCTTGTGGTCATACGCCGACCAGTTGTGTCGCATAACTCTGCCCGCTGAAGGGTTCAACAGGTTGTAGTAAATCTGAGCGCAAGAAAATCGCTGGCTTGCGATTACCTCGTGCAGCGGTTCGGCTTCGCCGGTCGATGTGAACCCGACATGCCGAGTTAAACCCTTGTCGACCATCGCCTGCATGGCATCAGCGATCCCGCCTGAATGGAGTAGATCGTCCGGAGTTATACCGTTAGTGATCGTATCGGGCGAAGCGGCAATTCTATTGTGAATCTGATAGAGATCGATGCTGTCCATCTGTAGACGTTCGAGGCTCGCGGTGAGTGCCTTCTCAGCCTGCCCGACGTAATCACCCGCAGCACGGTCAAACGCTGTTTTTGTTGAGATATAAGGACGATCATTTTCCGGCAATTCTTTCATCAACCAGCCGATAGCGGTCTCAGAAAGCCCGTTGCCATAACTTGCGGCTGTGTCGATCCAATTGATCCCAGCGTTCAACGCTATCCGCACAGCTTTACGTCGAGTGTCATCATCTGCGTCGATTAAAATTCCGCCGACGGCACCACCGCCGAAAATAATTTCGGAAATGTCTAGTCCCGTATTGCCCAGTTTTCGATAATTCATACGTCGCCCTGTGAATAGCTATCGATGTTTTCGGAAATGAATGCAGATTGGCATATCCAAGCATGCACCGTTCGGTTTTCGATACCAGTAATACGTCACTATCTTGCTAACGAATCGATGATCCACCGGTGTTAAGAAGCCTCGATGCGGTTCCAGCCGGTGTATGGCACTAGAACATCAGGAATGATCACTGAACCATCTTCTTGGAGGCCATTCTCGATCACCGCAATCCAAATACGAGGCAGAGCCAGTCCCGATCCATTCAGCGTATGTGGGAGCCTAGTTGAAGCACCAACCTCTGGTCGGTATCGAGTGCCGTTACGACGTGTTTGAAAGTCTGTGCAAGTTGAAATCGAACTAACTTCTAGCCACTCGGCACAACCTGGTGACCAAACCTCAATGTCGTACGTTTTGGCAGACTGAAATCCAATATCGCCAGCACACAGCTTCAGTACTCGGTAGATCAATCCCAGTCGCTGACAGAGCGTTTCCGCCTCAGCGACCATTTCTTCAAGTGCCTCAACTGAAGTATCCGGTTCTACGTAGCGGAACATCTCGACTTTTTCAAACTGGTGAACTCGCTTGATCCCACGAACATCGCGACCCGCCGATGTGTGCTCTTTTCGAAAGCTCGGAGTTTGCGCGACGTACTTCATTGGCAGAACACCAGCATCGATGATCTGACCTTGATGCAAACCGTTCAGCGCTACTTCAGCTGTCGGCACCAACCACAAATCTGATTCACTGTCTCTGTACAGATTGTCTTTGAACTTTGGCAGGTTGCCTGAACCGGTCATCGTTTCTCCACGGACCAACAGTGGCGGGTCAATTTCGGTGTACCCATGTTCATCGGTCTGAACATCTAGCATCCAGGCGGCAAGTGCACGTTGGAGTCGCGCACCTTTGCCTTTCAACACGAAAAATCGAGCACCGGCGATGCTTGCACCCGCTTCTAAATCGAGAATTCCGAGTTTTGTAGCAACGTCCCAGTGGGCATTACCGTGCTCTGACGTTTCACCTTCAGAAGTGCGGATTACAACGTTAGAAGTTTCGTCGAGTCCATCCGGAACATCTTCCAAAGGCGTGTTAGGAATTGGGAGCAGGATTGCATCTAGCTCTTCAAGTACAGCTGACAGTTCAGCTTCAACCCCTTTGATGCGGTCGCCGGTCTCTCGCATCTCCGTAATCTCATCGGGCGTCGGCTTTCGCTTTTCATCACCGATCGCCTTACTAACTTTGTTGCGGTTAGCACGATCAATGTCGGCGTTTTGGATCAACTGTTTTCTTCGAGAATCTAGCTCCAAAATCCTTTCAATTGGGGGGGCTTCACCGCGACGAACCAGGGCGGCTCGGAATTTCTCAGGATCTCGGACTATCTGTTCCAGTGAAAGCATTTTTAACTCTGAACTACGTTGTTACAGCGACTTAGTTTGAATTCGATTAGATCATGTATTACGCATCGCCGGGAATAGCAGGATTTCGCGAATCGAGGACTCACCAGCGATCAACATCGTAAGCCTATCAATCCCGAGTCCTAGCCCGCCAGTCGGCGGCATTCCGTGCTCGATGGCGATCAAGAAATCTTCATCAAGTCGATCGGCTTCATCATCGTTGAATTGCTCACGCATTCGCTCTTGCTGCTCAAATCTCTCGCGTTGATCGACCGGATCGTTAAGTTCGGTGAAAGCGTTCGCTAGTTCTGTTCCCATCACAAATGCCTCGAAGCGTTCGACTATCTCATCTGAGTCGGGTTTACGCTTGGCAAGTGGCGACATTTCGACCGGGTAGTCGACCAGAAAATGCGGCTGAATGAGGTGAGGTTCAATTTCGGATGAGATGACTTTATCGAGCAAACGTCCCCAAGCAGAACCTACTTCAACGTGAATTCCTCGTTCGTGCATTGCAACAGCAAGTGACTCAGTATCACGTGTATCGACAAAATCGATTCCTGTTCGGGTCTTTATTTCTTGGCGAAGATCAAGTCGTGGCCACGGCGGTGTGAGATTGATCTCGGGTCGAATGCCTTCAACCTCCGGCAGGATCATAGAGCCGGTCGTTTCCTTCGCTATCTGCGCCACCATGTTCTCGACCATCTCCATCACATCGTTGTAGTCGGCGTAAGCCTGATAACTCTCTATGGTCGTGAACTCTGGATTATGGTCATGATCGAGTCCCTCATTCCGGAACAGTCGACCGATTTCGAAAACTCGCTCTATGCCGCCCACGATCAGCTTTTTCAAATAAAGCTCAGTGGCAATTCGCAGATACAAATCACGATCGAGCTGATTGTGATGGGTCTGAAACGGAGTCGCCTGAGCGCCGGCGGCAACAGGGACCAGAATCGGCGTTTCGACCTCTATAAACCCTCGACCGTGCATGAACGATCGCATCGACTGGACTATTTTCGACCGGAGCAAGGCATTACTCATTGCCTTGTCGTTCGAAATCAGATCTAGATAACGCTGTCGGAATCGAATCTCCTGATCCTGCAAACCGTGCCATTTGTCTGGCAAGGGGCGAATCGCCTTGGTCAGCACCGTCACTTTGGCAGCTTCCACACTGATCTCGCCACGCCGGGTACGAATTACCTGACCTTCGACACCAATGATGTCGCCAATATCCAGTAAGTTCACGATCTCGTACGCTTCGTCGCCCATCGTGTTCTGTCGTGCGAACGCTTGAATCCTGCCGTAACCATCTTTCAGGTCGATAAATGCAGCCTTACCCATTCCACGCCGAGCCATCACACGTCCTGCGACTCGGATGGTTTCTGTACGTGGATGTTCAGCAGCTTCACCACCAACGTTGCTTGCCATAATCTCGGCGTACTCAAACAGCTTTGTCGCCTCATCTGAAGTGTGAGTGCGATCGTATCGAGGCGGATATGGGTCTATTCCCTTAGCCCGAATCTGCGCTGTTTTGGTAAGACGATCTTCAATGAGCTTTTGTTCGCCCACTGCCGTTTCTTTTTGATTCGGCTGTTCTTGTTGATCTTGGTCGGTCATATTTATCGGCGCAGAAAGATCCTGCTGTCACTCGTATCTGGCGTATCTAGCCGCAACCCTCTACGGCTCTGCATTGATTTTGACTCAGTGAAGCAATCACTCGCGAAACACCATTGCAGCGTCTCATTCTAAGCCAGCTACTGAACAGCCTGTGAATACGTAGGCAACAGAAAGCCCACAGATTCACCGAGTGGTTGCCACAGCTTCCGTGTAAAACGATGAAAACCGGTAACAACTCACGATGGTCAAGAACGCGTCATTACGGGAATAATCGCTTCCATCCCATCGGTTGTCAGGGGAAATCAGGGGTTTCAAGTGCGGATCGAAAGTGCGATGAACAATAGGCGCAGCGGATCGTCATCATTCCGGCGATCACCCGGTTCAAGTGGAAGCGATCTTCGCCCAACCACATCCAAAGTGAGATCTGCGATTTTTTCTATGCTCGGACCGGCCGGAGCCAGTGGTCTTCGGGTGCTCGACATCTATGCGGGTACCGGGGCGCTTGGGATCGAGGCTCTACAACGTGGTGCGACAACTGCCACGTTTATCGAACAAAACAGTCGCCGTTGCGACGAGATTAAAAAGGCTCTGGAACGACACAGATTGGCAATGCAAGGATCAGTTAAAAGAGGAAGCGCACTGAACGCAGTCGGAAGACTGAAGGGTGAGTTTGATTTGATTTTTGCCGACCCACCATACGAACTAATCGAGTTCGAGGCACTGTTCCAACGGGTAAACGAGGCCGGTTTGATCGCACCGAACGCTATTGTATTTCTTGAACATTCGAAGATGACCGATCTTCCCGAATCTCTACCCGGGCTCAGGTTGTCGACTCATCGACTCTACGGCGATACAGCAGTTTCGGTCTATAAATCTCAGCCTACTTCAGGTTCACCGACTCAATCATTGGGAGGGGGCGAATAGATGGCGCGAGCGATCTATCCCGGAACCTTTGATCCGGTGACAAACGGGCACGTAGATATTGTCGAAAGAGCATCACATACTGTCGATCATCTGACGGTTGGGGTGGTAGAAGTTTCGTCGAAACGAACCATGTTCAACGTCGACGAGCGGATAAAAATGTTCACCGAAGCAGTGGCGCACCTGCCAAATGTATCGGTGGAATCGTACTCAGGCCTAACAGTCACCGCAGCCCGAAAAATCGGCGCAACAGTGATTGTTCGTGGTCTACGAATCACAAGCGATTTCGAGTATGAGAGTGAAATGGCACTAATGAACCGCAGGATGGCTGAAGATGTCGAAACGATTTGTCTTTTCAGCGCTCTGGAATTTCAGATTCTGAGTTCATCAAGAGTGAAGGAAGTAGCGGCACTCGGCGCCGATGTGTCCGATTTAGTTCCAAAAAACGTTTGGAAGCTTCTGGTTGAGAGGCTTGAAGCCAAACGAAATGATGAGAAAAGTAAGCAACACAGTTAGTTAGCACGCGTCAGTCGACACGCATGGAGGCAGAAATGACACTTATGTCACAGCTAGAAGACCTAGAGGCGATGATCGTCAAAGGTCGAGTACCCGGAACCGCACGAACGCTCGTAAACCTGGAAAAAATCATAGCCGTCATCGAAGAGATGAAGGGTGAGATGCCTAATCAGTTGAATGAAGCAGAGGGTGTTGTTCGTCAGAAGGATGCGATCATCAAGCAGGCTGAACTCGAAGCCCGCCGAATTCGCGCCTACGCTGACGAGGAAGCCACCACCATCCGCAATTTGGCGGAAGAGCAGGCAAACACGCTGCTCACAACTTCACAAGCAGAAGCCCACAAGATGATTCAGGATACTGAGATCACTCGAATGGCTAACGAGAACGCAACTGTAATCGAAGCCGATGCACAGAAGCGTGCTGGCAAGATTATCGATGATGCAGAGAGCCAAGTGAACGGAATTTTGAACGAGGCAGAGACTTCAGCAAGCCAACGACGCACGGGCGCAGACAACTACGCTCGTGAGGTGTTGTTCACGCTGGAAGAACGAATCGCCGACACGCTTGGTCAGGTCCGAGGTGGTATTGATCTCCTCGACGCCCGCCCAACAGCATACGTCGCCGACTAGTTCTGGTTTGCTGAAACACCTGCACATAGGAACCAAAAGCCAACAATGATTTCCCGAGCGAAGTCATCGAAGCCGAGGGATCTAGTGCGGGGTCGCGTAACGCCTCCAGTTCGACAACTGGCTTATTGCCAGATAATTCGCAAAGTGCCCAAGTACAAATGAACGACCGGCGCGTAACGAAATAGAATCAACCACTCAGCCCTGTGCTCGCTCACGTTCGATCAACGAACCAAGCGACGCAGGGCTGCGTTGTTTGTGTTTCCTTACGGATGCAATATCACTTTGGTGTAGCCGTCTTCGCGGCGGTCGAATTTCTCATAAGCGGCAGGTGCATCGTCTAGCGACACTTCATGCGAAACAACAAAACTCGGCTTCGCTCGACCCGCAATGATCAAATCACGCAATTGAGCGTTGTACTGCTTCACATTGCACTGTCCGGTACCGAGCCGAAGCCCCTTCTCGAACAGTTGGCCGAAATTGATGGAGAGGGCACCGTGTTTGGCATGCTCATCTACTCCGCCGGGATCTGATGGCACATACAGGCCAGGGATTCCAAGAGCACCTGTAGGCGCCACAACATCGATTAGCTGGTTGAGAACGATATTCGGCACCTCATCCTGCTCACCGCCGACCGCTGATGAACCAGCTGCGGTTGCCTGATAACCGACTGCATCAATGCCCTTATCGACCCCTGCACCACCTAGATGTGCTTTGATCTGTTCTACAGGATTTGCTACGTCGTAATTGATTGGAATTGCTCCAATTTCGGCTGCTTTATCGAGTCGCTCCTGAACATGATCAACAGCGAAGACCATAGAGGCACCACGGAGAATCGCGCTGTATGAAGCCATCAGACCCACTGGGCCGCAACCAAATACGGCAACACTCTCACCCGGTTTCACGCCAGCAAGTTCCGTCCCGTGATAACCCGTCGGGAAGATATCGGCAAGAAGCGCAAAATCTGCTTCATGATCTGTGCCATCTGGGAGAAGCAGACAGTTGAAATCAGCAAACGGAACCTTCATTAGTTCTGCTTGACCACCAACCCATGGCCCCATCGAAACGTATCCGTAGGCTCCACCGGCAAAGCCGGGATTTACAGTTGTGCAGAATCCGGTATAACCACCCAAGCAGTTCTTACAGAAGCCACACGCCACATTGAACGGCATTACGACTCTGTCGCCAACCTTGCGGTTTTTGACGGCGGAACCTACTTCAACGATCATGCCCATGTTCTCATGACCAAACACGATGCCGGGTTCGGCTGAAGTACGACCTTCGTACATGTGGAGATCGGACCCACAGATACAGGACGAAGTGATTTTCACGATGGCGTCGTTCGGGTGAAGGATTTGCGGATCCGAAACCGTTTCAACAGCAACCTTAAATGGCTCTTTGAATACGACCGCTTTCAATACGACATCTCCTATTTGTTAGTTTTCTAGCCTAATTATCTCGTTGGGCACACTATGATTGCCGATTCATAGTTTGTCTAGAGATCGGATGACCGGGTGTTCGAGGATAAAGAATTGACCACACAGCCATGGCATCACAAATATTCTGTGCAACAAAACGACATAGGACTGTTTTATCCATACAGTCAATTCCAGCCATCACCCTGAGGGAGAACGATGACTCTCAGTCAACCGTATTTGGAATCTGTACTGCCTCAGCGGAGCGATCAGTATTCTGAATCAAGTTTAGGATTATGGTGTGGACGTTTCGATCGTGGTGGGTTCGATCGCGGCGGTAGTAAATGAATAATAGAATAAAGTTGCACCGTCCCTAAACCAGACCGTCTGCCCAGTCACCACTCAGCACGGTTTCGAACATGGCGGCGTGTTCGTCGTTCCAGCCGAATCGGTTGACTAGATTCAGGCGGTAGATCAGTTCCAACGTACTCAGCCGAGCCGCCAAAGCGTCATTGCTTAAGTCACCCTGGCAAAGCTCGACGAACGGCTTCATGAGCTCGATATCAAGCGGATCGTTGTAAACCGCCTCTAGCTGTTCGGGCACAAAATTCCACGGGTATCGCCAGAACCGCAACAGCATGTCGAGCTCGTAGTCGGCTGGTGCCAAAGCCATTCGATCGAAATCGAGTATTCCCGCTAAGGCACCCTCGTTATTGACCAGAATATTTCCAAGCCACAAGTCACCGTGGCACAGCACTCGAGGTCGTTCGTCAAGTGCCTCTGCCCACTGAGCAAACGCACCCTGCGACGATGTGAGCACACGTCCTGGTACTACCGCGTCGACAGCTCTAAGAGCACGGTTGAACGACTTTCGAATGTGTAGCGCCCAGTCCTTGGTTTCGGCATGAAGCAATCCTTCGTCGGGGACAAACTGCTGCATATGCCCAAGTGCGGTCGCTAGTTGAGTTGTGAGATTAGTGCGACCATCTTGATCTAGCCCCGGCCAAACGTTGTACCCGCTCGATCCTTGCAGTCGGTTTAGAATCACCCACGCCCTGCCCTCGAGGGCACCAGTCTCTAGTACATGGGGCGTTGCGACACCCGGGATCTCTAACTGGCTGGCTGCGAGTTCATGACTGAATCGCTCAGATCGCCCAACTTCGGGGTCGATCTTGATTACCGTCTCGGTGCCAATGAATACCCATGTGCCGTAGCCGAAACCGTAGTCGACGTTGCTGCCGAGTTTGTTGGCGGCCCATTCACGAACTCGGCCAAGCGCGGCATGATCGTCTTTTTCATAGTTTCGAACCCAGGGATTAATCAACATGGTGAATTACAAGTGTACGGGTACGCCAGAGTACGAAAGGAGGAGGGAGAAGGAAACGATGTTTCCAATCGTGAAAATTACTCTACTTAGCGGGCTTGTGCGCCCTTAGAGTGAGGTTTACAACCGATGAACTCCACTCTTCATTCCCTCTCGTACTCGCTCGTTCCTCAAGAATTTCAACATCGACAAACCCGGCAGCTTCGATCATGGTCAGATAACTGCGCTTCACGGCAGCCCCACCGACGCCTTCAACCCACCTAGCGGTCGAATCCCGAACGCTGTCGGGAAGCGGTTCAGTAGTAATAATGTCGGAAATAACGAAGCGGCCACCTGCTTTCAGAATTCTAAAAATCTCTGAAAAGACCAAGTGCTTCCACTCAGACTGTGAGATTGACCCGTTTGAAATAACAAGATCCACCGTGGTTTCGTCCTGTGGAATCTGCTCGATGTGACCCCTCTTGAACACCACGTTAGATGCATTCAATTTCTTCGCGTTGTTACGTGCGAGACTGATCATCCGTGGGGTCATGTCGACGCCGATTACCCGACCAGTATTCCCAACGCTTTTGGCTGCGAGGAAGCAATCAATACCACCACCACACCCAAGATCAAGTACTGTTTCTCCCGTTTTGACATCGGCAACTTTAACCGGGTTTCCACATCCAGTCGAAGCTCCAGCAGCTTCGTCAGTTAAAGCCAAACGTTGATCTTCCGAGTAGAACTGATCTGATGCTTTGTTGTCGGATGCCTTAAGTCCGCGTTTACCAGCTCGTTCCGCAAGGGCACCGTAGCGCTGCTTCACCGCATTCGTGATGTCTTTCGCGTTTCCAGAAAGCACCACGGCTTCAAAATCGCAGCAGCCGGAACCACAACAACCGTTTTCGGTAATCGAACTGCCGTAATCAGGCGATAAAAATACGAACTTCCGGGCTTCCACTTCTGAATCTCCAAAGATGCTGGATTCTATTCATATCGTACTGCAATACGCAGTCTCAATGCTTCATTTGAGTGTTTTGAGAAAACATCAGTCCCGCCAAAACATTTTAGAGTCCGATCTCTCAGCCGAATACAAAAGTGTTTGACGCTTACGATGCTGGCTTGAATGCCCGTAGAGTCAGGTTGATCATCAACGAGCGCCAGTCGTCAGAATCAGGGTAACTCGGGACACTTTTGATCACATCGACATTACCGAAGCCAGCGTCGTTTACCATCTCAAGGTATTCACTCATGACCGCTGCACCACCGACACAGGCAACCCATTCAGTTGCCGACGCTTGTACATCAGCTGGTAGCGCATGTGAAGTGACCATGTCGGAAATCACGAACCGTCCGCCGGGCTTCAAGATTCTGTGTATCTCAGAAAACACTCGATCCTTTTGCTCAGAAAGTGCTATGACACAGTTCGAAATTACAAGATCGACCGTGTTGTCAGGCTGAGGGATCGACTCGATGTGCCCCAACTTGAATACAACATTTTCGGTACCAAGGCTGGCAGCGTTCTTTTGCGCCAGTTCGATCATGCGTGGCGTCATGTCGATGCCGATCACATGTCCTCCTGGACCGACCTCTTTAGCAGCAAGGAAACAATCGATTCCACCGCCTGAACCGAGATCGAGAACAGTTTCGCCGGGCAGTGCATCGGCAATTCCGACCGGATTTCCGCAACCAGCTGATGCCCCTGCCGCCTCATCTGGCAAAACACTACGCTGTTCATCTGAATAGAACTTGTCCGTCGCTTTTACTATCGAGCCGTCCGTCGCCCTAACAGCGGCATTCGTCGCCAATGCTCCGTACTGGTGCTGTACAGCAGCTGTGATCGAATCAAGTTGAGCATTAGTAATTTCTGCGTCATTTGCGCCACTGCAACAGGCTGCATCGGCACTGATCGGCGTCAATATCCCAAATGGACTCTTTTCCATATTCCTAATCTCCTAAAATACTGGAATCAATGACCATCGTTGTACAGCAAGCAGGTTCAACCCCCGCTTCTTTGACCGCTGACTCCAGTTGTGGTAACACGGTAGACCACGCCTGAGCCGATGCCCTGTATGCCTCTATACCCAGTTCGGAGAGAGCGTATATTTTGCGTTCACGACCATTGATTACGGCCACCTCCAACTCTACGTAACCGCCAATTTCCAGCTCCTTGAGCATCGGGTAAATCATGGCATCGGTAGGTCGCGTGTCACAACAGAGTGCAATCCGGGTGCCGATCTCATAACCGTGCATCGGTCTCTGGCTTAACTGCTGCAACATGAAAAACCTCAGAAGGCTTTTTCGATTCAACGTTTGCCAGTAGCTAATGCTGGCTAGATCATTCAAAGGCTTAGTGGTCGTTGTCACATGCTCTCACAGTGCTGCTTTAACTCGAGTAGCATAATACCTATCCGAACGATACATTGGCTCGCTAGGCATGTCAATCTTGTGATGACGAGTACGTTACTGCTGGCTTCTGAAGCTATAATCCGCTCACCGCCTGCTTCGACATCACCTAGTGTCACGTTTATTTCGCCTATCCATCGCCGACCTCATTGAGTCATGACAACTTCTAAAGCAAATTCTGACGACCAACTGTTCCTGCTAATCGATGGTCACGCAATCGTGTTCCGGGCGTGGTTTGCCATGCGGGATCACTTGATCACGGCGTCTGGACAGAACACAACTGGCGCAAGTGGCTTCATGACGATGTTTCTAAAGACGATTAGAGAGCAGAAGCCAACTCACATAGCAGTTACGTTCGACACAAAAGCTCCAACTTTCCGAAAGGAGATGTTCCCGGAATATAAGGCACATCGACAGGAAGTTGATCCAGCCCTACATGAGCAGATTCCGATCCTAAAAGAAATTCTCGGACCGATGGGTGTTCCGGTTTTCGAGTACGACGGATTTGAAGCCGATGATCTAATTGGTACTCTCTCAAAACAGGCGGTCGAGCAAGGAATCAAGACATTGATTCTTACCGGCGATGCTGACCAGCTACAGTTGGTCGACGAACATACATCGCTCCTTATGTACACCGGATTCGGCGACATGCGCACGTATGATCCTGCAGGAGTCGCTGAGAAATACGATGGGCTCGGACCTGAGTATGTCGCCGAGATCAAAGCACTTGAAGGCGATTCTTCCGACAATATTCCTGGTGTACCGGGAGTTGGTAAGAAATCCGCCCGTACGGTGCTCACGAAACTGGGCCACTTCGACACGCTGTTTCAGAAGCTCGACGAAGTTGAAAACATTGAAGGATTGCGTGGCGCAAAGCGCACGATGAATCTGCTTGAGGAACATCGCGAAACTGCTGCCATGGCCCTCGTACTCACCACTATCGTCCGTGACGTACCCGTTGAATTTGACGAGGCAAAATCTAGATTCGGAGATTTCGACCGCGAAGCTGTAATCAAGACGTTGATGAATTATGAAATGCGTCTTGTTGCGAACAGGCTCCCGAAGTTGGGAATCGAGCCACAAGGAGGATCAGTCGCCACCCTATCAACGAAGGTAGAAACCGCTCCTGGATGGGAACCAAATGAGGCACCATCAATAACCGCGAGCGGACAGATGGACATGATGGGGGAGGCTCCACCGACCGAGGCTCTAATCAGTCAAGACCAGCTAAAGCCGCTTGGCATTTACGAAGTTGTGACCAGTATGACCGATCTGAAAGTCATGATAGAAACACTACGAGCCAAGGGCGAATTTGCGTTCGATACCGAAACGACCGGACTCAACTCGATGACGTCCAATCTCGTTGGGCTGTCGTTCTCGATCAAATCTCAGCATGCTTGGTACGTCGCTATTGGACACAACGAAGGTGACCAGGTGCCATTCGCCGAAGGCCTAGCCGCGCTAAGGCCACTATTTGAAGATGAGTCGATCAAAAAAATCGCCCACAACGCTAACTTCGACCTGATGGTCCTCGCTACTGCCGGAATCGCTGTGAAGAATATTTCATTCGATACCATGATCGCTGCAGCCCTCTGCGGTCGTCGTGCTATCGGACTAAAGCAGCTTGCTCTCGAGCTATTTCAGGCGGAAATGACTGAGATCAAGACCCTCATCGGTGTTGGTCAAAAACAGGTCACGATGGCGACCGTGCCAATCGATATTGCGGGTCCTTACGCCGCAGCCGACGCCGATTTCACGTGGCGACTTTATGAGTATTTCGAGCCCGAAATCGACGTACACGAAGCTCGGTATGTGAACGAAAAGATCGAGCTACCGCTGCTACCAGTCATCATCGAAATGCAGCGCAACGGCATGATGATCGACAAAGCAGCACTCACAGAAATGTCGGAGCAACTCGGGGCAGATGTCGAGCTGATCAAACAGGCAGCCACAGCAGTAATTGGTGGTCGCGAAATGAATCTCGCGTCGAATCAGCAAGTAGCGGCTCTCTTGATAGATGAACTAGGTGCGCCAAAGACTCGTAAAACCAAAACCGGCTACTCGATGGATGCTGAAGCTCTTGAGAAAATCAACGAAACTAGCGGGCTTGACGACCGTGTGTACCAAATCGCCGACGCTGTTCTGAAATTCCGAGAACTCAGCAAGCTCAAGTCGACTTACGTCGACGCTCTGCCACTTTTGGTGAACCCACAAACGCAACGAGTTCACACTAGCTTCAACCAAGTCGGTTCGGCGACGGGGCGACTCTCCAGTAATGATCCCAACGTGCAGAACATTCCTGTACGTACCGAACTTGGTCGACGGGTGCGTAAAGCATTTATTGCAGATACAGCCAACGGCTGGCAATTCCTTGCCGCAGACTACTCGCAGATCGAACTTCGGATTCTTGCCCACCTGTCACAAGAACCCGGACTGCTTGAGGCATTTCACAAAGGCGAAGACATCCACGCTGCCACAGCTCAGGCGATGTATGGCGTTGAAGAAGTTTCGCCGGATCAACGCCGAATTGCCAAGATACTGAACTTTGGAGTCATTTACGGTCTGGGCCCTGTCGGCGTTGCTCGCCAGACTGATCTCACTCGACAGCAGGGACAGGAGTTCATAGATCTGTACTTCGGCAAGTACCCGGGAATTCGTGATTACATCGAGCAGGTGAAGCAATCAGCCCGTGAAACTGGCTATGCGCAGACGATCACAGGTCGCAGGCGTTATTTGTCTGACATCAATGCCGGTCATCCGGGTCACCGAGCCGCCGCCGAACGAGTGTCGGTAAACATGCCGATTCAAGGCACTGCTGCTGACGTTATCAAGCTTGCAATGATCAACATTTCAAACGAGATGAAAAACCAAAAGATGCGGTCGAAAATGTCTATCCAAGTTCACGACGAATTGATTTTCGAGATCGCTCCCGGAGAACTCATGGAGATGCAGATGATGGTAACAACCATGATGCCTGCCGCAATGGATCTCTCCGTACCGCTATTGGTCGAAGCCAAAACCGGCCCAACATGGGGCGATATGGATTCGGTGGGTTAGCGTGGCGTGCACGGTATTAGCCTTCAAGCGCCGCCTTTCACCCTGCAATATCGTCTTTAGTCTTCTATAAAAGCCCTCTCATGCCCGAACTTCCTGAAGTCGAATCGCTACGTCGATACCTCATTCGAGAGGATGTTGTTGGCAAGAAATTCGTAAAAGTTCAACTTGAAGACAAGCCGGAAAGTGCGAACCGCACTGGGACCATTGCTTACGCTCGTCAAGTGATCGATCGAACGGTCACAAGCATCGAGCGTAAAGGCAAACAGCTGTCGTTGGTACTCGACGATTTCGTGCTGGGCTTTCACATGGGAATGACCGGGCAAGTACATGTACTTGCGCCCGACGAAGCTCCGCCAAGATTCACTCGGGTTGAGTTCACCCTCGAAAAAAATCATCGAGTTACTCTAATAGACCCGCGCCGTTGGGCGAAGATCCAGCGTTTCGAATCACTCGATCACGCCTTTGCCGGACTAGGACCAGATGCTCTTGATCCGAACTTCGCAGCCAGTGAATTCGTCAGTATCATGGAAGGTCGAACCGCACAGGTAAAACCACTACTTTTAAATCAGTCAGTAGTCGCGGGTATCGGCAATATCTACGCCGACGAAGCTCTTCACCGAGTCAGCATCTCACCCGCAAGACACCTGAACACTATTCCGAAAACCGTCCTTGTGTCGCTGTTTGAAGCCATACGAGCATCGCTCGAACATGCTCTCGAATTTATCTTGAGTCATCCCGACGAACTTGGTCGACCGTACATCGTCGATGCCTATGACGAGCGAATGCTGTTACGTCGAAAACCGGGAACTTTCTGCCCACGATGCGAAATCCCGATTTCGACATTGAAATTTGGTGGCAGGACTGCCTATTACTGCTCGAACTGCCAGAGCTAAACCTGACGAAACCTAGTTGAACCCGACGTCGTCAAGATCATCGGTCTTTCGGGCGCGTAATCTGTCACGAAGGGCTACCCAGAAAAGTATGAGAATTCCAATTATGGTCACTGCGTATCCGCTCGCGTACAAAATCCAGGATTCTTCAGTGACTATCAGAACTATGATTCCGACCGCTGCGATCAAAACACCGGCGACTATGACCCACGTGCCTGACCATTCAGCAAGCTGTTTCATGATCACTCCTTAAGAGCGCTTCAAGTCTTCAGTCGAATATTTTCAGCAAATATCAGCGAGGTTTACGCTCTTTAAACACAGTATGTTCTCGTTGAAAACGTCTATCGCATCGGATCACTGAGGAATTTGTAGCGTTTCACCGCTTCTGATTGTCACTAATTGCTATTAGAATTACCTTCTGTGCGGTTTCATACTGAAACCTCGGCACCTCTGCGGAGGGGTGGCAGAGCGGTTGAATGCGCTTGTCTTGAAAACAAGTATGTCGGTAACGGCATCGCAGGTTCGAATCCTGTCCCCTCCGCCACATTTTTATCCCGGCTAGCGTGGTCAGTCTCGCTCCCGGCCCGTCGACGATAATTGCACGCGGTCCCATCTCTTCGGCTAATATGCCGGTCGCGGACATTTTGCTCCGATCAACACTCGGCCTTCGCTGGAACAACAATCGTGACTATTAAGACAAACCTTAAGCACCGCATTCGCAACGGAGTATTGTGGTTTCGAATAGAATCACTAAGCGCCGGTACTCGTGCAAAGTCATTCGCACTGCCTAGAGTTGATTGCCTGTCATTGGGGCCTTCTGATCTTTCGTTTAACAGGGAAACGAACCCCGAGCATCCACTAAAAACTGAGGATGACTGCATTGAACATGTTGTGAAGCTACTGACAGACACCGATACAAAGCTTTGCATTCGCAACTATCAGTCGGAACTCCGCAATAAGTACCTCGATATGGGAGTGACTGTATTAATTGAAATCCCAAGCGTGTGATGTAGTCTGTAGATTGTCATTACCATATGAAATAACGGCATCCGCCAAAATCTTCGATACGCGCCACAACTTCATCTAACGTATCCGTACGCATTGGTCGTCAGTTAAGCAGCTAATATATGGCCCTGTTTGAAACGTCATCTTTCGTCGCATCCGCAACATTTGTTGCGGCATTGATAGCGCTCATCATGACGGCGTTCATGTGGAACCGGCGTCAGGCACCCGGCGCCGCTGGGGTAGCATGGTTGATGATCGCAGCGGCCATATGGTCGGGCGGATATGGCATTGAGGTTCTACTCGAAAATCTCGATGACAAGCTACTCCTAGTACCACTCGAATACGTCGGGATCACAACGGTCCCAGTTTTCTTTTTCATAACGGCAGCCCATTTAACGGGTCGAATTCGCACTGTGTCACTGCGATTTCTGATTACCGTTCTCGTGATTCCCGCTATCACCGTAGTGCTAACCGCTACGAACAGTTCTCATAACTTGATGTGGCATGACGCGCACGTCGTTGGAGAGCCAGGCAACATCTCAATCATTTTTGATCGTGGAGCATGGTTCTGGATATCTTGGGTTTATTCGTATGCTGCCTTCTTTAGCGGTTTCGGCTTCCTTCTGTACAGGGCGTTCACCGAAACTTCTTTGTTCCGTAGCCAGATGATTGCGGCCATCGCTGCAGGAACGATTCCACTGGCAGCAAATCTGCTGTTTCTAACGGATATGAACCCACTTGGTGATTTTGATCCGACTCCGATGTCATTCGCCTTTTCAGGTGTAATCGTTGCTTACGGTTACGCTCGATTTAAGTTGTTCGATCTTGTTCCGATCGCTCTAGATGTACTCGTTGAGCGCATACCTGATGCAATGTTTGTTCTCGAATCGTCTGGATACATAATCGATGTGAATCCAGCTGCAGAGCGTCTAGTTATGCCCGTCGAAGGCCATTTGATCGGAAGGCATCTCTGCGATGTGCTTCCCGGCTACGTAGCCGACCACGAGTTGTGTTCGGGTGTGCCTACTGCCGTTACCAATGACGTCGTATTAACAAGTGAGTCGGAGCTCGAATCACTAATATATTCACCGACAGTCACCGAGCTCTCGGACGGCGCCACTAAACGCGGTTCAACTGGCCGTCTGGTAATTCTCAGAGATGTGACCGAGCAACGAAGAGCATCAGAAGCGCTGAGGCGCTTGGCCAGAATCACCACGCTCAACGCGATAACGACGGCTGTTTTTGAGATGCACGATGTCGAATCTATCATGGCGGTGGCCACATCACGACTTGCCAAATTACTACCTGCCGACCACACGGTAGGGCTAGGGTTCGACTCAACCAGTGGTGAGTTCACTGTGACCAACACGTCAGGAGCATACTCACCAGATCCTATTCCGGTCAATTCAATAATCTCCGACTCGACGTTCCTCAATTCCGGTGATGAAGACGGAGTTCACAACCTAGCGGACAGCCGCGGATATCTCGACGATTCAGCCTATCGATTCGCTGCCGCTGGCCTAAATTCAGTGGTCGCACACACTTTGACTGCCAATGGTGAAATATACGGGGCAATCATCATTGCGCGGAAGCAGTCAGATGCACTGGGGACAGCTGAAGTTGAACTAATAAACGCGGTTGGTGCGGCTGTAGCGCAAGCCATTTACGGCGCACGACTCGTTGATGATCTGCGGCTGCTGAACGTAGAACTCGTTGAAACTCAGCAACAGGCAATGAAGCAGGAACGATTGAGAGCACTCGGACAGATGGCGAGTGGAATAACGCATGACATCAACAACGCTCTATCGCCGGTCATTGGCTTCTCGGACATGCTTTTGCAAGATTCCGGAAAACTTGATGATCATTCCAGGAAACTTCTCCAACTCATCCGACTTGCGGCACTCGATATCTCACGCATCGTCGAAAGAATGCGCCAGCTCTATCAAGATCGAGAAGCCGATGGGTTGACCTTCGAGTTGGTAGACCTCCGACAAATGGTTCGAGAAACAATCGAACTTACCCGCCCAAAGTGGCGAGATGAAACAGGGAACGGTGTTGAGATAAGAATTTCAACCAATTTTGCCCGTGTGCTTCCTCAGGTTCCTGGGATCGACACTGAAATTCGTGAAGCGTTGACGAACCTTGTGCTGAACGCCGTAGATGCGATGCCAGGCGGTGGAAGAATTGTAATTTCCGGACACGTAGAACCAGAACCAACGGACAATGGCAGAACAATTGATCCTGAGAGTGTAATCATTGAGGTCGCCGATGAAGGTTCTGGGATGAACAGTGAAACAGCACTAAGAGCATTGGAACCGTTCTTCACAACAAAAGGCGACCGTGGCACTGGTCTTGGCCTTCCGATGGTTCAACAGGTAATGCAACGCCATTCCGGTACTGTTTCCATTCTTCCGGGCAGGGAAAAGGGAACGACCGTCCGACTAGTATTTCCTGTAGAGGGTTCTATATCAACCAGTAAACCAAAAGCTGCCGAAGAGCGCGCTCAAATTCGACTAAAGGTGTTAGTAGTCGATGATGAGCCGATGCTCAGGATGGTGGTTGAAGAAATGATCGCATCCGAAGGCCATACAGTCGAGGTGGCATCTGGTGGTCCTGAAGCTTCGAAAATCGTTGCAGAAAGATACAAAGCAGGTGAACCGTTCGATGTTGTTTTGTCCGATATCGAGATGCCGATCTTAAATGGGCGAATGCTTGCCGAGTTCATCGAGGTTGAATCGCCCAATACAGAAGTAATACTCATGACAGGTTGGGCCGACCGCCAGCTTGATGTTGATACGATCTCCGCCCGTATTGTCGGAATTCTCATTAAGCCGCCCAGACTTGCCGATATCACCGCATTGATGGCAGTGGTCGCAAGAAACATTGCCCCTGTCACACAAGTCGAAGGTTCGACAGAATAAAACTGCCGAAGCGGACTCTCCTCAGCCGATATCTACATGAAGCGGTGGCACATAGGCTCAGAGCACATACATTCCAATGTGCCTACTAGGTACTTTTACTGATGTGGCAGAATCTAAGCACCCGTAGATTGAACAACATTGAACGGGGCGAAGGTGATGCATTCACCTAACTTCGTCTGACGCTTGGTCCGAATGGGGCTGGCAAAGTAAATCTATAACAAGGTTAAGGTTCTGACTCATGCGGCAAGAGTTTGTTAACCCATTCCTAGGTCCCGCCCAGATGGTGTGGCTAAAGGAATTTGGTGTACCGCTAGAAATCGCAAGCGCAGAGGCTGTGTCGTACCAGTACACAACCGACGACATCACAGCGATCATCGGCGTAAGTGGAAAACTTCAAGGTAACGTTCTTTACGGCTTCAGTGACCAAGTGTCGTCTGAAGTAGTCAAGCGAATGATCGGTGAAGATATGGATGCCCGTGACCCGATGGCTCTTTCAGCCCTCGGTGAAATCGCAAACGTAATTACCGGTAACGCAGCCACAGCGCTGGCAGCAAATGGTTTCACCTGTGACATCAGCCCTCCGGTGATCATTGAACCTCGTGGCTCGACTCTGACTTCGACTGTTCCAAAGCAGATCCTCGTCACGTTCAAGAGCGAACTCGGTACTCTTACCGCCAGAATTGGTCTCTCAGAGAACGCTCGCTACGTAGAAAAAGCTGCGTAGCAATTCAGTTTTTCTGAGTAATTCTCAAAATTCGTATAACTTCAAAGCTTGCCCGCATTTTTGCGGGTTTGCTCTGTTTAATCCTAATATCGGTTTCTTCGGCATCAGCGGGTAACGATGTATTGCGTAGACACTGACCATCACCCTCGGTACGATGGTTCGCGGTTTAGAAAACTAAAGCACACCCGCTCTGCCCTATTTAGGCAATGTTCGCGGGATCGTAAATAATTAGAACCGAGTAATCGTTCGTGAATATCCACGAGTATCAGGCGAAAGCAATCCTCGATAAATTCGGTGTCCCGACACCAAGGGCCGAGGTTGCATCCACTCCCGCAGAAGCAAAAGAAATTGCTTCACGTATCGGCGGACGAGTAGTAGTGAAAGCACAAGTTCACGCAGGCGGTAGAGGAAAAGCCGGCGGTGTAAAACTTGTCGACTCTCCAGCGATGGCTGAAGAAGTAACCGCTTCTCTCCTCGGCACACGACTCGTTACCAAACAGACCGGTGCAGCAGGCGTACCCATAGAAAAAGTGATGATCGCAGAAGCCCTCGACATCAAAGACGAGTTGTACATTTCAATCGTAGTTGACGGTGATATCGGTGCTCCGGTCGTAATGGCCAGCACTGAGGGTGGCATGGATATTGAAGAGGTTGCGGAATCAACTCCTGAGAAAATTTTCCGAGTCGCTGGAGATCCACTCATAGGGCTAACCACATATCGCGCTCGCGACATTGCTCTTGCTCTTGGAGTGCCCGACAAATCAGTAAGAGCCACAACCAAACTCATCACTGATCTCTATCAGGTATTTGTCGAGAACGACTGCTCTCTTGTGGAGATTAATCCACTCGTCATCACCGAAGACGATCAGGTATTCGCACTCGACGTCAAGATAAATCTCGAAGACGACGCACTATTTCGCCACCCCGAACTTGCTGGCTTGCGTGACTCAAATCAGCAAGACCCCCTTGAACAACGGGCCGACAAAGCCGGCCTCGCTTACGTAAAGCTTGATGGCGGACGCGTTGGCTGCATGGTCAACGGCGCGGGTCTCGCTATGGCAACGATGGATATTACGAAAGCAGCCGGTGCCGACCCCGCTAACTTCCTCGACATCGGAGGTTCCGCCGATCAGGCGCGAATCGAAGAGGCATTCAAGATCATCGTCGACGATACCGATGTCGAAATAATTCTTATAAACCTATTTGCGGGAATTGCACGCTCCGACGTAGTAGCGCAAGGCATAGTCTCGGCGGCAAAAGAAACAAAAACTGCAGTACCAATGGTCGTGGCAATGCGAGGAACGAACGCCGCAGAAGGAATTCAAATTCTTGCTGATTCAGGCTTGAACATTACCGGTGTCCCCGACCTTGCTGGAGCCGCTGTTGTGTTGAAAGCGAAATTACTAGAACTCGGAGGTTCCAACTAATGGCGATACTCGTTGGATCCGACACTCGACTCCTGATTCAGGGTCTCGGGCGAGACGGTAGTTTTCAGGCGAACCGAACACGTGCATACGGCACAAACATGGTCGCCGCTGTTCACCCGGGTCGTGACGGTCAGAAATTTGAAGACGAAGTTCCTTACTTCTCTACAGTAGCGAAAGCTGTTGAAGAGACCGGAGCAAACACCGGTCTAATCTTCGTCCCAGCACCGTTCGCAATGGACGCCATCATTGAGCAAGTCGACGCAGGACTCGAGCTCGTAGTCTGCGTCACCGAAGGCGTACCGGTTCTCGACATGGTCAAGGTGATGGCGTACATCAAAGACAAGCCCACTCGGCTAATCGGATCGAACTGCCCGGGTGTTCTCAGCCCAGCATCCAAGGCGAAAGTCGGCATCATTCCTGGCAATATCGTTCAACCCGGAAACGTTGGAGTTGTCTCACGCTCTGGTACGCTCACGTACGAGGCTATCGCCCAGCTCGTCCAGTACGGAATGGGTCAATCAACATGTGTAGGTATCGGTGGCGACCCAGTTCACGGCACCACTTTTACCGATGTTCTCGAACTGTTCCAAGCAGATGACGAAACGGAAGCAATTGTCTTAATCGGCGAAATCGGTGGAATTAGAGAGCAGCTCGCAGCCGATTACATCAAACAACATGTCACGAAGCCTGTTGTTGCTGCCATCGCTGGCAATTCCGCTCCTGCCGGCAAACGCATGGGTCATGCTGGTGCGATCATCACCGGTAAGGCAGCACTTGCTTCCGAGAAGAACAAAGCACTCGCAGAAGCGGGAGTACACGTCGTTGAATCCCCCACGTTGATCGGTGCCAAGATGAAGGAAGTACTCGGCTCTTAGGCTGGGCAGTTCTCATCCATGACCTTTACACAACGCTACGTTCACACCGGAAAAATTGCACTGAACGTAACGGAATGGGAAGCTCCGTCGCCTGACTCACCTACGATGGTGTTAATTCATGGATATGGATCGAACTCGAACACTTGGGGTCGAGTGGTAGACAAACTGGCGTTAGAATTTCACCTGTTCACGCTCGATCTACGAGGAATGGGGCGATCAGGACGCTACGGTGTGGCGTCAACGCGGCAAACATGGGCAGACGATGTAGCCGACATCATTCCAGCACTCAGCAACCAAGCGGTGTTTTTGGTTGGACATTCGCTGGGTGGTTGGGTCACAGCAGCAGTCACATCTAAGTATCCTACTCTCGTGTCGAAAGCGGTGCTTGTCGAACCTTATTCCGGGGCAAATTCAGAGGTCCGTAAACAAATACGGGAGCGTCCGCCAGAACGGCGTAGTGCTAGGGCTCAGCAAATTCGATTGGCCACCACGCCCAAAGATCTGATCTCCGCAGTTTCCGATCAATACTATGGTGCTTCTGATGACAGCATCCAGCGAATCGCTAACATGTGGTTCCAGATGGACCCGGTGCTGGAAGAGGGTCCGATTAGTCGATCTGAGGACTCTGAGACCTTTGACGGTCTTTTCTCGGCAATCAATTGTCCGACGTTGGTGATAATTGGAGCCGCTGACAAGGGTGGAATTCTTTCTGAAGAAGAAGCCAAGCGAGTCGTTGGATTAATTCCCGATGCTCGACTTATCTCATGGCCGAAAGTCGGGCACTCACCACACATCGCCCGTCACCACGACTTCATCCGAGCCGTAGCACGTTTTTGGCGAGAGTAAGTTTCAATCGTGAACTAAGTACATCACAAACAGTAATTGCGAGTGATTCACACGGTCTGCTAACCTCCCCACACAGATATTTCTATGATCATTTATCCAGAAAAGAAATTTTCATCCAGTTCGATCGAAGTGAACTACGCGGAAGGTCCAGATAACGGACCTCCAATGGTGTTGATTCACGGTATAGGCGGTCGCTGGGCAAATTGGTCAGCCGTAATTGATGAATTCTCTGAGAATTGGCACATTTACGCCATAGATCTTCGAGGGCACGGTGATTCCGGTAGAACTCCCGGTGCTTACCGGTTCATCGATTACCCAATTGAAGTCGTTGAGTTCCTGCGAAATGTGGTTGGGCAACCTGCATACCTCGTAGGTCACTCACTAGGTGCAGTGACGGCGAGCGGCGTGTGTGCTGTCACTCCAGACCTCGTGGCTGCGGCAGTACTGGAAGACCCTCCGTTATATGTTGAGCAAACTTCTCAATTTCAGGCGTCCCTCGATATTCGCAACAAGAATCTCAGCGTAAAAAACACCGCCACTGAGCTGCGAAAAACGGATGAAAAATCAACGGATGAGGTAATTCTCAGAAGGGCGATTTCAATTACCAAAGTCGACCCAGAGGTCTGGGTATTCCCTGGCGAAGGGCGCATAGCGGAGTCTTGGGCTCCAGACGCAGTATTGAACGAAATAGAGTTGCCGGTGCTTCTCATGCAGGCAAACCCAGACAAGGGCGCTGCGCTAACCGATGTCGACGCCACACGAGCGAGCGACCTACTTGCACTTGGTCGGTACGTGAAATGGGACGATGTGGGCCACGGGATGCACGATGCCCAACCAGAACGGTTCGTTATGTTAGTCAATACGTTCTTCGGGCAAGTACTTAAAATGCGTTCCAGCGGTTAAGTGAAGAAAATCAGCCGAATCGCATTCAGTATCACAGCACCGATAATCCCAGCGGCGATATCGTCGAACATGATACCCCACCCGCCGGGCCACGCCTCGATTCTTCTCACACCGAGGGGTTTGAAGATGTCCAACGCTCGAAATATGAAGAATCCAGCGATCATCCACGGCAAGGTCACGGGTAAAAACAACACCGTTACCCAAACACCAACCCACTCGTCGATAACGCCTCGTTTCGGATCGTGATCGTCTGTTGAGTCGATGTAATCAGTCGACCAAATCCCCGCTGCAGTCACAGCTATGATCAGCGAAAAGAACCAAATCGAATCACCTTCACCGCCAAACACTCCAACATCTAGTAGCCAGTATGCAATCAAAGCAGCGAACGTTCCAACAGTGGCGGGAGCCACGAAAGGCCAACGCCCAGAACCAAGTCCGGTGGCGATGGTCTCGGCGATAAAAGAAACAGCAGAATTCTTCTGGTGTTGTGCGTTTTGGGAGTTCGACATCTTGGCTAACCTGTGTTTTTCAGACCGGCGGCGACACCGTTGATTGAAAGCAGCAATGCTCGTTCCACAGACGGATCGTCGCCGTCTGTGGAACGATGTCGTGCCAGAAGCGAAACTTGTAGGTAGTTAAGTGGATCGACGTAATACTCGCGAACAGCGAGAGTCCGTTTCAATACTGGCTGATTATCGAGCAAATTCTCCTGTCCAGTAATCTTCAGAAGTTCTTGAACGGCTTTATTCCGTTCTTCTTTGATACCTTCAAAGATGTGATGGAGGCTCGGATGGACCAGCGTATAGACATACCGACTAGCGATCTCCATGCTCGACTTAACAAGGGTCATTTCGACGTTCGATATGAACGTGCTGAAGAATGGCCATTCCCTAAACATCTCGGCAAGTACATTTTCCATCCCAGCTTCCCGGGCCTCATGCAAAGCTTGACCAACCCCAAAGTATCCCGGAACGATTTGACGACTCTGCATCCACCCGAACACCCACGGAATTGCCCGAAGGCCGTCGATACTTCGTTGGCCGTCGGCAGGAGACCGTCGTGATGGCCTCGAACCGATGTTCATTCCAGCAAGTTCTTCGACGGGAGTCGAATCCATGAAATAGTCGACGAATCCTTCGGTATCGATCAAACTTCGATACTTCGCGTATGCCTTGTCTGATATCCAATCCATTGCAGCGAACCACTCTTCTAACTTTTCTTCGGAGTGAGCCGGTTCTGCATGAAGTAGCGAGGCTTCGATAACGGCGGCAACCGACAATTCCAGGTGATTACGAGCCAGTTCAGGCAAGCCATACTTGTCGGAAATCACTTCACCCTGTTCGGTAATTTTTATACGCCCATCAACCGTCGCATATGGTTGAGCGATGATCGCATCTCTTGTTGGACCACCACCCCGGCCAACCGTTCCCCCTCGACCGTGGAACAGTCGAATCGAAACCCCATGTTTCTCACCAACGGTACGGAGTTCTCGTTGCGCTTTATAAAGCTCCCATTGAGAAGTAGTAACTCCGCCGTCTTTGTTCGAATCTGAATAACCGAGCATAACCTCAACAATCCCGCCTGACGCCACCACCAATGATTTGACCTCAGGTATCGACAGGTAACGATCCATCACTTCATGGCTGCGTCGTAGGTCTTCAATTTCTTCAAATAGTGGAACGACCGATATTCGTGAAATACCTTCATAAGGCACTACAAGCCCAGCTTCCTTCGCCAGAACCAGCACTGCAAGAAGGTCATCAGTATCGCGCGTCATTGCTACGACCCAACTCTCTATCACCTGATCTCCATAGTCCTTCTGCGCCTGTCGAATGGTCTCGACTAGGTCGAGTATTTCAGTCGTTTGTGTCGAGAACGATGCTGTTCTGGAACTAAGAACTCGTTTCGAATTCAGTTCTTTTACCAATCGAGCTGATCTCTCGCCCATCGACAGACCGCCGAACCCGCCATCGATCGATTCCACTCTGTCAATTAGTTCGTTCACAGCTTCTCCAGTAACACTGGCGTGCTGTCGAATGTCCATTGTTGCAAGTGTCATTCCGAAAGCCGAAATCCGTTGCATCACGCGTCGAACTTCACCGCTAGCGGCTGCCTTACTCTGGTTTACTTCGAGAGAATCCAACATCAATTGAAGATCCGCAAGCAACGATTCAACATCCGAATATGATGGCTTGTCACGCTGGGAACCCTCAGCCGCTGCGATGGCATTGAGAAGCCGTTCGTAGATATATGCGCACTTCAGACGGTATGGTTCATCCGCGTCAAGATTCCAAAACAGATCCCACACGGAGGGTAGCTCGGCACGGTCTTTTTCGAGAGATTTTTCGAGTTCATCGCTGATTTTTACAATCCGTGTCGATTGACTCAACGTTTGGGCAAGTTTTGCTATCGCAGGCGCGAATATTTTCAGAGCCCGCTCATACTGCAGATCGAGAATCTCCCGAGTTAGCTCATGTGTAACGTTCGGGTTTCCGTCGCGATCCCCACCGACCCAGGTTCCAAATCGCATCGAACGAGTAGTTGGCGATCTTGATATACCGAACGTTTCAAGCTGGTCATCCAGTGCTTCCTCAACTTCAGCAATCGCAGAACCGAACATATCCTCCATGTAGAACATGATGTTTCGGGCTTCATCAGCGGGTGACGGTCGCTGGTGCCGTAGCTCGTCAGTTTGGAGAATTTCTTCGACTACTTCAGACATTCGACGATCGATGCGTCGAGTTTCCGAATCAAGCAAAAATGGGTTCGAACGTTCGTTGAGTAGCTCGCCAACACGGCGCAGTTTATTCAGAATCGAACGTCGCACCGCCTCGGTTGGGTGAGCCGTATAGACAGGTCGTACTTCCAACCGATTTATGAGATTGCTTATTTCGTCAACAGGAATATTTGCTCCACGGATACGCTCAAATGCCTCTTCCAGCCATTCCCTACGAGCCCCAGCGACGCCTTTGAACTCTATTCGGTGGTGCTGTTCGGCAACATTTGCAAGGTGAAAGTAACTGGTGAAGGCTCTCACCGTTCGAATAACCAACCACAGTGACGATTCATCGAGTTTCTTTAGCAACTCTTCACGAAGTGCTGAATTCGGTGACTCGCGCAGCGTGCGGGTTGAAGCACGAACGTACTCGACCATTTCGAATAACTCTTCACCCCAAAGATTCCGCAGAGTCTCGCCGAGAATGTCGCCCATTCTGCGAATATCTGCGCGCAAGTCAGCATCTTCGCTATCGAATGGGGTGATGTCTTGAGTGCTCATACTGTCAGGCGACCTCAGGAGTGGTTGAATGTCAAAAATACGGCTAAAGCCAGGCCGATGCCCAGCCAAGAGATTGCTCGGTATTGCCGGTAGGACCGTATTCACAGCCGATCCAGCCTTCATATCCGATTTCATCAAGATATGGGAGTAGATGGTTGTAGTTGATTTCGCCGGTGCCTGGTTCGTTACGACCCGGATTGTCGGCGATCTGAATATGCTTGATAGACGAAAGATTCTCTTTCACTGTCATAGCAAGATCGCCTTCCATAATCTGCATATGATAGAAATCGTACAGCAACGCTAGATTAGGATGATTCGCTTCTGCTATGACGGCGAGTGCTTGCTTCGAGGTGTTAACAAAGAACCCTGGCTGATCTCGGGTATTTATAGGCTCTACGAGCGCAATGACTCCAACTTTGCCAAGTTCTTCGGCGGCATGGTAGATGTTAGCAATGTACGTCTCGTGCGCCTCGTCAGGATCGATGTCATCGATCGGGCCGCACCCGATGTTGACGCCAATACAGCCTAGACCAGATGCGTATTTCGCCGCCTGAGCGGTTCGTTCCTTGTAGAGATCTTTACGATCTGCACGAAGCCCGACGTTGCCCTTGCCGGTGTCAGGATCACTTACGGGTGAGTTGATGATGACGTGCTTAAGGTTGTTTTTTTCGAGGCGCTCAACGATCTGTTGAACTTCCAGAGAATACGGAGCCTGTAGCTCGACACCTTTGAAGCCTGCGCGAGCAGCTGCGTCGTACCGATCAATCAGATCGTACTCATTAAACATCCACTGCAAATTAGCTTCAAGCCTCGGCATTTATGGTCCCTTTGCAAACAAGCGTCACATCGATACACACACTCGTTAATAAATTTTCCGCAAAAATTTTCACACAGAGCGGCAAATAGAATAATTTATGAACTACAAGTACTTCGCTGCCCAACCAAGTCCAGCAACTGTGTCTCCGGCAGGAACGTATTCGCAACCGACCCAGCCGTCGTAGCCTTTGGAATCGATGTGCGGGAGTAAGAAGTCATAATTAATCTCGCCTGTTCCCGGCTCGTGGCGCCCGGGGTTGTCAGCAAGTTGAAAGTGCCCAATTACATCAAGGTTGGCGTCGATCGATCGCGTCACGTCGCCTTCCATGATCTGCATGTGGTAAATGTCGTACTGCACCTTCACATTGTTAGCACCAGTTGCCTCAACAGCGGCTCGACTCTGGTTCGTTCGGAACACCGAGTAACCCGGGATATCAATTATGTTGATCGCCTCCAACAAAATTATGATGCCAGTCCCGGCGACAGCACTTGAAGCAAACTTCATATTGTCGATCAGCGTTTCTTGCATCTTCATCGCACTTACGCCTGATGTGGCCTTACCAGCAAGGACGGTCAGTCGATCGCAGCCAAGAACCTTGGCGTATTCGACAGCCTTACCGACGCCATCCTGAAACTCACCGACTCGATCAGGGAACGAGGCACAGCCACGATCACCAGCCGCCCAATCCCCGGCGGGGAAGTCGAACAGAACCTGAGTTAGGTTGTTTTGTTCGAGTTTTTCTTTGATCTCATCTGCAGGGAAGTCATACGGGAACAGATACTCGACCCCCTTGAAACCGGCTTTTGCGGCCGCTTCGAATCGGTCGAGGAAATCCACCTCAGTGAACATCATTGAAAGGTTGGCGGCAAGCTTGGTCATTTGGCGGAATTCTCCGTGCGGCTCATTATTGAATCTTGATCATCTACTTCAGGTACGGAGATCAAAATCCCAGTACTGGAGACACACAATCATACTTGCTGATTCACTATCGCAAATGCCCGTCAACCAAGCCCAGAATCTGGAGCATACCTATGCCAATGTTAAAAACAACGATGTTCTAATAGTAGATCGCTGTTCCTACACCACCGCCAGCTGCAATTCCGTCGCCATTAATGGCGATCGATAGTGGCGATGCCAATATGGCGACTACGTATGCAATGTCGGCTGCTTCAATTATCGTTCGTGAAGAATTTCCTTGAGCCAATTTTCTCTCGATCTCTTCTTCGCTCACGCCTTCGTCAGCAGCACGCTTGGCGATGACACCATCAGTTGCTTCAGTGCGAGTCATACCGGGGTGAATCACAGTCACATTGATGCCGTGGGGTCCCAATTCGTCGGCCAGATTCTTCGTCATCGCAGTGACGGCAACGTTGCGCATTGACCCGACTACCGTTCCGGTACTTCGGGATGCCAGCCCAGAGATATTGATAATCCTACCCCAGCCCTGCTCGGTCATTATCGGCGCGACTTCACGAGCACATCTCAGATAGCCCATGACTTTTACGTTCATATGATCGTTGAACTCTTCGGTGGTAACACTTGCAAGCGTCGGCACCGTGCTTTGTCCGCCCGGACGAGCGGCACAATTCACGAGGATATCGATACCTCCCATGACGGATTTGGCTTCGACAATCAGGTTCCTGACACTATCGTCTGAACCGGTATCGGCGACGATCGCGATTACAGTTGACCCAGTTTCGTTCGTCAGCTCCTCGGCAGCTGCATCAAGTGCTTCAACCCCACGTGCCGAGATCACTACCGAAACGCCCTCTTCGGCCAGCATGCGAGCAATTGCCTTACCGATTCCTCTGCTTCCGCCTGTAACCAATGCCCGTTTGCCAAGAAGTTTGAGATTCATGATATTGCCCTCTGATTCGAAATCACGTTATCTGACCACGCTCGGGCGCTGTTTCCAAAAATTGGTTTCACTCTCAAATGCGCTCGCCAACTGCAATAGCCCCATCTCGCCGCGAGGTCGACCTACTAGTTGTAAACCGACCGGTAGGCCGTCTTTTGTAAATCCAGCCGGAACTGACATTGCGGGCAGGCCGGTCACTGAGATCGTGTAACACGGCCACATCCAGTCGAGATATGTCTCTGGCACTACGCCGTTGATATCGTTCGGGTACTCCAGATCAATCGAGAACGGTGGAACGGACGTAACCGGCATGGCTAGGAATGCGTGCTTGTCGAAGAACCTCAAAAGCTGTTCCCACAATCGGGTTCGAAGTCGTTCTGCGTGAGCAACGTCGATCGCCGATTGCTTCAACCCCTGTTCTGCGTTCCATCGAACCGTTTCTTTCAGCTTTTCGGGATGATCTCGAAGGTGAGTCTCGTGCTTGATCGCAAAGCTGTAAGCCCGCAACACTTGGAAAATCTCGTCAGTCGTTGAAAAGTCTGGCTCGTCATCTTCGACGATCAAGCCCAGATCATCGAACACATGCTTCACCGACTCTGTGACCCGACTGTTTTCTGCGTCGATAGGTCGACCGCCAAGGTCTTTGCTCCAAGCAATTCGAACGTCTTTAAAATCTCGTTCTAATGATCCAGCGTATTGCGCTCCCGACTCCCGCAGCGACAGTGGCGATCGAGGATCATCACCAGCCATTACGCTCAGTTGCAGTGCAACGTCGTCGACAGTGCGCCCCATCGGACCATCCGTAGAAAGATTTAGCCAACCCAAGTCACCACCAACCGAAGGAACTCGCCCCGGACTAGGTCGAATGCCAACGACATTAGACCAGGCCGCGGGATTTCTTAGCGAGCCGCCTAAGTCAGAACCCGTAGCAATCGACACCATACCTGTAGCCAGAGCCACACCAGCACCACCCGAACTACCACCGCAAGTTTTGCTCACGTCATATGGATTCTTGGTCGAGCCAAACACGGCGTTGAATGTTTGCGATCCCGCCCCAAATTCCGGGGTGTTCGATTTACCAATAACTATCGCGCCTGCATTTTTCACGCGTTGCACTATCAGCGCATCGGTAGCTGGGACATGGTCTTTGTAAATGGGCGATCCCTGGGTCGTGAGAATTCCTGCCGTGTCCTGCAAGTCCTTGATTGCAATTGGTAGCCCATGCAGTGCACCGAGTTTCACGCCTGAACTACGAGCTTTATCAGCTTCCCGAGCCTGTTCCAGAGACGAATCTACGACCAGTGTCACCATCGCATTTACGGCAGGGTTCACTCGTGCGATCTGAGCAAGGTGCGCACTCACCAATTCCTCCGACGATATATCACCACTGGCGACCAAGTGAGCTTGCTCACGCGCTCCCTTAAACACAAGCTCTGATTTTTCAGCTGCACTCAAAGAACTATCTGACAATTACTCTGACCTCATGAAACGGTACCATTGGCACCCAGAAAACGAGCCAACGGCTCCTCACAAAACGACCCCCAGCCGAAAAGCGATTGGGGGTCGTGATAGTAACGCTATTTCATCCGTTCAGGCTGCTACCACCAAGTTTTACCTTCGATTTCCGACTGTTTGAATTTGAAATCTTCGCCGTAAATACCGGTTGACAGATACTTCCAGCCGCCATCAGCAAACATCGCTACAATTTTGCCCTCGCGCCCCTCTTTGGACCACTTTTGAGCGATTTTTCGAGCAGTAGCGAAAGTTGCGCCCGATGAAACACCAACGAAGTACCCGGCATCCGTGAGCAATCGACGTGTCCAGTAGAAGGCCTCTTCGCCGTCCACGAGAATTCGCCCATCGAGTTTGTCGAGATCAAGGATCGGCGGGATGAAGCCATGTTCAATGGAACGCAACCCCTGCACCTTGTCGTCTGGATGCGGTGCCGTTGCAATTATCTGGATGTTCGGGTTGTGCTCACGAAGAGCCTTACCTACTCCCATCAAAGTACCACCTGTTCCAAGGCCAGCGACAAAAGTATCGATATCTGGTAAATCTCTTGCGATCTCTGGCCCCGTCGTGGTGTAGTGGGCATTCGGATTCGCTGGATTTCCATATTGGAACGGCATGTAGTACGAAGGGTTATCTTCAGCGATCTGCTTCGCCATGAGAATCGATTCGTTCGTGCCTTTGTCTTTATGCGACAGAATGACTTCTGCTCCAAATGCTTGGAGAAGGTGAACACGTTCTGGCGGAACGCTTGCAGGCATAACAACCTTCACGTTGTAGCCTTTGATTCGCCCGATCATCGCCAAGCCGAGTCCCGTATTGCCAGACGTAGGTTCTAGGATGGTATCGCCCGGTTTGATCCGCCCCTCTTTTTCAGCCGTCTCAATTAAAGACCGAGCAGCTCTATCTTTAACTGAACCCGTAGGATTGACCGACTCTAGTTTGCCGTAGATTTTTATCTTAGGATCTGGACTCAGAATCGACACATCTACCAACGGCGTGTTGCCTATGGCGTGGAGTGAGTCTGATTTCACCGCTGTAAACGGCGCGACAAAAGTTGATGCCAAGAAAATTTCTTTCGTGAGTTGTTAATCTCTAAGTGGTTGCGGCCTGATCGAGAGATGAAATTTTAGCCGATCACCCGGCGGCACAGTGCCGACCGACTAATCTGCCGACACCATCTGTCCTTCTATCGGGGCAGGAGGCAGAATGCCACAGAAAATCTCGTAGTCGATCAATTCTGTGACTTCCGGGTTATCTCCACAAAGTTTGCAATCAGGGTTTCGTCGAATTTTAATTTCGCGGAAGTCCATCGTCAGTGCGTCAATCAGCAGCATTCGACTCGTGAGTGTTTCACCAACACCCATGGCCAGTTTAATAACTTCCAAAGCCTGAATCGAACCGACAAGACCAGGGAGAGCTCCGATTACGCCAGCCTCTGAACAGTTCGGAACTTCACCCGGAGGTGGCGGTTCTGGGAACATGCAGCGATAGCAACCGTGACCAGGCTGGTAGGTGGTCGCCTGACCATCGAACACCAAAATAGCTCCATCGACAAGAGGCTTGCCAGCGAGGAACGCTGCGTCGTTTACAAGATATCGAGTAGCGAAATTGTCTGCCCCGTTCACGATGATGTCGTAGTTGGGGATGATGTCCATCGCGTTGTCGGAGTTAATTGGTTCCTCGTGGAGGATTACGTTAACTTCCGGGTTGTGAGCGTTGATCGTTTCCTTAGCGGAAATGACCTTCGGACGCCCAACATCTGCATCAGTGTGCAGGATTTGGCGCTGCAGGTTAGAAATATCAACGGTATCGAAATCGACAATACCCAGTGTTCCAACGCCAGCCAGTGCTAAATAGAGAGCAACAGGTGAACCAAGTCCGCCTGCGCCCACGATCAGCACTTTTGAATCGATTAGTTTTCGCTGGCCTACGCTGCCAACACCGTCCATGATCAGGTGGCGGCTGTATCGCTGTACCTGTTTGGGCGTAAGTGGCGTGAAGCCTTTGGTCTCTGCCATGTCCCTAAAATTTCCTCAAATGTATTTTTGACCCGTTCGAACCAACCGCTATATTTACACGTAAATCGAGTTCAACCGGGGCATTACCTAAGAATTTTACTCCGCAGTCCGACGTATATCACCTAACACATAATGGGAGGCGCACCAGACTGTGAATGAAGCAGTCGTTATGAAATTAGTTCTGAACGAACAAACAAGATGCAGCCCAATCGAAGTCAGAACCCTAGAAGTTCACTCGAATTGGAGCACTCGATGTCATCAACACCTGCTGGTTCTTCAGTTCACTAATCCGTACTTTGCTCAAGTGTTCTAGCAGCATCATCTCGACATCACTCCAGAGCTCGCGCTGCGAACAAGCCCCAGAGAGCCTACAGCCATCTGGTTCCTCGACACAGTCGACAGGAGCTAAGGAATAGTCAACCGAATTCACAACATCGCGTACCGATATAGATTCGGCGGATTTGGCGAGTTTGTGACCTCCCTGTGGACCTCTACGAGATTCGATGAGCCCAGATTTTTGCAACTCCGAACAGATTCTCAATAAGAACGGTTCAGGAATGTGCTGTGCACGAGCGATTTCGGATGTGGATGTGAACTCTGAATTCTCCTGTTGCGCGAGATAAACAAGGGTTCTAACCCCGTAATCCACCTTCATAGGTACGAGCATGATCAGGTCTCCAGGTTTCGAAACTCCAAACGAGGCGCAACGCATATTAGCCGCGACCCTAACAAGTTCGGTTCAAGTTGAACTTTCGTACTGTTCAATCATATCACCGAGAATCGATTCCTGACCTACGTGGTCAACTATGTAAGGTCTGACTTATCGAGAGTGATTTTGGCAATACCGAACTCAATACGGATCACATATTGGATGGTAAGATTAGTAGCTGCGCAGAAGAGGTTTCACACCTCAATGCTGATTAATTTGACTAGTTTTCACGACAGGCAAGACCGGTTTTCGGTCCCCAATCCAGAATAATGGGAGATGATCGCAATGGATGAAATAATACTGAACGTTGAAGTTCGCACTGCTTTTGGTAAGAAGAACCGAGCGCTCAGGCGACAGGGAATCACTCCCGTTCACATGTACGGCCTAAATCAGGACTCTGAATCGCTTCAGGCTCCAGAATATGAACTCAGATCGGTTCTTAGAGCTGCAGGCCGAACCACACCTGTAACGTTGAAGGGGGCGGGGGGCAAAACTACTGTAACGATCATTCGAGAGATCGCAAAGCACGCCGTTAGCGGGGACATTCAACACGTGGATTTTCAGCGTGTCGACGTGCTACAGGAAGTTGAAACTCCTGTGCCAGTCTCACTTATCGGGCAAGAAGATGCCCCAGGTACCGCCGGTGGTGCGGGTGTTGTTACTCAGGGTGCGTTCCAAATTCTCGTTCGCGCAAAGCCATTCGACGTTCCGAACGAAATTATTGTCGACTGCTCAGGTCTCATGAACATAGATTCTGCAATTCTTACTGGCGAAATAAAACTCCCGGCTGGAGTAACGCTTGCCGGACCTGCTGATGACCGAATCGCTTGGGTTCAGCCACCACGTGTCAGCGTTGAAGTTGACGCCGTAGCCCATGGTGATGACGAAGATGCTATAGAAGACGATGACGACAAAGGAACCGGCGAAGAAGAGTAGATTTTTCTGCCTAGTTTCTTTTCATCGTAAAAAAACGCCGCTACCAGTTGGTTGCGGCGTTTTTTTGACATACAACATTCCATGTTGAAGCATATTTCTAGTTCAACTCCTTGCACGAAAACTCATACGAACTTACCATTCACACGCGCACCAAGACAATTTGTCTTGAAAAGCGCAGAAAAATTAACTGAAAATTAAATACCCACTGGCTTAGGAGGGCACGGATGGACACCATCCTTATAGCCGTCCTAGTGGCCCTAGTTGCGGTTGTGGTCGGAAGCGGAATAGGCTTTCAACTTCACAACCTCCTTTCGGCAAAATCACAACGAGCAGTAGAAGAGGCATCGGCGCAGCAAATGCGCAGATCCAATGCTCGCAGTAAGGAGATTCTTCTCGAGGCTAAGGAGCAAGCGCTTCAAGTACGCAGTAATACAGAAGCGAAGCTCAATGAGCAGAAGTTAGAAATACAACGCCAACAGAGTCGTCTCGAAGCAAGGGAAGAAACTCTGCAAAGCAGAATAGATTCATCTAATGAACTTGAATCTGGACTCAAAGATCGACGAAGAGATCTAGCCGAACAAGAAGCGGCGATCGAAACGTTGAAACTGCAAGCTGGTGAACGACTCGAAACAATTTCGGGGCTTTCTCTGGGTGACGCTAGGCAACAACTGCTCGATCAGGCCGAAGAAGATATCCAGTTCGAATTAGCACGCCGATACAGGAATGCTGAACTAGAGGCACAGGACGAAGCTGACGATAAAGCTCGCGTTATTCTCGCTGCGAGCATGCAGCGGCTCGCGGCCGAAGTCGTTTCAGAAGCAACAATAACCAGCATCTCGCTTCCAAACGACGAAATGAAAGGTCGCTTGATCGGACGCGAAGGCAGGAATATCAGAGCCATCGAGGCAGCAACCGGAGTCGATTTAATAATCGATGACGTGCCCGAAGCGATCACTATTTCTTGCTTCGACCCAATTCGACGTGAAGTTGCACGTATTGCGATTGATAGGCTCATCCAAGACGGTAGGATTCATCCTGCACGCATTGAAGAATCGGTTGAGAAAGCACGTACCGAAGTCGATGAAACTGTTCGAAAGGCCGGACAGAAGGCTATGTTCGATGCGGATGTAAAAGGTTTGCATCCTGAATTAGTAAAACTAATCGGGCGACTAAAGTACAGATACAGCTATGGAGAAAATGTTCTTCAGCACTCTGTTGAGGTTGGGCTTGTAGCCGGAATGCTAGCGTCACAGATTGGGGCTGATCCTCAGGTCGCAAAAACCGCTGGATTCCTTCACGATATCGGCAAAGCTCTAACGCATGAAGTCGATGGACCACACGCGGAAATTGGTGCCGATGTTGCAAAACGTTACGGTCAAAAGGATCATGTTGTTACAGCTATTAGGGAACACCACGACCGAGAAATGACAACCGTCGAATCGTTCCTGGTCGCTGCTGCAGACGCTATCAGCGCGGCTCGGCCAGGGGCAAGGCACGACACAGTAGAAAACTACATAAAGAGACTCGAAGCACTTGAAGAAGTTGCCAGAGGATTCGAAGGTGTAGAACGTGTTTACGCAATTCAGGCTGGTCGAGAAGTTCGTGTGCTTGTCGACCCAGAGAATGTTGACGACATCGCAGCATCGACACTTGCGCGCAACATCGTACGCAAAATCGAAGATACTCTCGCTTACCCGGGCCAAATTCGGGTGGTGGTAATCAGGGAATCACGATCAATCGAAGTCGCTCAATAACACAAGCGTACAACCAAGTAGGAATTTTAAGAGGTCCGTGGAAAATTTCGACGGACCTCTTTCATTAAGCAAACCACCGTACGCATCTTGAATTCATCCACCATTTCCCGCATTGTTGAAGCTGAGCGATAGCATTAGAGCCCACGCTCCGCGGAACGAATCGAACTTGAAAGGTTCTCATGCGAGTATTGATGATTGGTGATGTTGTCGGCAGCGGCGGTCGACGAACCGTCACCAGCCTCCTGAAAAATCTCAGATCTGAACTGAATATAGATTTCGTCACGCTTCAGGGTGAGAATCTGGCATCAGGTATAGGGCTAACGGTCGAAACCGTCACAGAAATGCTCGAAGCCGGTGCCGATGTAATTACTACAGGCAACCATGTTTGGGACAAACGAGAATTCGTCGATCACCTCGACGATCCGTTCCTTCCTGTGCTTCGGCCTCTTAATTACCCTCCCGAGAACCCCGGCAGGGGCGCAACCGACGATTCCGGCCCCATAGCTGTCATCAACCTGATCGGGCGAGTTTGGGTTGGCGAGTTTGATTCGCCGTTCGCGGTCGTCGACGAACTTCTCGCAGGTGGTTTTGGAAATGGCAAACCGATTGTTGTAGATTTCCATGCAGAAGCCACTTCAGAAAAAGCAGCTCTAGCGTGGCATCTCGATGGCAGAGTTGCCGCCGTTGTTGGAACACACACTCATGTGCCCACGTCTGATTGCAAAGTGCTGCCTGATGGAACGGGATTCGTTACCGATCTTGGAATGGTCGGGGCAGTCAACTCCATCCTTGGAGTAGAAGTTGAAGGATCACTCGCAAGATTCCTATCGGCTCGTCGGCAGCACATGAGGCCTGTGCGGAGCGGTCTTATGAATTTCAATTCGGTGCTTATCGATATCGACAAGTCAACCGGACTCACCACGTCCATGGAGCGAGTCGATAGGCAAGTTGAGGTTTGAGGGACTCTACCAACAAAAATTCCAAGGGGAGTCGATACAACACCGATTCTCCGGTAGTGCGACCAGAATGGTCCGTCGAGGTCGATCTACATCTACACACAACTGCTTCTGACGGAACACTGACACCAAGGCAACTGATCGATCAGGTTGCAAAAACCTCACTTCGCACCGTGGCGGTGACTGACCACGATTCGACTGATGGAGTGACAGAAGCTTTCGCAACGGCCACGAATTACGCACAACTAACTGTCATTTCAGGTATTGAACTCGGAACTGAGACCGAAGATTCAGAGTTGCACTTACTTGGGTATTTCATCGATATAAACAACCAGCGCCTACAGACAACACTTAAGCAGTTCAGGTTGGAGCGAGTCGAAGCAGCGCGTGCAATGGTGGATAAGCTGGCCGAGATTAAGCGCCCAATTTCATGGCAACGAGTCGTTGAGATGGCAAGTGGGTCGGTCGGGCGGCCACACATAGCGCGGGCCATGGTCGAAGCGGGTCACGTTGAAACGATTGCGGAAGCATTCGACAGGTTTATCGGAGAGAACGGCGTTGCCAGAGTTCATCGACCAAAACTCAACCCGGTAGAAGCGCTTGAAATGATTCATGACGCGGGCGGTATTGGAGCAATAGCCCATCCTCGCACAGTAAACAAACTCGGCAATCTAGTGAAGCAGCTCGTCGATACCGGATTGGTCGCAATCGAAGTCTATGCTGAGAAGTACGCCAGCCAGAGGCGTGACTCGTATTTAGACATAGCGACTCGTTACGATCTTGTTCCGTGCGGCGGTACCGACTATCACGCGCTGGGAGCCCAGAACGAAACGGAACCTGGAACTAATGGGCCTCCGCCCGACACCGCTCATCAGCTACTGAAGCGAGCAATTCGCATGCACGGGTCCAATGTCGGCAATATCCCGATAGGCATGACCTAATCGATATGGATATTCAGATTTCGATAGCTGTGATTCTCGGAGCCATTCTCATCGGCTCAATTCCAACTTCATATTTAATTGGAAGGTTTGTGGGCAGAATCGATATCAGAGAGAACGGATCAGGCAACGTCGGCGCATCTAACCTCACCGCGCAGGTCGGGGCTAAATGGGCGACTCCGGTGGTCATGTTCGATGTATTTGCAAAAGGCTTATTGCCAGTCTTTATCGCCTCAGACAAGGTTCTTGGGCTAGGGCTTGGCATTGAGGTGAGCGCAGGGATAGCCAGTATTATTGGGCACAATTGGTCGATCTTCGTCGGCTTCAAGGGAGGGCGCGGTATGGCAACCGTTCTGGGCACCATCCTCGCGCTCAACTTTCCACTCCTAGTGTTATATGGATCCGTACCGGCCTTGGGCGTCTTATTCACTCCTTGGAAAGACTCAGCCGTTTGGTGGATGATCGCTGTGATCGTGATGCCTATCTGGGCAGCCCTTTTAAATCTGCCTGTGGAATTAGTCTGGTTTTCAATAGCGTTTGCAGTCGCAACCGCTCTAAAACGAATGGCATCAAACTCTTTACGAGATGACCAAGACTCTATTTCCACAAAGTTGTTGCTAACTCGTTTGGTATTCGATAGAGACATAGCGGATCGTAATAAATGGGTCAGCAACCAATAGCCAATTTCGAGATGATAACGATAAATACTCATATTTTGTCGGTATCCTAATTCGCCAATGACAAACGACGGCTTCGACACCACATGCCTACGGCACCCCGACACAACATCAAATTTGCGGTGTGGACGGTGTGGTGACTTGATCTGCCCACAGTGCATGGTGCAATCTCCAGTGGGTGCACGTTGTCCCGACTGTTCGAGTATCGGACGACCGGCGATTTTCCGATCGAGTCCGACCGAACTCATGGTCGCTATTGCCTTATCGGCAGTTGGAGCAATTGGGTTCGGTATCGCCTACGCAGTGATCGTCTGGGTGCTCTGGGTACTGCCGCTCGGCTTCACGATCGGTTCTGTTGCAGCATCGATCACCATCGCCATGGCTGGATCACCGGTAGGCAACTATGTTCGACGAGTGGGTAAGAACAAACTCGATACTCGATTGCGAATTATCGCCGCCTTCACCATGTTCCTAATATGGATGATTGGACTTACCGTAGCGACAATGTTGGGAGTTTGGAACGGAGTGTTCATCAACATCGTCTCCTACATTGGACTTGGTATTGGCATCTACGTCGCCATGAATCGCGTCAGACCGTAATAATACGAGTTCGCTTTCTTTGGGCGAGCCATCCATTCGTCTTGACTCTGCTGCAGACAGTCTTCAACGGTGAATATCCCCCTCGACAAATGTCGAGACTTTATGTCACACCATCGTAGTGAATGATGACTCAGAACGTCACCCACTCACGAGCCCGTCCAAGAATCATCCGACGCGGTAGGTAAGAGAAATTGGCCACTGAAATTAATCGAAGAAATTCGAAAATAAAGACAATCGCTAAGCGGGACTAAACCTTCGTAGGGATGATTACGCCGCCACCATCTGCGTCGTATCGTATGGCCTCATCAACCATTTCGAACAACGAAAGACTTGGCGAGTAGCCGAAGTCATTACGAGCTGCCGAAAGGTCGTACTCGTAGAAAGTCGGACTGGTGGCAAGGTCGACGGTTGAATATGGGATTCCTGTCTTCTCAGAAATATACGGAATCAGCACGTCCCAAGTGAACGGATCTTTAGACCCAAGTTGGTAAACATTTCCTAAAGTCGCTGGATGTCCAACAGCCCGTTCGTAGGCGTGAACAATGTCCCGTACTTCGACCTGGTGTTTTTTCCATGGACGACCGTTAACATCTCGAGCAACGATCAGTCGCGGACCACCATCGCTCTTGGCGTTCTCAGACTGAAGAATCGCATAGGTCGCCTTGCCAGCATCGTCGGTTCGACTCTCGAACTGTTTGAGGAAAGTGCTCAGGTGGAATTGTCCAAATTTCAGGATTTCTCCCGCACCCCAAACGTTAGCGAACCTAATGATTGTGCCTCTGAGATTGTCCTGAGAGTGATAGCGATTCAACAAACTCTCACACAGTACCTTCGAATATCCATACCAATCCGTCGTCGACAATGGCAACGAGTCTTCACGGATAGGTTCAACGATTCCGCCTGCGGGATACTTAAACATCGTGGCGTCAGTGCTTGTAATAAGCACGTGCTGCAGTTGGTCGCCAAGATTTTTCGCGGCTTCGAGAACGTTGAACGTACCCTTCACGTTCGTGTCGAAATACTGCTCAGGGGTGAACGGGCTACCCGCTTGAAACGCTGCCCCAAGATGAAGAATTACCTCCTGTCCATCGACGGCAGCATTGACATCTGCGGAGTTGGCAAGATCACCTTCGACAATCTCAGATCCAACATCCTTCATTTTTTCTGCCTGTCGATCTCCCGGCCAGACGAAGCCTCTAACAGCGTGTCCACGATCCAAAAAGTTCTGCGCTACGTTTGCGCCAACTCGACCTGTAATTCCCGTTATTAGTACTTTCATCGTCAGTAATTTTCCTGAATTCGCCGGCTAGTTAACTAATCACCGTTTCGTGTTGTTTGTAAACACGATCATATAGTTCCCGATCGATACTCACAGACAGTCCTGGTGAGTCAGGCACCGCGTATTTTCCATCTTCGAAGGCGTACTCGGTTCCTTGATATAAGTCGAAATCTAGAGTTGAATCTTCAGCGATAACGAATCTTTGAGTTGCCGCGCCGAATTGAATATTAGCTCTCAAACCAAGGTATGCCGCGTTGTAGTTGTGAGGGGCAATGAGCGTGTCGACGCCCGCCTCTTCGATGTCACGTGCAAGAACATGGAACTGCCAAAAGCCCATGTGAAGCATGTCGGGTTGAATTGCGTCGAGCAATCCCTGTTCCATTAACTGCCAGTAGATAGTTTGTCGTCCTTTGTGACTCTCGCCGTCGACGATCATCGTCTTGGGCGTGTACTTGTCTCGCCATTCGTTCAGCTTTTGATAGTCCGCTATGTTCTCGGTGATCATCTCTTCCATCCACATGACGTTGAGATCACTGATTCCGCGCACGAAGTCTTCTAGAAGATCAAGTCGACCGTCATACCCGTTGTTGGCGTCGACGAGAATTTTGATGTCATCGCCAACAGTGGCACGTACGGATTCAACAACTTCTATGTCACGGCGAGTACCAGCGTGCGGCTCGAACCACTTGCCTGGTCGACCCAATTTTAATTTCACCGCACGCCAGCCCTTTTCGACCGCCTCGGCAGCTTCGATTGCCACAGCGTTTGCACCTTCGGCGGGGTTGACCAAATCCTGAAAGTACAGACTCGAGTCGTAGCTCTCAACTTGATCACGTACCTTGTCGCCGAGCAGGTTGTATGCCGGTTGGCCAAGTACTTGTCCGATCAAATCGAACAGCGCCACATCCAGAAATCCATAACGATCGATCAGGTCAGACCAGCGAGGACTTATACTCGTTACTCGTCCGCCAGAAACGTTGAAGAACACAGATAACGGCTGACCGATCAGGTCGCTAAAATCGTTGTACAGCTTTACCATCCCGCCACTGTTCATAGCCGGTCGAGCGTTGCTCAAACCAGTCAGCCCAGAATCAGTGGTTACCTGCAACAACCACTCTCTTTGATTATGACCGTAGTTCTCGCCCTTCGAGTTACGACCAACGATTCGCCCTAGGCCAGGCGCACCAAAATAGGTTTCGACAGGTGTCACAGTGATGTTGTTGATGACGTGGGATTCAAGACTTCGATTTGCCACAATTACACCTCCATCCTATTTTCATGCTTTGCATGAGGAGCATACCCCGCTTCATCGATATCCATTCCCAATCCGGGTCCTGTTGGCAGTGCATACGCACCGTTTGAGAACTCCGGCAAGGCGGTGAGATAGTGCGGGACCACACGCTCATCTTCCAACGAAACGTAAGTTTCGGAAGCCGCTCCCCAAACGATGCTGGCATAGCTTCCGAACGATCCGTTTCCGAAGTTGTGCGGGATCGCTCGAACTCCGGTTCCTTCGAGTTGGCGTTCAATATCCAGCCAGCCTAAATAACCGTGCCCAACAATGTCGGGCTGATAGCCATCGATCAGGCCGCCGTCGATCAAATCTTGGAACACCTCCGAGATCGGATCACGGTCAACCTCGCCACATGTCAGCAACGCCTGCGAGCCGTACTTGGCTAGCGACTCGCGCATCGCCTTGTAGCCATCGACGTTGTGCGTGATCATCTCTTCGAACCAGAAAATATCTGCTGGCGTAATTTCCTTGATGAGTTGATCCAATAGATCAAGGTGACCGTCGTAGCCGAAATTGGCATCTACATAGATTTTTACGTCAGGTCCAACAGCTTCGCGAGCACCCAGTACAACTTCGATATCGCGTCGTATGCCGTCTTCGGGAAGCATCCACCTGCCACCACGACCAAGTTTGATCTTGATCGCCCGCCAACCATCGGCAACAGCTTGTGCCGCTTCGTCACCAACCTGCGATGCACCACGCACAGGGTTTAGGAAATCTTGGAAATAGAGCGTTGTGTCATACGCAGGAACAGAATCGTGCTTCTTGCCTCCGAGTAGATCTATAGCCGAAACGCCGCGAACTTTTCCAACTAGATCGAACGCCAGAATGGTCATCCACCCATTACGTCGGTACCAGTGATCCATGCAGGGCCCTGCGCCAGTAACGACGCCATCGGAAATCTCGAGTAGTTGATCAACTTCGCGACCGACCAGTGCTTCTCTGATGTGAGCGAGCATGCTCTCTACCGTGCCTTCTCGCATCATGCGATTGGCTATCGATATTCCTTCGGCTCCGCTTGAGCTTCTCGCCCTAACAACCCATTCCAAACGTTGTGTGCCGATATTGTCGATGTATGCGTTTTTACCGAGCTCTTTTTGATAGCTCGATGGGATCGGTGTTACCGATACGGATTCGATTATTTCTGATGGCATGGTTTCTTAAATCCCCTTAGAACCGAACGATAGAGCGGGCGCAGACTACTCTCCACGTACAGGCAGGATAGTTAGTTTTGATCTCGCCGAAGTGCTCGACCAGATCTAGATCCAGAATGTTTTCCGTCGCGTACAGCGAAGGCACCGTTCACAATAACGTGCGGCATACCCGTCGGACCTACACGAGAATTTTCGTACGTTGCACGATCGATTACTGTGTCAGGATCAAATAACACGAGATCGGCAAAATAACCTTGTTTTACTAGCCCGCGATTGGCGATCCCGAACTTCGCAGCTGGCATATGAGTCATCTTGTAGATAGCGTTCTCAAGCGAGATCACACCCTCTTCACGAACGTACTTGCCGAGCACCCTTGGGTAAGTCCCCCAAGCTCGCGGGTGAGGTTTAGAACCCCGATCCAGCCCGTCCGTACCGATCATGGTCGACGAGTGAGCCATGACCATCCGAACATCGCCTTCGTCCATACCAAAAGCCGCCACTAAGATATCTCCGGAGTAGTCCATGAGTAGCTTGTTAGCAGCCTCTTCACCGGGCAGATCGAACTCCTCGACGAAGCTCTGAAGTGTTCGTCCTTCTAAGTTTGAGTATCCGGGAACCGAGCAAAGCAGCACCTCCGAAGGTTCGGACTTACCCATTGCCCCACCTTCGCTATCATTGAAGGTTCCGTTCTGGACAAGTGCAAACAACATCGTACTACGAGCCGTATACGGATACTGATCGGCTGTAACATCCCGACCCTGAGCAACGGCCTCCTCAATCATTTCGAGTGAGCGAGTAACCAAGCCCCAATTCGCTTTGCCGACAGACTTGTGATGAGAAATTTCGACTGCAGTGCCACTTGCCTCACCGATGTGAAGCGTCTCTCTAACCGAATCCAGCAAACCTGAGCCCTCGTCACGCATGTGCGAAACGTAAAGCCCACCGTGTTGCCCTACTATTTTCGACAACGCTACGACTTCCTCGGTACTGGCATAGCGACCCGGTTCGTAGACCAACCCAGTCGACATTCCAACCGCCCCAGCCTCCATTCCCTCGGTCACACTCGCAAGCATCGCGGCAAGTTCAACATCTGTTGGTGGTCGATTTTCTATGCCGCCCATCGCCTGTCGACGGGCAGTGTGATGACCGATCAAGACTGCGACATTCAACACTGGCGAGGTTTTATCGACCTCTTCGAGATACCCAGCATAACCAGCCCAATCTGGCAGATCAGCACTCGGCTCGTTGATAGCTTTCATTTGGATCTTACCAGCGTCTGATCCAGCAGCTCCAAATCCGCAGTTGCCGACAATTACGGTCGTGATGCCCTGAAAAATGTTGTGCCGCACTTCAGGTTCGATCAAAACATGAAAATCGTCATGTGAATGAACGTCGATGAATCCGGGAGACAGGACGAGTCCAGTCGCGTCAATAATTTCAGCAGATTCAGCGTCGATATTGGGT
>JABMNN010000045.1 GCA_013204545.1 Chloroflexota bacterium | reverse complement strand
TGGTATGCGAACCTTTGGGATGTCAGCGAATCGTTTGATCGACGCCGAAATTGACGGTCGAAATACAAGAACCGCAATACGAGCAATACCTGCTGGAGCAATCAGCGGTCAATCGATGGTCGGATACATGGCTGTTGCGGGGTTAATATTCATCGGGGCAACTTCGCAGTTAGATCCCGTCACGTGGGCACTTGCCCCTATTCCACTGGCAGTTATGATCGGTTACCCGTATTTGAAACGGTTTACTTGGCTGGTCCACTTTGGGATGGGAGCTGTATATCTGATCGTGCCACCCGCAGTATCTCTTGCCCTTACTGGGACCTTGCCGGTTGGCTTCGTTATCATCGGAATTGGATCGATGGCATGGGTTGCTGGATTCGATGTCTTATATGCCACAGCCGATTTCAAGGTAGACCGCGAACAAGGATTACATTCGATTCCGGCGAGATTCGGAATCCCTACTGCCCTGATCGTTTCGCGCCTGCTGCACGTGGTTGCGGTATTGTTTCTAGCCTTAGCTGGCTTAGTTCTTGAAGCGAGTGGGTTCTACTCATTTGGAGTACTCGTCGCAGCCGTATTACTGGCATATGAGCAATCACTCGTGTCGTCTGCCGATTTATCAAAATTGAATATGGCGTTCTTCACCATGAATGGCGTGATCGCAGTTGTTTTTGGCATATTTGTAGTAATTGGCGAGGTTATCTGATGGGAGTCTATGTATTGGGCATAGCGGGAGCAAGTGGTGCACCTTACGCTCGTCGAGTGCTCGAGCAGATGCTGGTGACGGGTCACGATGTAAAAGCTGTAATCACAGATGCCGGTCGCAAGGTCCTTGACGTTGAAGATGATTTGAAATTATCGGGAGACACGAAGGCCGACACTCCTCTTATTCTTGAGTGGGCTCGAGCAGGTGAATTCTCTGGGAATTTTGAGCTTTACCACCACAAGGACGTCGCTTCGCCGATAGCGTCAGGATCATTTCCAGTCGATGGCATGGTAGTTGTGCCTTGTTCAGGAGGAACCTTAGGGCGAATTGCTCACGGCATATCGAACGGGTTGCTCGAAAGGGCGGCTGATGTGTGTTTAAAAGAACGTCGTCGCCTTGTATTGGTCTCACGTGAGATGCCGCTGAGCCTGATACATCTGAGAAATATGACCGCTGTGACCGAAGCGGGAGCAATCGTTCTGCCTGCATCTCCAGGTTTCTATCACCGACCGACTAGAATCAATGATTTGATAGATATGGTTGCAGGGCGAATCATCGCGTCGTTAGGGATCGAGTCGTCGATAATGAAGCCTTGGCTCGGACCCGAACCATCCTCGTATTTGACAAATGAATAAGGAACCAATTTAGGTGGCATTTACAGATCTTCAATCGTTCCTGCAACTCCTTGAAAAAGAAGGGGAACTCAAACGCGTCACTGAAGAAGTTGATGCTGAGTTGGAAGTGACCGAGATTGCTACCCGATCGGTCAAAGAAAACCTTCCTGCTCTCTTGTTCGAGAATGTCAAAGGTTCAAATTATCCGCTTGTGATTAATTCGATGGCATCGATGCGTCGAATTGAACTTGCACTCGGTCGCCCAGCAGAGGCGCTTGGTGAAGATATTGTCCGGTTCATGGAAGACATAAATCCTCCGAGTCTAGGTTCATTCTGGCGAAACCGTAAAACCGGCTGGCGATTACTTAAGATCCGACCCAAAAATACTCGTAACGCCCTTTCACAGCAGATTGTCGAGGATTCAAGACTCGATCAGCTTCCGGTACTCAAATGCTGGCCTGAAGACGGCGGTAGGTTTATCACGTTGCCATTGGTCATGAGTCGTGATCCCAATACCGGCGCTGGAAACATGGGAATGTACCGGATGCAGGTGTACGACGAGCGTACAACCGGTATGCATATGCAAATCCAGAAGGGTGGTGGATTTCATTACCAAATTGCTGAGAAATTAGGTAAACCACTTGAGATGGCTGTCGCAATTGGTGGCGACCCATCGTTGATCCTCGCCGCAATCATGCCATTGCCTGAAGGGTTGGACGAAGTAGCTTTTTCTGGAATCGTCCGTGGACAGCGAACTCCTATGACTAGGGCGAAAACAATTGATATGAAAGTTCCAGCCCACGCCGAGTTCATTTTTGAGGGTGTTCTGCGACCGCGAGTACGAAGACTAGAAGGCCCATTTGGGGATCACTTCGGTCATTATTCAGCGGCGGCAGATCATCCCGTCTTCGAAATTACTCGGATGACACGTAGAAAAAATGCAATCTACCCTGCGACGGTCGTAGGAAGGCCTCCGCAGGAAGATCGTTATCTGGGTGATGCAGCTCAGCTTGCACTGACCCCTCTCGTTCGGCTTATACGCCGCGAAGTCAAAGACATGTGGGCGTACTACGAGGCCGGATTCCACAATTTATTGGTCGTTTCTGTTGATCCTCGATACCAACGTGAGCCGATAAAAACGGCACTTGGATTGCTGGGCGACGGACAACTTTCACTTACTAAAAATCTCGTGTTGGTTGGTCCTGATGTGAATCCGCGTGATCATGGTCATGTGATGCAGGCGATTCGTCGTAACTTCGATCCCGAGCAAGATTTTCACCTGACTGCACGAACCGCCGCCGATACTTTGGATTTCACTGGTGAAGCGCTGCACAAGGGTTCAAAGATGATCCTTGACGCAACTGGTGGTCCGCTTGGAGAAGGCTCACCAGTTGCGGTGGCCTTGCCTGCGAATCTAGGGAAAATCGCACCCGGAATTACAAAATACCGTCTGGTCGGCAAAACAATGCTAGTGGTTCAGACTGAAGGTAAAGGCAGGGAGATTGTTCAAAAGCTAGTCGACAACCCGCTACTTGGGAGCGTGAAGATCGTCGTTGCTGTATCTGTAGATGTCGAAATTGATGATGACGAAATTTTGCTTTGGGGTATTTTCACGAGATTTGACGCTGTGCTCGACGTGATGTTCTCAAGAGTCGAATTTAGAGGCCTTGCCCCGGTTTATTCCGGAGTGATGGGCATTGATGCAACTTGGAAACAGGGTTACCAAAAGCCACTGGTGATGGACCCTGAAATAGTGAAGAAAGTGGATTCGAAATGGTCCCGATACTGGAAGTAGCCGACCCAAATCTTCGGGTCGAGTTGAATCTAACCGACAAGCGACTGTTCCCTATCTGGGACAAAGTCCAAGCCGGTGAGAGATTGTCGACTGCGGAAGGCGTCACGCTTCTTGAAACTGATGATATATCGGGCGTTGGGCGTATGGCAGATTTTGCAAAAAAACGTGTCACTGGCGACAAAGTTTATTTCGTTCTAAACCGTCACGTGAATCCAACCAACATCTGTGTTCTAAGTTGCAAATTCTGTGATTTTGCTAAAAAACCTGGTGAAAAAGACGCCTATGAGATGTCGATCGAAGAAATCCTTGATCATGTTGACGACGATATCCATGAGATCCACATTGTGGGAGGGCACCACCCTACTTGGCCGTTTGAGTACTACGTCGAGATGGTCAAAGCTATCCATGAAAAGGCCCCTCACGTTCAGATAAAAGGCTTCACTGCTTCAGAAATCGATTACTTCCAGCGTCGATGGAAAGTTTCACCTGAAGAATCTCTAGCTATTTTAAAGGAGGCCGGTCTTCAGTCGATGCCAGGTGGCGGTGCAGAGGTATTTTCGTCGCGCGTACACAAAATTCTTCTACCGGGGAAAGCGAATGCGGATCGGTGGGCCGAAATCCATAAGACAGCCCATCGCATGGGCATTCCGACAAATTGCACTTTGCTCTACGGACACATCGAGTCGTTTGAGGAGCGGATTGAGCATCTTATTCGCCTCCGTAACATTCAAGATGAGACCGGCGGTTTCCTAGCTTTTATCCCTCTTGAATATCAGGTTGGCACGACGAAACTACGACCAAGACACACCCCTCCAATGGATGATCTAAAGATGATAGCCGCCGCACGTTTGATGCTCGACAACATCAAGTACATCAAGAGTTACTGGGTGATGTTGGGGGCGGCTACGGCCAGTATTGGCCTGAATTTTGGTGCCAACGATTTGGATGGCACGATTGGCAAGGAGCGAATAGCCCACGCCGCTTTGGCCGAGTCGCCAGCTGGCCGGGCTCGAGAGTCGATGGCGTCTTCGATCAGAGACGCGCGTCGCATCCCCGTCGAACGAGACGCTCTGTACAACGAGATCAGGGTGTATGACCACTAAACAATCTCATCATAATGTCCTGAAAGTCGGGCACATGACCTATTTGAATTCAGAGGTCTTTTATCGAAAACTCCCACCAGATTCGTGCGAGCTTATCGCAATGCCACCACGCGCTATGGCCGCGGCCGTCGAAAGAAGTGATTTACAAGCTGGACCGCTTCCGATTGCAGAGGTTCTTCGGATGGGCGATAACGTGAGATCACTTGGGAATATGGGTGTCGCGTGCGATGGTCCGGCTTTAAGTGTTTTTTTGTTCTCAAACATCCCTGTTGAGCAGCTTTCGGGTTCGAGCATTGCGGTAACGAGCCATACTGCAACTTCAATTCAACTGTTGCGTGTGCTGTTTGCCGATCTGTGGGACGTAACCGAACACCGATTTGTCGAAATGGCCAACGAACAGGACGCTGCACTCGTCATTGGCGATCCTGCATTAGAACAGCTAGCAACAACTGAATATCCGCATCACTACGATCTAGGATCAGCCTGGAAGACTCTGACAGGGCTGCCGTTTGTGTTCGCAGAATGGGTAGTACGCTCGGATGTGCCTGTAGAGGTATCCGAGCGGTTCGAGCGTCAACTGGTTCAGGCAACTCGAGATGGAGTAAATTCTGTTGAAGAGATTAGTCGGATTAGAAAATCTGCGGTGATGTCAGAATATGAGGTGTCGAACTACGTTCAGAACTTCACCTATTTCTTTGGTCCAGACGAACGAGCCGGACAAGAGGAATTCAGACTGCGACTTAACAAATTGCCGAATTGGCGACCACCGGCATCAGCACAGACTGATACATCAGTAGAAAAGGCTGTTTCGACGTCGAATTAGATCGTCGAAGTGACAAAAATGCTTCAGCAAATTACGAAAAAGGTCTTCTCTGGCAAACGAATCACGAGTGAAGAAGGTTTGTGGTTGATGCAGGAGGCGGAACTGCTTGACTTGGTTTCGCTCGCTGAATATTGGCGCCAACACCACAACCCGAACAACAAAGTTTCGTATGTGGTAGACACCAACCTGAACTACACGAACCTTTGCGATGCGTACTGCTCGTTTTGCGCGTTCTATCGAACTGATCCTAAGGATCCGTCGGCTTATACCTACACAGTTGAGCAGATCATGGACAAGATCGAGCGTGCGCGGAAGAACGGTGTGCGCACCGTGCTGATGCAGGGTGGCTTAAACTCCGACCTTCAACTCGATTACTACGTCGAAATGGTTTCCGAAACAAAAAAACGTTTTCCCGATGTAACCCCTCACTATTGGTCGGCACCAGAGATTGTTCGCATGAGTGAAGTCTCAGAGATGAGCTACGAACAGGTTTTCACAGCTCTTTGGGATGCGGGTCAGCGCTCGATGCCAGGTGGTGGTTCCGAGATCCTATCTGATGAGGTGAAGGCCACTGTGTCGAGATTTAAGCCTAAGGACACTGTGGATAAGTGGACCAAGGTTCATGAAGCAGCTCACAAGGTAGGACTAAAAACCACGGCAACCATGATGTACGGGCACGTTGAAAAAGACCATCACGTGATTGAATCTCTCGTGCATATCAGGGACGTTCAAGATCTCGCCTTGAAAAACGGCAATGATGGCGGATTTACGGCGTTCATTCCGTGGTCGTATAAAAAGGACAACACCGCTCTTGCGAAGCTGGTGGACAATGAGGCAGGACCCAATCAGTACCTGAGGATCATAGCGATTTCTCGCATCATGCTGGATAACGTGCCTCACATTCAGGCATCTTGGTTTTCTGAAGGAAAAAAAACTGGCCAGATCGCTTTACGGTTCGGAGCTGACGACTTTGGTGGAACGCTCTTTGATGAAAACGTCATGTTAGCGGCTGGCTTCTACAATCGAACTACGGAAAATGAAGTTAGAGAAATGATCTCAGAGGCCGGATACTCTCCGGTTCAACGTCTTACCAACTACGAGATAGTAGAAGGCTCAGAGGCTGAGCTGACGTCGACAAAATAACTACACAGCGGGCGATCAAATCATAATGACAATCAACGAAAATAGGATCATCTTCGGCCACAGCCCTGATGCTGATGATGCATTCATGTTTTACGCCATGGAAAACAAGTACGTCGAGATACCTGGTTATTCCGTTTCTCACCACATGGAAGACATTGAATCGCTGAATATTCTCGCTGAGACCGGGAAGTTGCCAGTAACGGCTATATCTGCGGCACGATATCCAGATGTTGCCGAGCACTACAGAATCATGTCTTGCGGTTCATCGATTGGTCGCAACTACGGCCCGATGGTCGTATCTGCCGAACCAATGACAGAGTCTGATCTTGAGGGCAAGCGTATCGCCGTGCCTGGCCGATTTACGACGTCATGGCTGCTTTTTCAGATATTTGGCCCCAAAAACTGCGTGCCAATATTCCTCGATTTTGATGATGTAGGACCTGCCGTTCAAGAAGGACGAGCAGATGCGGGGATACTGCTCCACGAAGGACAAATTCTCTACAAAAAGCTCGGATTCCACGGGATCATGAGTCTGGGCGAAAAATGGTACGAAGCAACTGCACTTCCGATTCCGCTCGGGGTTGATCTGGTCAGCCGACACATCGGTGAAGAGTTGGCTCAGGCGATCGCCGATGCCTCACTAGCGAGCATTAATTATGCTCGCTCCCATGAAGATGATGCCCTGAATTATGCGCTTGGATTCGGACGAGGTATTGACCCTGAAGACGGTAAAAAATTTGTACGTATGTACGTTAACGACGACACCGTCGACATGGGGATCGAGGGCAGGGAGGCTTTAGAAAAGTTGTTCTCCATGGCTGTCGAGCGTGGAATACTTGGAGAAATGCCAAAACTCGACATTATTCAGGCGAAATAGAGAATTATTGGTCGAAAGCGAAAGTTTACAGATAAACTAAATGTTTCGTTGGGTCGAATTTACGTAAGAACCTTTTCGAGATCGTTCATCATGAAAGGCTTTGGCATAAATGAGTCTGCCCCAAGAGCCAATAATCCGTCTAACTCCGCAGGTTGCGCGTGAGCGCTCATTACGATGATTCGATCAGGACGTTTGTATTTGCCCTTGCGCAGTTCTCGCAAGACTTCATAGCCGTCGATTATCGGCATCATCAGGTCAAGCAGCAATACTCCAAATTGTCGGTGTTCCATCTCTATTAGAGCCTGTTCGCCATTTCGCGCTGTTACGACATCAATGATGCCTAACTCTTCAAGCATGGCTACCACCGCGTCGCGTGTTGCCGCATCATCTTCGGCTATAAGCACGTACCAAGCTCCTTAACTCATACAGTCCAATGCAGGCTAGTAGTGCAGTAGTATGAGTTATCAGTGTAAAAACATAAATTATGAACTAATCCCACCATTTGGGAGTGTCGAATTACAGTATAGTTGCTGATGAAAATCATGCATCACTCGGAACCACGCTAGTCAAACAGAGCATTTTTTAACTGTTCGAGTTTGAAGGGTTTGGGTAGAATCTTATCGATCCCAATATCAGAGAAGTGCTCTTCTTTGACCGGATCTGAGTGGCCGGTCATCAATACGACTCGACTGGGGCGCGTAATTTCACGGTCTTTTTGAATCGCTTCTAAAACGTCCATACCGCTGGCGGAAGGTAGCACTAAATCTACCAGTAGGAGATTTGGTGAGAAAATCTTCAGGCTTTCAATTCCTTTGATGCCGTCTTCGGCGAAATATACGTCGAAATCGCCAAGAAAATCGAGGCCCGCGTCGATAGCGTACCTAACCGACTCTTCATCATCGATTACGAGAATTCGTATTTTCGCAGATTCGGTCATAAATTTAAAGCTGTAGTCTGGTGCAAGTACGATTTCAAAGACGTTTCGATGAATAGTACCGTCGAGAGTATACGTTTACTAAACATCAAAAGAGGGATGTGTTGCGCTAATGGAAGTCGATATCGTATCTCGTATTTCAATTAACACCAACATTTCACACGGAGAGTCTACAACTTGAGGCAAAATCCCGTTCAGCGGCAATCGTTTGTAGCTGGTATCAGTGGCGCTCCGGCCACTAGCGCTATTGTTTCGATCAACATACTTTTCTTTCTGGGCGTGATGGCTTCTGGTGGGCCGGGAACTCAAAACCTACTTAATTGGGGTGCAAAGTACGGGCCGTATATCGCTGAGGGGCAATATTGGCGGCTGTTCATACCGATGTTTTTGCATGCGGGATTTTTTCATTTGTTGACCAATCTGTTTGCTCTGGTCATATTCGGATCTATCGTTGAACGTACATTTGGTACACGAAATTTCGTCGTCGTTTATATGAGCGCGGGAGTGATGGGGAACGTAGTTAGTTTCATGGCAGGACCAAATCCTGGTGTTGGCGCAAGCGGAGCCGTATTCGGGATTCTTGGGGCTTTCGGCGTGTACTTGCTATTGAATCGTCGATTTCTCGGCCAGATGGGAAGGCAGCAACTAACTTCGATCGGCGTGATTGTAGCTATTAACGTGGTAATGGGTCTCGCTTCAACGGGTATTGATAATGCCGCTCATTTTGGTGGTTTGCTTGCAGGTGGATTGGTGTCATATTTGATTGCTCCACGGGAGCAGCTGTTAGCGGTTGACACTCCATTCAATTTCGGAACTCCACGAATGGCTATGAGAACGGGTGCACGGCCGGCGTACAGAGTGGTGCAAGCAATTGTGCTGGTCGCTGTCATTACAGTCGCAATTACGTGGATCGAGTCAGGGACGTATGTCACCAATATTGTTGGACAGAAAATTCCGGGATAGAGCGTTTGGTTAACCGCCGTGTTGGCCTGAACTGTATACTTTGATTCTTACCGCGTATTGATATCAAGTATCAGAAACGTAGTGGTGGAAAATGCCATCCGACACAGTCATACCAATCGAAATTGATCTGATTACAGCACTCGAAGATAGAGGGCTGCGCAAGACTGCTACTCGTTCGACCATCGTAGCTCGAATCGAAACCGCAAACGACGCATTCACGGCCGAGCAACTATGTCGAGATCTGCCAGGTGTTGGCAGGGCAACGGTGTACCGAACAATTCGACATCTGGTTGATGCCGGTGCATTGTGTAAACTGCCGATTCTAGATGGTGCTCCGATGTACAGCATCGCCAGAGTAGAACATCATCACCACACAATATGTTCCAAATGTGGCACTATCGGAGAGTTCCGTGACTCGACCGTTGAGCGAGTTATGCGCTCGCTTGGAAAAGAAATTGATGGTGATATTGTTGGACACCGGATGGAAATATTCATCACGTGTAACCGATGCCTTGGAATATCAAAATCTGGTGCCTCAATTGCTTGATCGTGATTCAACGACGCCGACGAATTTGACAACATTAAATGACACTGAGTCTCAAAATGTGAGCGGGCACGCAGGCAAACAAATCACACCGGACGAAGTGCCGGTACGGTTCAACGAAACGTGGTTCAGTTACAACAGTGAACCAGTCGTACGCGATATTAATTTTTCGATAACTCAGGGAGAATTCGTAGCGATCTTGGGTCCTAATGGTTCTGGAAAAACCACGTTGATGAAACTGGCTCTAGGTTTGTTGAAACCAACGGCTGGTCAAGTCTTGCTGTTCGGTGAACCAGCAGAAACCTTCACCGATTGGCACCGCATAGGGTATGTTCCTCAGCGAACACAGGCAACGGAGTCAAGATTTCCAGCGTCTGTTCGAGAGATCGTTAACTTCGGTTCCTACTCCGGCTTTAGTCCGCTCTCAATTTTCAAACGTAACGACAAAGGCCGAGTCGACGAGGCGATGGAGATGGCAGGTATCGAACAACTGGCAGACCGGCGAGTCTCTGACCTTTCCGTTGGCCAGCAGCAGCGAATGCTGATCGCTCGGTCACTCGTCCGTCGTCCAGACCTACTGGTCATGGATGAGCCTGTAGCGGGCGTGGATGCGGTGGGAGAAGAACAGTTCCACTTGATGGTTAGGCGGTTAAATCGAGACCTTGGCATAACCATCGTCATGGTTTCTCATGACATCGGCGCGGTAATGCGGGAAGCCACGACTTGTGCATGTATCAATCGTGACATCGTGTTTCACGGACCTGTTCATCAACTTGATGCCCAAGCTCTATCGGGACTTTACGGATTTCCCGTGGATGTGTTGATGCACGATCCAGAGCACACCCACAGGTAATCTGTATGCCAGAGATTTTCCATTACGAGTTTATGAACCGGGCGATCATCGCATCCGTATTAATTGGTGCCACGGCGCCAGCATTTGGCGTTTTCCTAGTTCTGCGTCGGCTGTCGCTTATCGCTGACACTCTTTCCCATGTCGCACTGGCAGGAGTTGCAATTGCGTTGCTCACGAAATCGTTTGCACCGGTGATTGCGTTGATAGCGACCACGGGTGCGGCGGTATCCATCGAAGAACTACGAATGCGTAGACTATTGCCAGGAGATGCGGCTCTGGCCGTGTTTTTGTACGGAGCCTTGGCTGTTGCCGTCGTTTTAATCAGCATCGCTGACGGGTTTAACAGCACGCTATTTTCGTATCTATTTGGCAGTGTTCTAACAGTCACTCAGACCGATCTGTGGTGGATGGCAACCCTGACGGTCGTTATAACTCTTTTTCTGCTTATGTTCAGTTCAGAGTTGGCCCAGATCACCTTTGATAGTGACCTTGCTCGAATAAACGGCGTTCGCGTCCATCTGCTGAATTTAGGTTTAGCTATCCTTACCGGAGCGACGATCACCGTATCCATGCGAGTCGTCGGAGTTTTGCTCGTGGGTGCACTCATAGTAATTCCTGTGCTCATAAGCATTCGCATCACCACAGGGCTGGCCAGCACTGTGGTCACATCGTCCATTGTGGGTGTATTCGTCGCCGTTATAGGGATGGTAATCGCCTATTACGCCGACATTGCGCCCGGTGGAAGCGTTGTACTATCCGCTATCGCGTTGTTGTTGATGGTAGAGGCTGGCGCATTTGTGCTGCACTTGAAGGATCGCCATCACAGACGACTAATCGTCGATGGTCATTCCCACGCCCACGAATCACATGCACACGGTGCTGACGTCACTTCGGACGCTAATTCAAAGCACGATTAACACTCTCGCTGGTAACTAATCTGCCGATTCATTGGAGTGGATACTCCTTGGCACTTTCGCCATCATAAAACTAACGATCAGAGGTGGTCCCGGAAATCTGCACAGTGGGATAAGTGGAATCGCTGCCTGAGTGAGGCA
>JABMNN010000044.1 GCA_013204545.1 Chloroflexota bacterium | reverse complement strand
TGCCTCACTCAGGCAGCGATTCCACTTATCCCACTGTGCAGATTTCCGGGACCACCTCTGATTACGGGGCAGATCTTCTGTTAGGCGACACGCAATACGCCTACGTCGATGGAACATTTCATGGCGAACTTCCGGTTGGTGATGTCTATGTCGAAGTATCAAAGGGATTCGAGTTCGAACCAATTCGGCAGAAACTCAACATCAAGCCGGGGCAACGCGAGTTAGAGATAACGCTTGACCGAAATTCAAACCTACGTAAGTCGGGTTGGGTGACTGCCGATACCCACGTCCACTTTTTGTCGCCGGAAACGGCTCACTTGGAAGCAGCAGGAGAAGATATCAACGTCGTCAATCTTTTAGCTGCTCAATGGGGAGATCTGTACACAAACGTAGGCGATCTAACCGGTGCATCGTCAGGATCGTCATCCCAAGAAACAGTCGTATGGGTTGGCAGCGAAAATCGGCAGCATTTCATGGGGCATATCAGCCTCATGGGAGCAACCGGATCACCAATATTCCCAATGTCTACCAGCGGCCCAACCGAAGGCTACATCGTCGATCCAACCGTGCGTGCGATGAGTGAATGGGCAGATGAAGCACACGAAAAAGGAGGACTCGCTATCGTACCTCACTTCCCGTTCCCCCACTCAGAGGTGATTGCAGAGGTAGTCCTCGGCAAAGTCGACGGACTCGAGATCCGAGATTTCCACGTCCCTAGTATGGATACATTTTCCGTGCATGAATGGTATCGACTGATGAGTTGTGGATTCAGGGTGCCAGCCGTTGGCGGCACCGACAAAATGTCGGCGGGAATGCCCGTAGGAGGTGTGCGGACTTATGCCTACATCGGTGATCGTGATCTTTCGCATGAATCATGGAGCGATGCGATTCGTGCAGGAAGAACGTATACGACAAGTGGTCCGTTGATGGACTTCACAGTTGAAGGTCTTCGACCGGGTGACGAATTAACATTGCCTGAATCCGGCGGATCTGTTCATGTAACGGCAACTGCGACATGCGCAATGCCGATCAACAAACTTGAAATCGTTTTCAACGGCAAAGTTATCGCTGAAGAAACTTCGAATGATGGAGCCAAGTTACTCGCCATTGATGAAAAACTCGATCTTTCTACCAGTGGCTGGATCGCTGCTCGCGCCGTTAGTAATCATGTCGCATGGCATGTCTGGCCGGTGAATTTCGCTGCTCACACGGCGGCAGTCTACGTCAAAGCGGGTCGTACTGATGTGTTCGATGTCGCCCTGGGGGAGTACTTGATCACAACGATGCAAGGCGGTGTCGAATGGCTAGACACACTTGCCACTCGCGCAGACTCTGCACGTCATGCTTCCATACGAAAGGTCTTTACCGATGCTATTGGTTCAGTGAATAAGAAGGTGCCACACAGCCACGACGGCGGCGCAGTTCGCACCCACTAGAACCTATCGCTGGGCTCATTGGTAACAACTAGTCGTCGTTCTTCGGATTCTTGGGACGTACAGATCCAGCACTGACCCCGCCGTCCATCAGAAGTTCAGCTCCGGTCATATACGAGGCATCATCTGACGCAAGGAAAAGAATCCCTCCAGCTATATCTTCAGGCTTACCCCAACGACCGAGCGGAACTCGATCAGTTCGATACTTGCTCTGCTCTGGGTCTGAGTACAAGTAGTCGGTGAACGGGGTGTGCACCCAGCCCGGCATGATCGTATTCACCCGAATGCCCATGTGAGAGAGTTGTAGTGCAGATGACATCGAGAAGTTCAACATGCCGCCACGTGAGAATGAGTAAGCTGATCCGTAAGACCCGGAGCCTTGTTTGGCCGCCATTGAAGCTAGATTGATGATCGCACCGCCCCCTGACTGCTCCATCGGCTTAGCGACAGCCCGCGTTCCTAGGAAAATTCCAACTGTGCTGATCTCCATCGTCTTCTTCCAAACCGCAGGTTCAATATCTAGAATCGATTTCGGGTCGAGAATTCCGGCAATATTGACGAGTATGTCTAACCGTCCAAAGTGCGCCACAGTTGCATCTACAACCGTCTTCCATTCTGCTTCTTCCGTCACATCTAGATGGATGTAAATGGCGTCATAACCGGCGTTTCGAAGTTTTTGAGCCGATCGTTCACCGATTTCGTCTTGAACATCGGTTATGACAACACCTTTGCCGCCCTCTTCAAGGAACCGCCAGACGGTCGCACCGCCAAATCCCATTAGTTCGTCAGTATTTGTTGCTGCTGAACCGGTGAGGAGAGCTACCTTGCCGTCAAACCGATTGGCGAATCGCATGGACATTTCGTTTATGGACCTTTTCTAACCGAGTGTCGTGGCAGTATTTGAGGATGACCACCGAGGGAATAATTTAGGAAAGTTTAAACCCAACTGAATGATATCCGCAGCAATATCCGGTTATATCTGAGGCCGTTGTACTGCAATAACGAGATTTGGAATCAAAAACCCGAAAATGCCAACAAATAACAGCAGTTCGCCAACCAGATGAGTTTTTCTATCTCGGAAGAATATGAACGCAGGTATTGAAATGAACAAGACGATAAACATCACGATAAACAAGTACACGGGATTGGGCACCACAGATATTTGGGTTTTGTCACCAGATAAGGTGGCTTGAGCTGCAAAAGACATGGCAATCGCCAACACATTCCAGCCAAGAAACGTCACAAGCGCGGACAGAGTAACTAAGTTTGAGACATTCGATTCTGCAGCTCGTTCACTTAACGTTTTTGGTGGACTGTAGACCAGCAATAAAGCTATGTGAGTGACGAAGACCATCCCCATAAACGCCCCGCCGATCATGCCCGCTATTATGGTTCGTAGCGGTTCTTCCAACTACGAGTCCTCCCGTATAGAAATTCCCGGTGAGGAATCTACAAGAAACGCTCGTTTGCCTTGAACCGTTGTCAGCAACAGGTGCCACGCGGTTCCCAGTTCTTTTGATGGCGGCACGGTAAACATTGACGGTCCAGCCCCGCAAAGCACTACATCACGTACACCTAGTGACATCAATTGGTCACGTTGTGTACTCCAGCCGGGAAATATATCTTCAGCAATCAATCCAAATTGATTGAAAAAAAACTCCGGTGGACAATCACTTCCTGTTCGAACTCTAGCAGCCAGTTTGTGACTCAAACTGCCCCGGGTGAACATCGACTCATTTATATACGAAAAAACCGAAGCGGTCTTGGCAGTTGGGTTTTCAAGTTTTACTTCAGGTGTGAATATCAAGAATTTCGGAATACGTGCAGGGGTTATGGGAGTGACATCCTCTCCCCTGCCCTGAACAAGCGAAGTACCGCCTCGGATCAAAAACGGTACATCAGATCCAATCTCTGCTGCAATCTCGGTTAGCTCGTCTATTGAAAGGCCAAGATTCCACAGTCTGTTAAGCCCACGCAACGTGGCCGCTGCATCGGTAGAACCACCGCCAAGCCCTGCCGAAACGGGGATATGTTTTTTGACAGAAATGGTTGCACCAGACGAAATACCAGTTTGGGTTTTGAGCGCTATTGCAGCTTTCGTGGCGAGATTGTTTTCGGGTGCTATTTCGTTATCATCGCAGGAAACGACCAGTTCATCCGCCTCGGAAATCTGGACAATGTCGAATAAGTCGACTGTTTGCATAACAGACGCAAGATTATGGTAGCCATCGCGACGTTTGCCGAGAATCTCTAGCGTGAGATTCACCTTGGCAAATGCCTTTTCTTCGATCATGATTTGGCTACTCACTAAGACTTTTCTGGCTTTTGCGTCGAACTGAGCCCTTGACTTGCATCGGACGTCCCTCTTCCACCCAAACGTCATACAAAATCTGCCAATCAGATAATGACAGAGATGCCGGACGGCGAGATGTCTCGAAGCCCGTTTTTTCTACAAGTGCCCGAGCATCATCTAGCGGAATAAACAGCCCGTCAGACAGCGAATTGTGCAACTGTTTTCGTGGACTTTTGAATCCACTTCTCGCCAGTTTAAAGAAGTCATCCACTGATTCAAATTTGATCTGCAGTTCTTCGTTTGGTGTAAGTTTTATGACGGTTGAATGAACCTTCGGCGGCGGGTTGAAGCAGCTAGGCGGAACATCGATCACATGTTCAGCCGTTGAATAAATCTGAATTGCCAGAGAGAGAAGACTCATGTCGCCGGCTTTTGCCGACATGTCATTTGCCACTTCACGCTGAATCATAATCACCATCGAAATTGGTTTTCGAGTCGATTCAAGAAAGTTTCGAGTGATCGGATTAGCGGCGTAATACGGCAAATTGGCCACTACCTTGTAAGGACCTTCGACGAGCCACGGGTCCAGATCTGAGCCAAAATTCCGAGCATCAACGTTCAATACGCGTACGGTTTGATTCGATTCGTACTTCTGAGCTAGGCGGTCGGCAAGATCAGTATCGTATTCAAGTAACAATACGCGGCCAGCGCGATCGACAATATCGCCAGTCAACGCTCCGCGACCGGGACCTACTTCAACAACTGTATCATCGCTACTCAGATCAGCCGCCGCGATAATCGAACTGATTGCTTCTGCGTCTATGAGAAAATGTTGACCCAGACGTTGTGCTGACATGGGCTAATCCAACCCGGGATTCGTGCCTGTTGTCGGAATCATTGAGAGTCGGATGACACTTCGTGTACATGGTGCGAGAGAAATAAATGATCGTGCATCCCAGTGTCGGTTGCCACTCGAAGCATAGACATCAGTACCGACTCAAGCCCGGCATTCCCACGGCACCCGAGGTTTATCGCTTACCGCTGCTACCTTCCGGTCCTGACGGAGTTCACAAGACCTCGCCGCGCAGGACCAGACTCTCAATATCTAAATACTGACACTAGCGGCCACCAGCGAACAATCTCGATAGGGCATTCAGTCTCGTTAAAGCGGATTACGAGTACAGGGCACCGCTAACGCCCCACCTAGCACAATCAACCTAATCGTACTACCTACCCACCGAATAGTCGCAGAAATCTAACACGAATCCCGACGAAATTCCCGGTAGAATCTCGATATGTCTAATCAACCGCTTGATGGATCGAACAAATATCCGACGGTCACCAAAGCTGTAATTCCGGTAGGAGGACTAGGAACGCGATTCCTTCCTGCCACCCGCTCCATCCCAAAACCCCTACTGCCCGTACTCAACGTTCCAGTGATCGAATATGCTGTGCGCGAAGCCGCAAAAGCGGGCATAACCGATATTGCGATCGTCATGTCGCCGGGAATGGAATCTGTAGCCGAATATTTTGGTAGTCAGGCAGTGCTCGAACGTGAGTTAAAGGATCGAGGCCGCTATGAGCTATTTGAAGCACAACTCGAAATTGCTTCGCTGGCCAACATAACGACTGTTTACCAGCAGGTTCCTCGAGGTCCCGGTCACGCTATTTTACAAGCTCGTGATTTCTGCGACAGTGAACCGTTTCTAACCATCTTTCCTGATGATTTAGTCATTAACGAAATCTCCGCAACGGAACAGTTGATGCAGGTGTATCGGGAGCACGGTGGGTCGGTGATAGCAGTGAGAGCAGCAGCAGATGACATTATTCACACGAAAGGTGTGATCGGAGGACATTCGGTGAGCGTAGGTGTCTATAAAGTCGATAAGCTCGTGGAAAAACCTGCACTTGAAAACGCTCCAAGCAATCTTGCAATTGTTGCTCGATACATTCTCGACAACAGGGTTTTTGATTACTTGTATGAAGAGCATTCTGGTGCAGCTGGTGAGGTCCAGATCACGGATGCTGTCGCGTCTCTACTAGGCAGCAGCCCGATCCATGCTCGTGAGATAACCGGATTTCATGCAGACACTGGAAACCCCGAAGGTGTGCTGTTAGCGGCAATTCACGTGGCTAAACAGGACCCCAGACTCGCTGAAATACTAAGACAAGCCATGGCATTAGATTAACTGCTAGAAACTCAAACCCGGCGGAGCGACGGCGAGAATACGAGTACTGCGAGTCCAGTCGTGATTACGATGACCCCAGCAACCGCAAGAGTCAACTGAACGCCAACAGCCTCACCGATGGCACCGAGTCCGAGGTGCCCTATCCAGCCAAACCCTATGGCGAACACCCATGCACCGACAGCTCTTCCTCTCATTTCATCCGGGACATTCAATTGAAGAAGCGTCCATTGCATTGCATCGAATGCGGCAGATGACGCCCCCACTCCCATAATCAGCACCAGTGCTGTGGCATACGATCCGGGAGCTGAGAACGTTGCGAGAAACGTTCCAAAAGAGATCGCAATTCCGATCAACAACAGGCCTTTTTTTTGAAAATTCCCTAAAGACATAAGGAAAAGAGATCCGATGACTGACCCGATCCCAGCCATCATTGTTAGTGTCCCAAGTCCTTTTTCGTCGACATTAAGAGCTTCTTTTGCGACAGCAGGCATGATCGCTCCATAGGCGAATCCGAAAATCTCAACCAACATAGCGGTAATCAAAATCATTTTAACCACCGGCAGGGTCGACATCAGTTTTAGACCGTCGATCACGTCACGGGCAACAGAGTTTGTTTGCACAAAAACACGTTGCCGTAAACCTCGATTAGCAAGAAATGCGAGGATACCGCCAAGACAGAACACTGCTCCAGAGGCAAGGAACGTAACAGGTACGCCAAAAGCACTGATTGTAAAACCGGCCACCAGTGCCCCAAAGGCGCCTACCGCACGCATTCCTGTCGATTGCACAGCAACTGCATTCATCCTGATTGCCCTTGGCACGCAACCTGTAACCATTCCCTGAACAGCTGGAATTTCGAACGACTGCCCAATTCCTGAAAACGCTAGTATCACAAACACCAGCCATAGTGGCTCCAGATCGTTTGCAGCGATCAGTGCTAATGCGGATAAGACAACAGCCTTGTAAATGCCTCCAACCAACATGATCTTCCCTCTGGAGAACCTGTCGGCTACCGCTCCTCCTATTGGCGCAAAAACAAGTTGCGGTGCTTGGCGTACGGCGAAAGTCGCCGCTGTCAGGAACACGGAATCGGTTTCATTGAGAACTACCCATCCGGTCGCCAACCGCTCTCCCCAGTTTCCGAGAGAAAATATGACCGAAGCCGTCCAGACACTTCGAAATTGAGGAAATGCAAATGCGGCGAGCACGCCTCGAGGACGCGAGAAACTACTGGGCGATTGTTTTGATGTTTTTAAAGTCGACATACACACGCTATTCTGGGTGGATTCCCAGCGTTAGTCGAGTGTTAGAACTGCCATAAAGGCTTCTTGTGGAACCTCGATCGAACCGACCATCTTCATACGGCGTTTCTTGCCTTTTTTCTGTTGCTCAAGCAGTTTGCGTTTACGGGTGATGTCGCCACCGTAACATTTTGCTAAAACGTTTTTACGAAGTGCCTTTACGTTGGTACGAGCCACGATTTTGCCGCCAATTGACGCTTGGATCGGGACTTCGAACATCTGTCGCGGGATAAGTTCCTTTAGCTTCGATGTCAGCGCCCGACCGTAATAGGCTGCTTCGTCTCTGTGAGTAATCATTGAAAGCGCATCGACTGGTTCGTGATTCACCAACACATCGAGCTTGACCAAATCTGCAGTCCGATTGTCGATGACCGAGTAGTCCATGGACGCGTAACCTTGAGTGCCGGATTTCAGCTTGTCGTGGAAATCGACGAGAATTTCTGAAAGCGGAATATCGTATTCGAGCAAAACCCGAGCATCTCGAACTTTCCCGCCAATGTCATCACCAGAGGCTGGTTCGAGATACTCCATTTTTTTGTACTCGCCACGCTTGGACGTCACCAATTCCATGATCGCACCGATGTATCGGCTAGGCGTAACTATCGTGATATTTACCCAAGGTTCGAGAATATCTACAAGCATATTGTGATCAGGGAGCTTGGAAGGATTGTCGATAGTGATCGACTCTCCCGTTCTCAATAACACTTCATAGCTAACACTTGGAGCGGTGGCAATCAGTCCAAGCCCATATTCTCGTTCGAGCCGTTCTTGGACGATGTCCATATGGAGCAATCCAAGGAATCCACACCTGAACCCAAAACCGAGTGCCGCCGATGATTCCGGCTGGAACACGAGTGCGGAATCGTTCAGTTGAAGCTTTTCAAGGGCGTCACGAAGATCCGGAAAATCTTCACCATCGATAGGGAATATTCCAGTAAACACCATCGGGCTTTGCGCTGCATAACCCGGAAGTGGCTCATCCGCAGGATTTGTGGTGACTGTCATCGTATCGCCAACGCGAACAGCCTTGACGTCTTTCAAGCCGGTTGCGACGTAGCCAACTTCACCGGTGAGCAATCCCGTCGTTTTTTCCAGAACAGGACTGAAATATCCGGTTTCGAGCACTTCTGCTTCGATGCCCGTTCGCATCAATCGCACACGATCTGTGCTCTTGAGTGAGCCGTGCATTGCGCGTATATACGCAATCACACCTTTGAATTGATCGAATTTTGAATCAAAAATCAACGCGCGAAACGGTTCGTCAACGTTACCTACTGGCGGTGGGACCAATTCGATTATTTTCTCAATTAACTCTGAAACACCATCGCCAGTCTTAGCTGATATCTGTAAGACCTCGCCAGCACCAAATCCGAAAGTTTGCTCGATCTCGGTCAAAACTCGTTCGGGATCGGCGGCTGGCATATCGAGCTTGTTCAGAACAGGAATTATCTCGAGATTACTTTCCAGAGCGAGATAAACATTAGCAATTGTCTGAGCCTGAATCCCCTGTGTAGCGTCGATGAGAAGCACGGCACCCTCACATGCCGCGAGTGAACGTGAAACCTCGTACGAAAAGTCAACATGTCCCGGAGTATCGATCAGGTTGAGCTGGTACTCGACTCCAGATTTGGCTTTATATTGGAGCCTAACAGCCTGAGCCTTAATCGTGATGCCCCGTTCCTGCTCCAGTTCCATGGTGTCGAGATGTTGGGAAGTCATGTTTCGTGCCGACACAGCACCCGTAAGTTCGATCAAACGGTCGGCGAGCGTCGACTTACCGTGATCGATATGGGCGATGATGCAGAAATTTCTAACGTGATCTTGCGACATTTATTAATAGTAGTCGAGATCAGAAGAAATACATGTAATGGAAACAGCCGACTTCACCACCGGATGTGAACCGGGCATATCAAAAATGTATTGGTATCTGCTCAATGGAGTACACATCATCCCTCTAGACAAAGAAGTTGCTAACCAGTGTGTTCATCGTGAAGGTAGCACAAGTGAATTCATTAATTGCCGGTAGAAGTCGACGATCTGGATCTAGGCGTGATTCGATTAGATATTCGTTCAGCGTCGACACCGTTTACATTCGCCCTAGGACCGTATGGGTAAATGGTGAGTGAATGCTCTGTCTACAGCGAATAATTCAGAAATAAAATACGCCAAAATGACACTGTTATCTTCGTTGTCGACTTCAGTAGAGTTAATTGTCCACGAATGTTTCGACATTACATATCCCGAAAATTAATATAGACCGACCAACGGCTGCAGATTTGATTGT
>JABMNN010000043.1 GCA_013204545.1 Chloroflexota bacterium | reverse complement strand
TGCCTCACTCAGGCAGCGATTCCACTTATCCCACTGTGCAGATTTCCGGGACCACCTCTGGCGACCCAATTAACTCCCTGACCACACAAAAAAAATAATCCAGTCACCCCCGCCGTAATAACAAAGACGTACAACTCGATAAACGTTTCAGAAGTTCCAGTAGTACGAACAAAAAAAGGGCGACGCTGAGCCTTGAAGATATTCTTTATGAAGTCGCCCAAAGACAGTATCGTGAGCCACCTCAGTGCTATCTCGGCCAACGGGATCAACAATCCCATTTTGGATTGCCAGAGATCGTCTACAGGGGGTGTACCAAGCTGCAATCTCCAAACCCTTTTCAAATAAGAATCTGTTTTCATCGTTCAGGTTCTCGAGTGCCAGCACTGCGTCTTGGTAACGGACGTTGATAGTCACCAAACATTAGAATAACTTACACGCATCACTTTGCAAGGAGAATGAAAACGACTTCAAATCAACATGAACTCCGTAGTGCTCTATCCAGCCTGCGCCTTCAGTATGACCCTTCGATAAAACCGATAAGGGAACAAATTGTTGAAGGAATAGTGAAAAATGCTATTTACTTGTCATCCGACAAAAACGGTGCCTCGATTAGAGAAATCCAGCACGAAGTTGTGTCTGGATGTCTGCTTAATACAGATGTCGGGGTAATCGTCCGTAAAAGTTTGTCTCAATTAGAGGCAGATTCCGCAATATCACGGCAGGGTACAGGGCAGCACACTCGTTTTAGATTGACGTCCGATCAGAGGGAGAAAATTGGCTCCTTTCGCAGATCTGCCCAAGATCAAAATGACGAAATCGCTTAGGTACTTTTTCAGCATGCACCTGGTGGATTCACTCGATTTTACGATCCTTTTCTAAAAGTGTTGTGCCTGATATTCGCCGAACTTGCGGAAGAATCTGCGGAGCTAATAACCGGTAGGAATTTCGACGCAGGAAGAATTAACGGGTCTTTAGTCGACAAGGCGATACGGCAGGTAGAAGAGGAATACAAGGGTGTCGACCCACGCGAAATACGATTGGCGGTCGTTCGATTCTTCTCGGAGCCAGACCACCGATTTTCTGCCCTGAAAGCCCATCTTGCCCAAAGTTACTTCACGATGAAGGTTTTCGGTGTCGATCCGTCAGGAGAAATATTTAGTAGATCTGTTTTCGAGAACACAGTCATTTATTTGGACACCAACGTGCTGATCGATGGGATAGCGCCATCCCAAGGGGTAGCGGCATCAGTCGAGGCGTTTATTACCCAATCCCGGAATCTCGGTGTCCAGATACGGGTATTGGACATCACGATTGAAGAACTGAAAAAGTTCAGAACAGTGGTCGTGTTGAAGTAACTGAATTGTTGGATACGATCCCCGCCTCGATGAGAACCGGAATTATTGATGGTTCGATTGCGGTACGTTCGATTCACGATAACAAAAGTGGTGATGATATTCGCCCTCTTGAATTTGATGAAGCATTCACTCTTATTGGTGATTTAGAGGAGGAGGTAAGCACTAAATTTCGAGCAGAAATCGTAGATGAAGAATGGTTTGATCAAGAAATCAATTCAGCGTCCACTTGGAGATTGATTGAACCGCTGAAAGCGGCATCTTTACGTAAAACAGATACAGCGGCTTTGCACGATGCATTGATGCTTAGATACGTTGACATGCAATCCAATCTCAGCGATCAGCGATGTTTAATCGTCACCAATGACACGACCCTTCCAGCATTGTCTAAATTCGGCGAAGGCGACCCGGTTGCTGTTACGCTGACGACTCTAGTGCAGTGGATCGCCCCGGCGGCAATGTATGTTGGAGAAGATAGTCAAAAGCAATTTGCAGATCACTTTTCTCGAGTGATCCGATCCAGAGTACTTCCGCAAAACTCAGTCATAGCGATTGCGGATTTTCGAGTTTTTACTGAACTTCACCTATCATCTGAGTTACTTCCCGCAGAGGACGTAATATCAGCGATTCGACATCTGCGATCGATAGTGCCGAGATTGAACCCGCGTAGACCCGATGATTTGATCAAACTGTCGTCTGAGTTGGCAAAATTTTTTGCAGATCCTGGTAGGAAATTCAGGCAAGAATTAGCCGAGTTGACTCTAGAAAGAGGGGATTTAGACGACGCACGGCGCGAGCTCATACTCGAACAGGACGCCGCAACTCTCGTATCTGCGGCACAGGATAAAATGGCACTGACAGCACTGGAACAACGTGATACAGAAATCCAAGAATTGCGCGATCGCATAGGTGTGTATGCTGCATCCGAACGTCATAGAGCATTGCGTCGCAGTGGTTGGCTTCGATTGGCAATCAGTTTCGTTATCACGACCATAACCACAGGATTGAGTATGGCTGCTTTGATTCTGCTCGGTGATGCCGGATCGAACTACCAGAAAGTAATTAGCGGTTCCCAAATCGTCGCGGTGATGATCACTGGAACGATGGGACTGTGTGTGTGGGTGATCATTGGAACGGAACGACTCAAAGCCATGAGTGGGCCGAACCGAATGAGATCCTAAGTGAAGCGAGCGCGACGACAGTCATATGGCCGCTGCAATCCACCCACACCCTAGCCCTCTCCCTTGAAGGGAGAGGGGATAGTCACTGAAACTAGTTCAGGATGGCAACACGGGGTTTATTCCGTTTTTGCGGCTTTGATCCTTGCGATCAGATCAGTCGTCGAAATACCTTCGCTATAGCCGATTGTGCGATAGATGCCCATTTCCATTGGCACCTTGTAGCAGAGCTGTTCAAGCTCGCTCGAAAAATCGTCGCCGTGCATTACCAGATCGATGTTGTGCTTTTCGATCCATTCGCGATTGATCTCTATCGGTGCGTTGGGTACGACTTGGTCGACATGTTTGCAATGTTCGACAGATGCTACTCGTTCAGCCATCGTCATTATTGGCCTTCGTTTGTAGACCATTACGTCATCATCGGCATGAACGCCGACCAATAGAAAATCGCCGTGCGATTTTGCTTGCTTGAGGAAATTCATGTGGCCGTAGTGAAACAGATCGGCCACCATATCGACATATACCCTTGTGATTTCAGCTACTCCTTAGTTTGTTGTTTTCGAGAAACGTGGTTTCTCGTGTTCGATAGTTTATTTCAGCGGGCAGGTGCTATTCGTTCGAGGGAACGAGTGCGTTTGCTCTGCCAGATGAGTGGTTGATGTCGGGCTGGTAGATGTAATCGATGCCGGGTTCAAGTTCTTCGAGGTACAGAATTTCGCTTCGATTTTCTGCGCTTACTGAGACGACGTAGCAGGCTTCTTCGGGGAGACGAAAATATACGTAGCCGTGTTCGTTCGTTTTTGATCTTTCCAGCCCTGTCAACACAGTAGTGGCGGCGAGTGATACGTCGGCACCGGCGGCTGGATTGCCGTCGAAACCTAGCACTTTGATGCTGCCGGTGTGGCGTTCGTTATCGCGCTGGTTTGCAAGCTGCAATACGTTTTCGGAGTTTTCAGAGGATTTCGATTCTTCCATAAGATCGAGTACTTCTTGCTCGAATTCGCCTGCTTTTTTGGGTGTCATCCAATCGGGGCCATATTTGAGCGTTAGATATTCCTCAGGCGGGTTTGGTACGTGAAAAGTTTCGCCGAGAAATTCGATTGGTTTCAGGTTTTCGTGCAGTCGTGCGGGAATTTTGACGACTGGCCACTGATAGATGTTGCCGTCGATAATTCGGTAGCAAGTCCAGTCCATTTGGACACCGGATTTCTTCAGGTCGACGCTGAGGTGGAGTTCGCTGTCGATCACTTCGGCGCTGTAGCCATGATTCTTGAAAAATTCGGCGGCTTCGTAGACTTTTTCCTCGGTCAATCCGTGCAACCCAGTTACCGAACCGAGGTCGAGGTCATCGTCCCATTCTATGAAGGCTTTATCACGCACTGCTCCTAAACATGTACCATGACGTAAGAAGAAAGCCAGTCCGAGTTGGTCAAATAGTCGTTTCGCCTCTTTCAAGAGGGATTCGGCTGTCGTCATATTCATCGGTTCAAAAATCGTCGGTGTCATGATGTTGATTAGCTCCTGTACCGTGGTCTCCCAATCACTTAATAAGTGTGATGAGTCTGTACGGTGGCAGTTGTATGGACCGGCTCGGCAACAGATGTGAACAAAGCAACAAGACATTTTTCACATCTGCCGTACTGGTCTGTTAGCGGAGACGCACAGGCCGTAATCATACAGAGATTGACCTGTGTGGGCTCGACGAAATGCACTCGTCGGGTCTCTCCGGTTCGGTATTAATCCGGGTCGGTTGGTTCAAGCTCGCTGTCTCCGGGGCGCCAGAATTGGTGCCGTTCCGAGGTAGGTCCGGATTGACGAAGATCAGCAACACGCGGGTCGAGCGTCTACCAGAAATTTTCCTCGTCACTGGAATCTGGAGTTTTCATGGTTAATGAACCGAGTGTAGTAAGTATATCGCCGCGGGAGCGCGCTCTGATGGATAGGCTTGTGAGCCTGAGTTCGAGTTCCGGTTCGCATTCGCCGAGCCTTGCTACGATGCAATTGGAATTCCCTGAACTAGAAGTAGAAGTCGATGCCTGTTTTCTGTCAAACCCTCTGGCAACCGACCTGTTCTGGACGCATTTTAATCGGGACGTTTTAGAAGACCCGCAACTGTTCAAGCGAATGCTTGAAGCCTACCCGTCACAGAACCGAGTGATCGCTAGTGATCTTTCACCGGCACTTGGTATTGATGCAGGTCGCTTGTTCATCGCAAACGGTGCAACTGAGGCGATTCAGGCGATAATCCAGAACTTCTCGTCGCATGTTCACATCAACGTTCCGACGTTTTCTCCCTACTATGAATTTGCGGGTCCTGACCGAAAAGTCACTCGCTATCAACTTGATGCGACGGAAAGTTTTGCACTCGATCCCGTTCACTATGTTCAGTCGGTACTGCGAAGCGGTGCTGATACGGCGGTATTGATCTCCCCAAATAACCCTGACGGATATTTGATACCGGACAATGACTTGGCGTGGATACTTGGGAAGCTTGCCAGTGTGAAGACCGTGATTGTCGACGAAAGTTTCATTCACTTCGCTGATCGCGATTCGAGTGGAACGAGGCGATTCGGTGCATTGCCTACTTTGGTGGGTATCACCGAGCAGTTCGACAATGTGACGGTTGTGAAAAGCATGTCGAAGGATTTCGGGATTGCGGGCATACGTGCCGGATACGCAATTATGGATCCGGCTCGAGTTACACGGCTTCTCGCTCAGGGCTATCTCTGGAATTCAAGCGGGATAGCGGAGTATTTCTTCTCGTTGTTCGGCCGACCTGTGTTCCTTGATGAGTACCGGAAGGTGCTGAACACCTATCGGGCTACGATTGAACGGTTCAAGACGACGATGTCGTGTGCCGACTTCGTGCGTACGTATCCGACCGATGCTAATTTCCAACTGATGCAAATGCCACTCGGTGTTTCTGCCGATATGGTGGCATCGCTGTTACTGGTGCGGCATGGTGTGTACGTTCGGGCTTGCGGTGACAAGGTTGGTCTCGACGGCGAGTTCATAAGGGTCGCAATACGTACCGATTCCGAAAACAGCAAGGTTTTGGCTGCGCTGAAGGATGTGCTGAGCAGCATATAAGGGCGACAAGACGGTCGCTGCTCGGGGATTTGATCGATCGATGGTTTGCTGATCGATAGGCAAACGTGGTTATTGGTTTTATTCCCGAGACTGGGTACTGGCAAAGCCGATCGGTGGGTGATGATCTGCTTTGTTGACTCGGGTATTAACTCGGGAGGATGGTCTGCCGACCGGGTCGTACAACCTCGATGAAAATGTGCTCTGCTTCCGGCACTGTTTTTCGAATAGAGGCTTCAACATCGACTATCAGTTGTTCGGCATCGTCCATCGTCATCGCCGCATCAAGGTCGAGTTCCAGACCGACAATCACTGAGTCGGGTCCGATGTGCATTGTTTGCATGTTTACGATGTACTTGACTTGCGAATGCTTTTTAATCGCACTAATAATCTGACGTCGCGCCTGTGGACTGACCGATTCGCCCAGTAGCAGGCTTCTCGATTCGTAACCCAGTAACAACGCGACTCCGGCGAGGAGGAGTCCGATGAGAATGGCTGCGATGCCATCGAACATTGTTGATTCGAAGACCTGCGACAGGACCAAGCCACCGGCGACTAACCCGATGCCAATTAGCGCGACTGAATCTTCAAGCACGACGATGTATCGGGTCGGATCTTTCGTATCACGGATCGCTGACCACATTCCCTTGCTTCTGAGTTCACTCCACGTTGCACGAAGAGCTAATGAAAGTGCCACTGTTTCCAGTACGGCCGCTATTCCTAAGATCACATAGTTGAAATTGGAAGCGTGGACTTCGCCTGAGTTCGATAGCGAGGACACGCCTTGATAGACCGAGAACGTTGCCCCGATGGTGAACATTGCGATGGCGGCTAGGAACGTCCAAAAGTATCGATCTTTGCCGTAGCCAAACGGGTGTGATTTGGAAGGCAGACGTAGGGCAAGTCTCGCGCCGATCAGCAACATCATCTGGTTGCCGGTATCGGCAAACGAGTGTGCTGCTTCGGCGAATAGCCCACTACTGTTGGAATCGAGGGCGCCGATCAACTTCAAAATACCGATGATCAAGTTGCCAACGAACGCAGCGATTATCGCTAATTCAACTTCGCTGTGTTTCGAGGATGCCAGTCGTTTAATTTCCTAACTAAATTGCGATATCGAGTACGGCAGGATGATTACCCGTCCCAATTCTTTAAATGTTAGCCCGACGACATACTAGGGGTGTAGATGGACTCGGTATGAGAACGCTTTGAACAACGCTCTAATTCCGCTGGCATCGAGAGTGTGGCGGTGTCGTGGGTAGTTTTAGTACTGGCCAAACTCGTTCTAGTGACGCCAACGTTGCTAAACGACTAGTCGGATCGGGTTATGGCGACTCAGCAGGTAACTCTGAAGTACAGAACGCACATCTCGTCGCAACGATGTTTATTGACGAGTGGCAGAACTGACAATTCTTTGTCGTAGGTGGAGCCGCAACTTTCGCGTCGTCGAAGCGATTTTGGGCCCGCTTCATGTATCGCACGATCATGAACGTCGAAAAGCCGATGACTAAAAAGGAGACGATTCCGTCTATGAATAGACCGTAATTCAGCGTAAGCGCACCTGCCTGCTTTGCCGCTTCTAGGGTGGCGTACGGACCTGATTCACTGCCGTCTTTCAGGGTGATAAAATGGTTTGTCAGTGCGGTGTCGCCAAGCAAATACGTAATCGGCGGCATCACGATGTCGCTTACGAGCGATTTCACGATAACGGTAAACGCCGCTCCCAAAACGAACGCCACGGCAAGATCAATAACGTTGCCTCGAGAAATGAAGCGTCGGTATTCCTTGAGCAACGCCGTTCCCTGATCGATATACATTTGTCTAAGCTCTTACTATCTATGGCTATTTTTGGCTACGGAGAACAAGAAGAATTGGTCGGCACTACTTTGCAGCCGAGATTACGAGTTCCCCATTTGTGATGTAACGCGTTTAACGTTGAGCTTTGGGCGTGGCGCCTAGCGTTCGGTTTCGGGCGTCGTCAACGACTTGATCGCAGCGGCGGCTAGCATTCGCTTAGCTTTGGGCGCCTGATGTTATGGAGGAGAGAGGTTGCCGCAATCTACCCACACCCTAGCCCTCTCCCTTGGCGGGAGAGGGGATAGATACGGATGACCACACCCGAGGAGGAGGAGGAGGGGGGGGGTTAGCCGTTGCCTACTAGGATTCGATAGATGTCTTTTTCGGGTTTGAGCATCCGCTCGAAGCCATCCTGAATGCCGCGGTCGAGAGGGACTAGGCCGCTGATTAGGGGTTTTACGTTTACCTTGCCACTCGCTATTAGAGCGACGGCTTTATGGTATTCGCCAGTGTTGGTTGCTGAGGAGCCCATGACGGTTTTTTCGCCCATGAGTGCTCTGCCGAAGTTGAGTGTTTGTTCCTGATGACTAAATCCGACGATGACGGCGCGTCCGCCTCGTCGCACCCACTGGGCTGCGTTTAGGCCGGTTCCAGGTGCGCCTGCGGTTTCGATGATGACATCGGGCCCGTAGGAGTTGGTGATGTCGGGCAATAGCTTGGCCACATCGACCTTAGATGGGTTCAAGGTTTCAATAGCCCCTAAGTCTCTCGCAATAGCCAATGACTGTTCGCGGGTATCGATGGCGACGACTTTGGCACCGGCTGCTTGAAGGACCTGAAGGGTGATGAGTCCGACGACTCCGCATCCGATCACGGCGGCTGTATCGCCTACTTGAATTTGGGATTGCATCACAGCGTGGACGGCTACGCTGCCGGGTTCGGCGAGGGGTGCTTCTTCGTTGGTCATATTGTCGGGCAATGGGATGCAAAGGGCGGCTGGCCAGACGGCGTATTCGGCGAGTCCGCCATTGTCGGAGAATCCGAAGTTACGTCCGTTTTCGCAGAGTTGTGCTGTGCCTTTTCGGCAGAAAAAGCAGTATCCGCAGGTTCTCACATTTTCTACAGCGACCCGCGTGCCGACTTCAATTCCGGGGGGCGAGACGCCTTCGCCAAGTTGTTCAACTACGCCAGCTGCTTCATGTCCTTGAATATGTGGTTTGCCTTGTCCGTTGAACATGCCGTGTTGCCAGGTTTCAATATCGGTTTGGCAGATGGATGAGTAGGTCATCCTGAGCAGTACTTCGCCAGCTTTGGGTGCGGGGGTTGGGTAGTCGGTTGTGTAGCGGAGATCATTTATGCCGTGAAGAACTATTGCTTGCATGGTGCGTTTCTCATGATGGCCCGGGCGTGTATTAGCACTTGGGACTGGTTTGCGACGTTGCCCGAAGAAAAGAAGGGAGAGAGGGCAGTGATTATTTGTTGATGTCGTTAGTTGATTTGCGGAGGTCTATTGTGAGGCAATATTGCGGAAAAGGGGACTGGGTGATTGCGATAGGGTTGGGGTGTTTGGCGTTAGAGCCGGTCGTGTCGAGGCCGCACTTAGGCTCCCATGTCTTCGACGCTGCCTCTAACTGGCGTTAACTCTGGGCGTCATCGGATGACTTGGTAGCGCGTCGCATTATGGCGTGATTAGCGCTTGTGACTTTGTGCTCGGTTCAAGTTTGCAACGCGGTCCTAGCCCCTTCCCAAAGGAAGGGGTACAACGCAGCCATGTTCTCAGTTGGGCGTCATCGGATGACTTAGGTGCTTGGTTAGGAGCGGTGAATTATTACCATTTTGAGTTCGGTCATTTCTTCCACTGCGTATCGGGGGCCTTCTTTGCCAGTGCCGCTGTCTTTGAGCCCACCGTATGGCATATGGTCGGCTCGGAACTGGGTGCCGCCGTTGATGTTGATGTTTCCGGAATGGACTTCGAGTGCAAATCTCATTGCGTGATCAATGTTTTCGGTGAAAACCGCAGCGGAGAGTCCGAATCTCGTGTCGTTGGCGTACTTGATCGCCTCGGTGATCCCATCGATTGGGGTTACGGCGACTGCGGGGCCGAACAGTTCTTCACGGGAGACTTTCATGTCGGGGTGAACATCTGCCAAAACCGACGGACTCAGCACTGCTCCATCTCGGCCACCTCCGGCTACGAGTCGGGCACCGGAACTGACTGCTTCATTGATCCAGCTTTCGACCCGTATGGCGTCAGATTCCCGGACCATGGGACCGACCTTGACTGTGGCTGCCATCGGATCTCCTGAGGTGAGAGCCGACACCTTAGAACTGAGTGCATCGAGGTAGTCGGCATAGATTGCTTTATCGACGTAGACCCGCTGGGTCGATATGCATGCTTGACCGGCGTTAGCGTATCCGTTCTGAACGGTAGCAAGTGCTACTTTTTCTATATCGGCATCTGCCATGACGATCAGAGGTGAGTTCGAGCCGAGCTCCATCGTCACTTTCTTGAGTCCGGCGGTACGGGTGATGTGTTCGCCGATTTCTTGACTGCCTGTGAACGTTACTTTTCGGATGAGCGGGTGCGAAACGACTGCATCGCCTATGGTGGATCCTGAGCCGGTTATGCACTGGATGGCTTCTGCTGGTAGCCCGGCGTCGAGGAGTATTTCAGTAAGTTTTAGAGCCGATAGAGGTGTGTCACTGGCGGGCTTGATGACAACCGAGTTGCCGGCCGCGATCGCGGGGCCGACTTTGTGTGCCACTAGGTTGAGAGGGAAGTTGAACGGTGTTACAGCGGCAACGACGCCGACGGGTACACGCACTGTGAAACCGAACTTCATTTCGTTGCCAGGCGCGGCATCGAGCGGGATGGTTTCACCGAACAGGCGTTTGGCTTCTTCAGCCGACCATGTCATGGTCTGGATGCATCGATCGACCTCAAGAAGACCTTCGGAAAGGACTTTGCCTTCTTCCCGAGTAATCGTTTCTCCGAGGTCTTGCTTTCGTTCGTTCAGAAGGGCAACAGCGCGTGTCAGGATTTCGTATCGGTCGAAAGAGCTTAGAGCTCGCATGGCTAGGGCACCACGTTCAGCACTTTTGATGGCTAAGTCGACATCTTCCACGGTGGAGGCTGGGACGCTGTCGAAGGCTTCACCTGTGTACGGGTTGCGGATTTCCATCTGCGAAGTGCCCGTGGTCCAATTGCCGTTGATGTACATCCTCATGACAGTTTCTCCCTACAGTTTTTGGTGCGAAGTTTTTCATCCCGATCAGATGCGCGCAGTATAGATCAACGGTGGGAGCACTTGTTAGTGGTGGGGTGTGAGGAGAGCGTGCGGTGGGGCGTTGAGAAATTGTCACGTGTCCTTCAACGAAAATATATCCACAGAACGTTAAAAGCATTTAAAGTCAAATAACTTGATTACTATCTGCTGCATAGGGAGTTGAGTCATTGCATTTTGGAATACTGGTCGCACGGGTCGATTCTCAGAATGTTACGTAATCGATTGAGCAGTTTACGGTTTGTACACATGAGGCCACAGATCTTCCAGAGCACAGTGTTAAAAACTATCTAGTTCATGGGCACGACTGCACCCGGCGGCCGCCACATCCTGAACGAATCAATCCGACGAATTTGTATTCTCGAAATGTGCGCTAGCGGTTTACGCGCTGTTAGTGAACCGGTGTTACGTTAAACCCTGTGGCATGTATAGACCATGCTTCGAGCAGCCTGAGGGTGAGAATTTTTGAAGCAGATGCAGATACGAAACGGTTTACTTCGTAACCGGAGCTTACGCTGGCGTGGAGTGGGTCTACGCCCAACGATGATCACCGCTTTTGGTGTCCCGGTGCTGTTCGTCGTGACTTTGATGATTTACGTCCAGCTCTTTGGTATGCCGTTTGCTGGATTCAAAGGCGAAATAAGCGAGTTGCGTTCAGACACTTTGAATCACTTGGATCTTGTAGCCGACTTAAAAGTGGAAATGCTAGAACATTGGTTGAAAGAGCGCCGGAGCGATGCAACAGCTTTAGTAGAGGAAGACGGTTTTCAACAGGACGTTCATGAACTACTACTGACAATCCGACAAATGGATACCAGTGGTGATTTAGGTAGGAGTGAGCTTGTAAGTCTGTGGCAAGCAAGTGAGATATATCAGATGCCGTCTTGAAAATCAAGCTATGCTCGGTGTTGTGTTGAGTGTTGGATCGAATGGTTTTCGAGACTTGATCACTCCGTAACAGATCCGGATCAGTTTGTTCATGGCCGCCATCACGATCAGCTTGCCCCTCTTCC
>JABMNN010000042.1 GCA_013204545.1 Chloroflexota bacterium | reverse complement strand
AGATGGGTTCCCCCATTCGGGAATCCCCGACTAAGCTCGTTAGGCAGCTAATCGGGGCTTATCGCAGTCTTACTACGCCCTTCTTCGGCTTCTGGCGCCAAGGCATCCCCCATGTGCCCTTAGTAGCTTGACTCACATTAAGGAATCATCTACCTGGTCTCGGAGAATGCGGAATCCACTGTTCGGTTGTAAAAGTACATATTTAGACCGTTTTGTACCGGCCTGAGACACCCCACAAGCGTGGCTTGCGTTTGGGCGTAAGAACAACTCTACCTCTCCAATTTCGAGACAGTCAACAATAATATGACGAATTTCGACACTGATTTTCTGCAGCCTATCTTCCCGCTGCTTTTCAAGGGCTAAAACTTACCCTTCCGGTCTCCACCATTCACATTATTTAGCAATACCCAGACCAACAGATTTCATGCTCTTATCCAAATGCAATAACCACTTCGTACAAACTTGAATTACTGCTGTTCAATCGATTCGACATATCAGAGAACATAGGCAGTTACCGACTGTAGGAAACTGAAACTAAGGCTTTATTACAGACACGGGCACACGTACACACGCGAGAGGCTTGGCACCAGCAATTGCCTGATATACTTCATCGGCAACACTCTGTTGCATCATTTCGCCGGTCCGTCGACCGTGTCAAAAGTGACATACTACGGACAGGTAGCGCGCAAAAAGGGAGTGAAAGATGCCGGCATACGCCGTCATCGGAGCCCAGTGGGGCGACGAGGGCAAAGGGAAGATCATTGATTTCCTTGCTGAAAACGCTGCGATCATCGCACGCTACTCTGGCGGTAACAACGCCGGGCACACTGTCATAAACGACGCAGGAACTTTCAAACTTCATCTCGTACCGTCAGGAATTTGCTGGCCACACACGATGAATGTGATTGGAAATGGTGTGGTCGTTGACCCTGAAGTACTCCTCAAAGAGATCAGTGAGAACAAGCTTGATCCCAGCCGGCTGGCTGTAAGTGACCGAGCTCACTTGATCATGCCTTACCACATCGTTCTCGATAAGCTTGAAGAAGCGAAGCGTGGAGATGCAGCTATAGGCACAACTGGGCGAGGTGTAGGGCCAGCGTACGTGGACAAGGTTTCGCGACAAGGTCTAAGAGTCGGCGAACTTCTGGATCCTGAAGATCTTGCTCTAAGGCTCCCTGAAATTGTTGCGTTCAAAAATGAAATCATCACCAAAATTTATGGCGGTGAGCCTGTCGATCTCGATGATATCTTCGCGTTAATCAACAAGTGGGCAAGTGATCTGGCGCCGTACATTCGGCCGGTAGAAAACCTTATTGCAGATGCTCTCGACAATGACGGCAAAGTCATAGTTGAAGGTGCGCAAGGAGCCCTGCTAGACCTCGACCACGGTACATATCCATTCGTAACTAGTTCCAACCCGACCGTCGGTGGCACTCTCACCGGACTCGGTATGGGGCCAAGGTCATATGGTGGCGTTGCAGGGGTTTACAAAGCGTATTGCACCAGAGTCGGCGCGGGGCCATTCCCAACCGAACTCCACGGTGAAGAAGCCGAGCAGATCCGCGTCCAAGCGGGCGAATTCGGTACTACCACCGGTCGCGCTAGAAGAATTGGCTGGTTCGACGGAGTCGCAGGTCGATATTCGGCAAGGGTCAACGGTTTTGACGCTATGATCATCACCAAGCTGGATATTCTTGATGGCTGGGACGAGATCAAGGTCTGTGTTGCCTATGAGATAGACGGTGTTCGCACGGATCAATTCCCGGTCGACGCCGCAACTCTTGATCGCGCGAAACCGATATACGAAACGATTCAGGGCTGGACAGAGTCGACGCGAGCCATTACAAAACCTGAACAGTTGAACGATGGTGCCCGCGCGTACATCAAGAAACTCGAAGAATTGGTTGGTGTTCCAACCAAGATTCTTTCAACAGGCCCAAGACGCGAAGAAACACTTGTGCTTGAAGATTTCCTAGCCTAGGAAACCGCTGAACCCAGTTGCAGAGTGTCGAACTTAATCCAGTCCGACACTCTGCGATATCGCTACAGGTCTTTGTATGGCTTCCATCACGATACTGGCAAGTTGCTCAGAATCGTGGCGTACGGTAAGCCCGTCGATGAATGCGAAATCACTCACTATTATTTCTTGAGCGAAGTGCTCGGCATCCCCGTTGTTGAGTTTCACCGGCTGGGCATCTTCAGCTGCGTACACGTCCAAAACCTGAGACGTGAAGTTAGGTCGATTGACCAATAAGTAGTCGAGCTTACGTCCGCCGATGTACCGTACTATTTCCGATGCAAAAGTCGAAGCACCATATCCGGCAGTTTCACCGAGCTTCGTCATCAAGTTACAGGCATAGATAATCGGGGATTTCGTATCGCGAATAGCATCGCTGATTTCATTTACCAGTAAGTTAGGAATTATGCTGGTGTATAAGTCGCCGGGTCCAAGAAGAATTGCATCAGCATTTTTGATTGCATCAAGTGCCCGCTTGTTCGCTTTCACGTTATCGGACAAAAATAAATCACTGATTCCAGGGCCATTCGCACCGCGAAGGTCGATTGCAGATTCTGTGCGAATAATTTCGCCATTGACCAATCGAGCACACAAGTGAGCCTCTTCGAGAGTTACCGGCACCACCTGCCCCTGTAGTTGCATCACTTTCGACAGTTCGTCAATGGCCCCTTGCACACCGCTGTACACAGTGGTGAGAGCCGCTAGCACGAGGTTTCCCACGCTATGGCCCCGAAGGCTTGACCCAGCGTCGAATCTAAAACCGAGCACACTGTTAAGCGCTACGATCTGTTGGTTGTCGCTATCGCTAAGTGCTACTAAGCACTGACGTATGTCTCCAAGAGGTGGGTAACCAAATTCCTCTCTAAGAATGCCTGTGCTTCCGCCACTATCGAACATTGTGACAATAGCAGTCAGGTTGGTGTCGTAGGATTTCAGACCTCGTAATGCGACTGAGGAGCCACTTCCTCCACCGATAACTACAATATTTTTGCGCTTCTCGCTCAAGCGAACAATCCCTTAATTACCGAAGCAAACTCGTCGGTTGACCTAAGACTGACATATTGACAGTTCGCGGGCGTTCAACACTCTGTGCAGAATCGGTGCAATTCAGTCAATCGGCTGATGATCGTATCAGCTCGTATACCTATTGTTAGAAAAGCTTACTCAGTAAGGTCGATCGAATATTGATCCATGATCGGATCAAATCGTTTACTGAACGCTTCGAGTTCATTGGATTCTGGAATCATTGGGAGTCGAGCCGGTCCGACACTGAATCCAGAGCGATTCATGGCATATCGAACCGGAATAGGGTTCGTAATGAAGAACAACGCGTTGAAGATTGGCAAGAGTCGCAGATGCTCTGCAGCCGCAGCTTCTACATCGCCTTCGAGGAGCAGTCCCATCATTTTCTTTATCTGGCCACTGATGATGTTTCCAGCAACACTCACTATTCCATAACCACCGCTGGCCATCGTTGCGAATGTCTCATTGTCGTTGCCACTCCAGACCTTGAAATTCTCAGGGGAATCTTTGATGACATATGCAATCTGATCAGGATCACTAGAAGCCTCTTTGACACCGACTATGTTCGGAATTTCTGCAAGTCGCAGAGTCGTTGCAGCATCCATATTCAGTGCAGTGCGTGTCGGAACGTTATAAAGAATTCCGGGGATAGTCACTGCGTCGGCGATGGCCGCAAAGTGCTGGTAAAGACCACCCATAGTTGGCTTGTTGTATGCCGGTACAGTCAGTAATAGGGCGTCAACTCCAACTTTTTCAGCCTCTCTCGAAAGAGCAATCGAACCGCGTGTGTTGTTGTTCGTTGTTCCGGCGATTACAGCACCATCTTCACCGATAGCGTCTTTCACTTCGGCAAACAGACGTAGCAATTCTTCGTCGTTCATTGCCGGCGCTTCACCCGTCGTGCCACCGATTACGAGCCCGTCTGATCCCGACTTAAGCAACGCTTTCGCCAAATATCGTGCCCTTGAATAGTCAACGTCACCCTCTTCTGTGAAAGGGGTAACCATAGCCGTTAAAAGTCGCCCTAGTTCTGCCATTTTTTTGACCGACCTCTCGCCGGTAAACCGATTTGAAAGTGTTATTTAGTAGATCGTTGCGCAGAGGGCTTAAAAGCGTCTCGGCGAAGTGCTTCGTCCATTATTTGAAGTGCATTTAGAGCGGCGCCCTTGCGCAAGTTATCACTCGACAGCCACAACACAATTCCATTCTTGTGAGCGATATCTTTTCGAATACGTCCAACCAGAACTTCGTCACGCCCAGTCGCACTGAGTGGCGTAGGGTATTCATTCCTACTGGGATCGTCTACAACAATCACCCCGTCATAGGCAGCAAGAACACGTTTAGCATCCTCAACATTCACACTAGACTCAAACTCAATCTGCACTGATTCACTGTGAGAAATCTCAACTGGCACGCGCACACAGGTCGCCGACACAAGAAGAGTCTCATCATGCAGAATTTTTCGTGACTCATTCAGCATCTTATGCTCTTCCTTGGAATAGCCATCTTCGAGGAAATCGTCGACATGAGGAAGAACGTTAAAGGCGATTACATGTGGATACACCTTTGGCTCCGCTGTTCCGCCGGCTAAGACAACTCTCGATTGCTCAAATAGTTCCTCTTTCGCTGCAACACCAGTGCCTGTAACAGACTGATAGGTCGCCACGGTTACTGCAGTGATTGCAGAAAGATTTCGAAGTGCATCGAGAACCATCACCAATGGAGTGGTAGTGCAGTTCGGTGTTGAAACTATGCCTGGATGCCATTCGATATCGTTGGCGTTCACTTCCGGAACAACCAACGGAATCGTAGGATCCATACGGAAAATCGAACCTTTGTCGATTACGAACACACCCTGTTCGACTGCCTTATGAGCCAAACGCCTGCTTACCATGCCACCGGCTGCGAACAGTGCCACGTCGATCCCAGTGAATGCCTCGGCCTTTGCTTCCACTACAGTTAATTCGACATCACCATATGCGATTTTGCGACCTGCCGATCGTGCCGAAGCCATCGCAGTGATCTTATTTGCAGGGTGACCTCGCTCGAGAAGTAACTCAAGCGCAGTTCCACCTGCAGCACCGGTGGCACCAACGACAGCGATATTTATTTCGTTGCTATTCATTTCTTTGTCTCAAAACACTGCGCGCCGATTCAATAATGCTGAATGACTCTACGCAATAAAACGTTGTTTAGAAATTATGAAAAGGTGCCAACGAACCAGTAATCCCAGAAATTCTAGAAATCCCAAGAATCATGAACGTCGGCTACGGCTTTGATTTCCCAAGGCCAAGAACACTTGCGAGCCCGACGACTAGATCTTTGTCATTAACCACGTGCTTCACAGCCAGCATCACGCCCGGCATAAAGCTCTCTCGATTCACAGAATCGTGGATCATCGTTAGCGTTTGCCCCAAAGCACCAAAAACTACTTCATGGCGCGCCACACGTCCTGGCATTCTCGCGCTGTGAACGTTGATTCCTTGAAAATCACCCCCACGAGTTCCTTCAAGAGTCTGTAAATCAGCGACATTCTGCTCGAACTTGGAACCTCGACCTTCGATCATGGCTTCCGCAATAGAAAGCGCAGTTCCTGAAGGTGCATCGACTTTCATTTCGTGATGGCTTTCAAGAAGGTCGGCGTAATCGAAATACTTGGAGGCGATACCAGCTAGGTGCATCAATACAACGGCACCCAGCGCAAAGTTCGAAGCGGAAATGACTCCGACCCCGTTGCTCGATGCGCGCTGCCGTATCTCGTCCATGTCTGCTGGCGAGAGACCCGTAGACCCTGAAACGACTCGCACGCCAGCGTCAATACAGGTTAAGATCGCTTCCTTGGCGGCTTCACCGTTTGTGAAATCGACAACCACATCGGGTTTCACAGTATCAAACAGTGCAGATAGACCAGTGGCGAGTGGGACTGACACGGATGTCCCGGAAATCACAACAGAATCGGACGATGCGGCAATATCCGCACCACCGACTGGCGTTACGCCATCCTCAGCAGCGGCGGCAGTTAGGACGGTAGAACCCATCCTCCCTAGTGCGCCGTTTACTGCAACTGTAATTTCCGGTGACATCGTGTCTTTAGTTTCTTCTAAACGTTATTTTGAAAGCTTAGCGCCGACGTGGCGGACCTGAACGTCGGTTGCCACCATCATAGCCACCAGCTGGGCGCCTCGGGCCACGATCTCGGTCACCTTCGCTGTCTGGAGCCGGGCGCTCTGGGCGATCCGACCGATCTGAACTTGGTCCTCGACGTTCGCCATCGTCACGTCGTTCTGGACGAGGTGCACGGTCACCATCACGCGGACCTCGGTCACCACCACGGCTTCCACCACGATCTTCCCGTTCAGGGGACTCTCGTCTTTCATTTCGTGGTAAATCGGCGGAATCGCCTCCACTTTCGTTGCTCTCTTCGAGCACCGCACGGTGAGAGAGATCAATTCGCCCCATACCGTCGATGTTGATAACCATTACTTCGAGCTGGTCGCCAATGCTGACAACCGACTCAACATCAGGGACTCGTTGCTGTGAAAGTTCACTAATGTGAACCATTCCGTCTTTACCAGGCAGAATTTGAACGAATGCACCAAATGGCATGATTCGAACAACACGACCGGTGTACTTGTCACCGACTTCAACATCCTTAGTAAGAGCGGTAATTGCAGCCTCGGCCTTTTCAGCATTCTCACGATCAGGCGAACCAACAATTACTGTACCGTCGTCCTTAACGTCGATGGTCACACCGAACTCGGCGATCATTCCACGAATAACAGAACCACCAGGACCAATGATTGCTCCGATTTTGTCAGTCGGAATCTTAAGCGACAGCATTCGCGGTGCGTACTCGCTCAAATCATCTCGAGTAGCTGAGATGGTCTTTTCCATATTGTCGAGAATCTGTATTCGAGCTACTCGAGCTTGCTCAAGAGCCTGACGCATAATCTCGAAGGTGATTCCCTTCACCTTGATGTCCATCTGCAGTGCGGTAACGCCTTCACGCGTACCAGCAACCTTGAAGTCCATGTCACCAGAGTGATCTTCGGCACCCTGAATGTCGGTAAGAACCGCGTACTTGCCGTTCTCTCCGGTGATCAGCCCCATAGCAATACCCGCTACAGGAGCAGAAATCGGGATACCACCATCCATCATAGCGAGAGAGCCTGCACAAACACTGGCCATCGATGTTGAACCGTTCGAAGCAAGCGCTTCGGAAACGAGTCGGATTGTGTACGGGAAATCGGCCTGACTTGGCACTACTGGCTTTAACGCTCGCTCAGCAAGCGCACCATGACCGATTTCACGACGGCCTGTGAATCCAAATCGACCAGCCTCACCGACCGAGTAAGGTGGGAAGTTGTAGTGATGAATAAAATGCTTTTCAGTTTCTGGACCGTAAGTGTCCATGCGCTGTCGTTCACCCGCCGATGCAAGTGTGAGCACGCCCAAAATCTGGGTTTCACCACGAGTGAATATTCCTGAGCCATGTACGCGTGGCAGGTAACCTACTTCCGAGTGGAGCGGGCGTAGTTCATCCAACTTTCGACCATCAGGTCTAGCATTGTCTTCGAGAATTGCAGTACGTACTGCTTCCGTCTCTAGGGAATCAAGCGCAGATTTCACGTGACCAGCATCGTGATCAGCCGACAGCTTTTCGATAGTGTCGTCCATAACGTCATCCATACGAGCCTGACGCGTGGCTTTATCACCAGGAGCCTTCAGGGCTTTGAGGAATTCTTCACCGACCAGATCTCGAGTGGCTTTCTCCGCTGCCTTCTCGTCGTCGGAAACTTCAGGAGCTTCCCACTTCTTCTTGCCAACTTTGGCTTGGATCTCTTCGATCTGCTCAACAATAGCGCCGTTGACTTCTTGAGCCAGCTCAAGCGCATCAAGCAGCACGTTCTCAGACACGAAGTTTCCGCCGGACTCCACCATCATTGTGGCTTCACCAGTACCTGCTACTAACAGTTCCAGATCACTTACCAGAAGTTCTTGGTAAGTTGGATTTACGACAAGCTCACCTTCAACGAGTCCGATTACACAAGCGCCAATCGGGTCGTTGAACGCAATGTCAGAAATAGCCAGTGCAGCTGATGCACCGATAATACCGATAGCGGGGTAAGGGTTTACCTCGTCTGAAGCGAGCACAGTGACGATAATTTGAATTTCGTTGTGAATCGTCTTCGCAAATAACGGACGGATCGGACGATCAATCATCCGAGCGGCGAGAATCGCTTCCGTCGTTGGTCGCCCTTCCCGCTTAAAAAACCCACCCGGTAGCTTGCCAGCCGCATATCCCTTTTCGGCTACATCAACAGTCATAGGGAGAAAATCTACGCCGGGGCGAGGCTTTTTCGATGCAGTAGCGGTAGCAAGCAACATAGTGTCGCCGTACTGAACCGTGAGAGCGCCGCCTGCCTGGGCAGCTACTTTTCCGTGCTCAAATTTGAGCACTCGGCCACCAATTTCCATTTCAAAATTATTAATCATTTTCTATTCTGTTTCTTCTTATCAACGCACAATTTCACCAAGGCGGTTGCCCAGTGCCAACTTCTACGAATGTAATTAGGCACCTGTGCGGGTGTGTCGCTTCGGATATCTGAATATCCGTTGAGTCAGAGTTCTTAAAACTCAATTTCACTCATGCGAACGGAACGCCCCTATAAATGGGCGTTCTTTTACTTACGGAGACCGAGTTTGCTAATGATCTCTCGGTATCTGTTTACGTCTTCACCGTTAAGGTAGTTAAGGAGACGACGACGCTGACTTACCATTTTCAGCAAGCCGCGCCGACTAGCGTGGTCGTGCTTGTGCTCGCGCAGGTGTTCCGTTAGCTCGGTAATCCGAGCCGTCAGTAACGCTATCTGAACTTCCGACGATCCAGTGTCGCCTTCGTGAGTTCTGTGTGTCTCAATAACAGCGCTTCGTTCTGACTGATCCAAGTTTGGTGCTCTCCGTGTCGCAAATACCCGGCCGATTAGCCGGTTTCCCCTATAACGGGATTCTGCAATTTGTACTTCTAATTACTTCGTTTTTCGTTCTTGTGCTACCACAACCTTTGAAGGTTATCACGAAGCAGGGTATGTGAGCATACTTATTGTAAGAGGTAACGGCCGATCCAGAAGCTACTAAATTACTAGTCATTCCTACATCCGAAAACAGGTAACGACAGGTGATTTCTACGCCCCTCACGCGCAAAAACATCCTATAAGCTCAGTCTGTATTGCTTGACAGTGGAGAAATCGCCCGAATAAGATTGGCTGTGGCACGCCATCTGCCGCGGCTGTAATTCGCGCGTAATACGCACAAGTTACGCTCATTATGCGTGAATTCAGAATGAGTTCTGCTGCAGCACTCGGCACGATATTCAAATATAAAGAACTGGAGGACGGGGCCCAATGACAGGACTGCTCCGCGGAAAGCTAAAGGCTTT
>JABMNN010000041.1 GCA_013204545.1 Chloroflexota bacterium | reverse complement strand
TGCCTCACTCAGGCAGCGATTCCACTTATCCCACTGTGCAGATTTCCGGGACCACCTCTGTGTATTGAATGAAAAAGGCTCTGACCGCTCAACCAATTCGAGCGATCAGAGCCTTTTTTGTGTTCTTGGTGGAGACGGGGGAGGGAACACTGTTCACTATTTGCAAAGCACGCTGACCGTGCGAATTCCCGCTTCACGAAGTATCTTCAAGACAGCCGCGTTGGACGGGGAGATCGGGCAGGGTTGGTCTCCCCGTCCACGGCCACTGAACTGGCGAATCACCTAGTTACAGCATCACAGTGAGAATGATCGGTACCACCCTTACGCGTCCGGAATGCCTTCCCGAAGGAAGGGGGACTGTTCGTTTGTTAACTAGTTACTGCGCCGGTTGAGGCAGGGTTTACGAGCTTAATGTATTTGCTCAGGACACCTTTGGTGTAGGGAGGTGTCTTTGGTCGCCACTTGCCGAGCCGGGCCTTAAGTTCATCGTCACTGATCTTTACGTTAAGCTCGAATCGGTCGAGGTTTACTTCGATTTGGTCACCATTTTGTACGGCAGCGATTGGTCCGCCGACTGCTGCTTCAGGACCGATGTGCCCGATCATAGATCCGTGGGACGCACCCGAGAATCGACCGTCGGTCATTAGTAGAACTTTTTCGCCAAGTCCCTGACCGACAAGTGCGGCGGTAACGGAGAGCATTTCTCTCATGCCTGGTCCGCCCTTGGGGCCTTCGTAGCGTATGACGATTGCATCGCCTTCATTGATAGTTCGTGCCTGCAAGGCTGCCATAACACCTTCTTCGCCATCGAACACTTTGGCGGGGCCGCCGAACGTTTGGCCAAACTGGTGACCTGCTACTTTCAACACACATCCGTCTGGAGCGAGATTTCCGAAGAGGGTTACGAGACCGCCGGTGGTCGAGATTGGATCTTCGACAGAGCGGAGCACTTTGGATGGCTCTGGGACTTTTACATTTGCTAGGTTTTCAGCAATCGTCTTTCCTGTGACGGTCATGCATTCGCCGTGGAGAAGCCCTGCATCGAGAAGGCGTTTCATTACGACTGGAATACCGCCGAGTCGATCGATATCGAGCATTAAGTAGTCGCCACCCGGCTTCATGTTTGCAATTAGTGGGGTGCGCATTGAAATGTCGTGGATATCTTTGAGCGTTAGTTGGACCCCCATTTCGTGAGCGATTGCCGGGAGGTGGAGGGTTGAGTTGGTCGATCCGCCCATAGCAACAACTACTGTTACGGCGTTTTCGAACGCTTTTCGAGTGAGGATGTCTGAAGGTCGAATGTTCTTGCGAAGCAGGTTCATCACCGTATTGCCAGCTTCGCGAGATGAAGCCAATTTGCGCTGATCGACGTTCGGCTCGGAGGCTGATCCGGGGAGAGAAAGTCCGAGTGCTTCGCCGATGGCTGACATGGTGTTAGCGGTGAACATTCCGCCACAAGATCCTGAGCCAGGGCATGCGTGGTTTTCGATTGAGTAGAGTTCGTCGGCATCGATCTTACCGGTTTGGAATTGGCCGACTGCTTCGAATACGTTCTGGATTTGGATGTCCTGACCATTGAGTGATCCTGGAAGGATCGATCCACCGTAGATGAAGACGGAAGGAACGTTCAATCGTGCCATCGCCATCATTCCGCCGGGGAGAGATTTGTCGCACCCTGCGACTACGACAAGGCCGTCGTAACGCTCTGCAAATATGACTATTTCGATGGAATCAGCAATCACTTCTCGAGAGACTAGCGAGCCTCGCATGCCTTCTGTTCCCATCGATATGGCGTCGGAGACTGTGATAGTTCCGAATGTGAACGGTGTTCCCTCCGCTGCTAATACGCCTCGTTTTACCTCTTCAACCAGCGGCGCTATTCCGGAGTTACAAGGAGTGACTTCGTTGTGGGTAGAAGCGATTCCCACAAATGGAGCTGCGATGTCTTTGTCGCTTAGTCCCATCGCTTTCATCATTGAACGATGAGGGGCACGGATTGCGCCTTCGGTGGTTTCCCAACTGCGCCATTTTCCTGGAGCTCGCTTCGAGGCTCGCGTTGAATCTAGTTTTTCTTGTGGATCGCTTGTTGTGGTCATTTTGGTGTTTTAGGCTAGTATTTCGGTGGCTACGTGAGCAGTTATCGAACTTGAATCACGGTTGTTTGCGACCCGTTATATTACACGCGAAGTAGGCAATTCACTGTTAGGTAGATATTGTGACGGGCGGGATTCATATAGTCTCGCTGAAATTATCCGAGTGGATCGATTGTTATACCTGACTCAGAACATGGTTTTATAGATCGTTGATCATCGTGTCGTTTGGTGATCGGTGCCGGTTGACTGTGATCCGTTCTGTAGGGAGATTTGCATGGTTTCGAACTCGATTGAATTGATTGCTGACGGACTTTTTTTCCCTGAGGGGCCGCGTTGGAGGACTGAGGAGCAGAAGCTCTATTTCAGCGATGTGATGGCCGGTAAGGTTTCACGCATTGGTGATGAAGGCACGGTCGAGCCGGTGTTCGAGCTAGGGGAGTTTCCTAGTGGGCTGGGTTTCCTCGAAAACGGCGATCTTTTGGTTGTTGCAACCGCAAGCAAAGCTATTGTTCGATTGGATGCTGACCAAGTGCTAGCCGGAAGTGCAAAGCGTTCTGATTCAGTGCATCACGCCGACATTTCAACTCCATTTGGAACCGGCAATAACGATATGGTGGTTGCGCCAAACGGAAATGCTTACGCTGGTGCGTATGTGCCGGGCTTGAGCGAAGAAACTCCACCAGGGCCATCGAATCCTCCAATGTTTGGGCATTTGGTTCTGGCGCGTCCTGATGGAAGCTCGCAGATTGTTGCGGATAGAGTTTGCTTTCCGAACGGCGGTGCGATTACTCCTGATGAGAAGACGCTGATCGTTGCAGAGACGTTCGCATTTGCCTTGACGACGTGGGACATCGAGGATGATGGCACTCTTTCAAATCGAAGGCCCTTTGCCAATCTTGCTGCGCCAACCGATGGAATTAGTCTCGACGCTGAAGGCTGTATTTGGGTGGCATGTCCTTATTTTTCATATGGCGATTCGGGTGGTTGGGTTCGTGTTGCTGACGGTGGTGAGATCAAACAAGTGATCCCACTTGATAGTCGTGACAAAAGCGCTTATGCCTGCATGCTCGGAGGAGCCGACGGACGGGACTTGTGGCTTTGTGAATCTACGGTATTGGGCAGGGAGCGTTTTCAGGGTGATGGACGTATTCGGCGAGTACGTGTGGATGTGCCGATGGCTGAACGGCAATTTTAGGCGATAGCGTCGCTATTCCTTAGCATTGTTATCAGGATTTGAACATCAATCGGAAAGCCCTCGATGACACTGGTCAACGAGGGCTTTCCTTTTAGTTGGTGGTCGATTAGAACTAGGACCGTAGACGAGTAAAATTGTCAGTCGTCTTTTTTGCTGTCTTTGCCTTTTTCACTGTCCTCACCGTCCTCGCTGTCCGCTTTATCAACTTCGTCCGCTTCAGGAGCTTCTTCAGCCTCTGCGATTTCGATTTCCAATGCTTGCATGGTCTGAGGATCGAACTTCACCTCGACCTCAAGTCCTAGTTGGATCGAAGCGAATGTGTCAGGACCATCATTATCGATTTCAGTTGACCCGACGATTGCGAAAGTGAACTCTTCACCTTTGTCATCCACTAGGGTGATCATGTGGGTATCTATATCGACGATTGACACGATTCCCTTCATGTCATCTTCGTGACTGTCTTCGTCATTCTCGTCATTGTCATTGCCGGGACGTCGGAATTGTATTTTTGATGCTACAAACGTATCTGAGTTGTAGTTGAGTTTTACTTCTTGCCCAAGAACCAACTCAGACAAATTAGACTGGGAGGGTCCTGGGCCTTTGGCTTTGATTTCGGTTCCGGGTTCAATGATCACTTTCAACTGAACACCGTTTTCGGCATCGATAGTAATGCTCGGTGCTGCTGCATCGATGTTTACGATTGTGCCTTCCGTTTTGGCTGAAGTTGATCCGACCGTTGTAACTGAATCATCGTCGTCGAGGGTCAGGGCTACTTCGTCACCTCGCTGGAGTACGGCTGAACCGACAATTGCTTGAAGCGCCTCGACATCGACATCTGCAAGATTGAAAGTTGTGGTTGTACCGTCTTTTAACTGCACTGTGACTTCGCCCGATACAGAATCGACGTTTTGTAGAATGCCGTTGATTACTGCCGCATCAACACCCGCCAAATCGGCACATCCGATTGAAGCTGCCAATGCCATCAAGCCAATAAACACTGCTTGAAGTTTTATATTTTTGAACAGTGTCGTTCTTTTTAGTTTCATAGGTGTTTTTCTAACCAGCCGGAAAATGTGTCAGTTACATGTGGTGAGTATCAGTCTTTACCGTAAATGAGATACGGAGGTATTGGCAGAGAGCGTGCTGGGAGTTTGCTGAGAGTTCGCTGTGAATTTAGCACAGTAAAGGAAAGCCGGAGCTTAGTGGCTTTTACTTATCTCGCTACCCCTAAGTTATTCGCCACAAGGATTTATGGACGGCACCATGTTCACTGTCATCAAGACGGATCATTAGTGGAACCATGTGATCGAGAGCGACTGCCTGCGCGAGGGTTCCGCAGTTGACCGGCTTGAATCCGATTCCTTGTATCAATTCGGCGATGGCTTCCATTCCTTCTTCGTCATCACCGGCGTAATGAACTTCACGGGGTTCGCCTGTGGAGTCGACCGGGTTCTCGAATGTAGCAGCAAAATTTGTTTTAAAGGCGGCAATTACTCTCGCACCTCCTCCGATTATCGAGGCGGTAACCTGTGCTCCCGAATCGCCGTTATTGGGCTGGGCGCCGAACGGGTTGGTTATGTCGATAATGAGTTTATTGCGGAGTGAATCTGAGAATTTGCGGGCGGTAGCTGCCACACTCTGGTAAGGCAGGGTAATGATTACGATCTCGCCGGCATCGATCGCTGCTTGGTATCCATAGATTCGGGATTCGGTTCCAACTGCTGCGTGAAATTCGTTTTTGGTTTCTGGTCGACGAGAGCCGAAGGCGACAAAGTGCCCGGCGGCCAGAAACGACTTGCCGAGAGCAAACGCCATGTTGCCGGTGCCGAGGATGCCGATTCTGGGTTTTCTAGCGAGAGTTGTCATTGTGGGCTCAAGTGCCTTCATTTGAGTAGCTCAGGTCAGAGCCACGAAATGGCATAGGGGATGGGGCGATCTAGTAGTTGGCCGATCCGTAATAAGTGCTGTTGAAAACAGTGATTGCCATGTCGTCGAACTCCTCGTAATGACAGATAACCATCTAATCAGTGAGTTTGCTGTCGGATATTAGAGATATTGGTTGTCGATGTATACCGTTTTATCGATTGCTGGGGTAGGCTTCGTGTTCGTGTTCTCTAGTGGGGCACATTGAACCTGAATAGCCCACCAATTCTCCTGAGATTGAACGTTAATGACTGAATATATTCCATTGCCAGGTACTCCCGTCGAGGAGCTTGATACTCCATGCATCGTCGTCGACCTCGATATTGCGGAGTCGAATATTGCGAAACTGCAGGCGGCTGCAAACGAGATGGGGGTCGACGTTCGTCCTCACTCGAAGACCAATAAAAGTCCATTTTGGGCGCATAAACAGCTTGCGGCTGGTGCGATCGGTGTTTGCTGTGCGAAGGTCGGCGAGGCCGAGGTAATGGTAGAGGCTGGTGTTCCTGAGGTGATGATTCCGAATCAGGTGATTGGTAAGCGAAAAATCGCTCGATTGGTTGGCCTTGCTCGTTCGGCGCGCATGATCGTCGCAGTTGAGGCTTCAGAGAATGTCGATGATCTTTCAGGCGCTGCAAGTGCTGCTGGAGCGGAACTTGGGGTGATCATCGAAATTAATGTCGGTATGAATCGCTGTGGAGTCGATGGTGATGGCGCTGTTGAGCTTGCAAAGCAGATTGTCGCTTCGCCGGGTCTGAGATTCGATGGCATTATGGGATACGAAGGACACACGGTCGCTGAACGAGATTACGAAACTCGCAAGACCAATGCTGAGCAGGCGATGGCAATTCTTACCGGGGCTGCTGATCAAATTCGTGCGGCTGGCATAGATGTGAAGATAGTTTCCGCTGCCGGAACGGGTACTTACAACATCACAGGTCGAGTCAAAGGTGTCACCGAACTGCAGTGCGGTTCGTACATTTTCATGGATGGTGACTACCTCGAAGTGTTCAACGATTTCGGTGCAGCACTATCTGTTATGTCTACAGTGATTTCACGCCAGCAAGATAACTTCGCAATTGTCGATATGGGTTTGAAGTCGATTTCCGTGGATCGCGGCTTAGCCGACATGATTTCACCGGTCAATGCTGAAGTGGTGTCGCATTCCGAGGAGCACACGAAGATTGCTTTGAAGGATGCTGAAGCACGTTCTTTGAAGGTTGGCGACAAGGTGAGTGTTCGACCGAAGCATGGTGATACGACAATCAACTTGCACGAATACTACTTTGGTGTTCGAAACGGCAAGTTCGAACAAGCTATCCCGATTCCGGGTCGTGGCAAGTTCAGGTAAGTGCAACTGGCACTTACCTTAGATGACATGCGTGAACGCCTGTGTCTATGGCGCGCTCTTCAGCGTGTTTTCTCGGATGGTGTTGCAGCGTGAGCCTTGATCAGATTGCGGTTAGTTAGCATTCAGTCACCTATTCACTTATGATCTGGATTCTTATTGCGTCTTGAGGTTTGGAGATACGGCGATTGGTGGGGGCAGAACGCAGTTCGTTTATAGGTCGCCAAGGCGAACTTGCAGCGTTAACGGAAACTCTGCAAACTGTATTCGCAAGTCGAGATCATTTCACTCTGATTTCTGGAGAACCAGGAATCGGGAAGACACGGCTGTGCGAAGAACTGGTGAGCATCGCTCGAGAAACTGGAGCATCTGTCGCTTGGGGGCGTTGTTCAGAGCGAACTACCACTTCTTCGTTCTGGCCATGGGCGAAACTAATCGAAACACTGGTTCGCGGCAGCGAGCCGGATCGATTGCTGAACGATATCGGGGCGACTGTTCGTGATCTATCTCGAGTGGTTCCGAGTCTGAGAAATATTCTGCTCGACGAACCTCTTGATTCAGTTGCTGCTGATCCGGCGACTATGCATTTTCGAATCGCCGACGCCGTTGTGACCTTTTTGAAGTACGCTGCTGAGCCGAATCCACTTGTGCTCGTGATCGAGGATTTGCAATGGGCTGATAGTTCGTCATTGCTGCTACTTGAGCACCTTATTCAAGCGGCTGGTGATTCTTAGATATTCATTTTGGCGACGTTCCGCGATGCTGAGGCGGTGGGCGGTGGTGGCCTGAGGAATCTCATGACTGCGTGTGAGCGCAGCCCTGTAGTCAGTCGAATCCAATTGGATGGGCTGCCTAGCAACGATACACAGCGATTGCTCGAGTCGATTGCTGGCGAGAATGTCGTTTTAACTTTAGCCAGTGATGTTTTCGATCGTACCGCTGGTAATCCGTTCTTCACCGCTGAGATTGCCCGTGGCATAACGGTGAGAGATCATGAGTCGTTCGATTTGAGTTCGATTCCCTTGCCAGCTTTGTTACAGGATGCTATTAGTTCCCGATTGGAAACGTTATCGCCTGACACTTATCGAGTGCTTGCGATTGCTGCGATCTTGGGGGGTGAGTTCTCGCTCGTGCACCTACGTCTGATGATGGAAGTATTCGATGAAGAGCAGCTTCTTACATCGCTTGAAGAGGGTGTTGTTGCCAGAATTGTTTCCGAATCTTCTTCAGGTATCGGTGAATTTAGGTTCACTCACGCTCTTATTCACGAAGTGTTTTCCTCTCAAACTTCAACAACACGATCGACCAGACTTCACGCTTCGTTGGCGGAAAAACTTGAAGATTTTTACGATGGTCAAGCTTCAAGTCATGCTGCCGAGTTGGAGTATCACTACAAGCAGGGACGATTATCTCTCGACCCTGATGGTGTGCAAAAGGAACTTTATTACGGATTGATCGCCGGGCAAAATGCCCTCACCGGATTCGAGTATGAACAGGCAGTTGAATACTTTCGAAGCGGACTCGACTTGGCGACTGAGGCTGGGATTGAATCGCTTAAGGGCGGTTTTTATCTGGGTATGGCCGAGGCATCTAACCCCTTTGGGAACCCGAGTGTTGTCGTTGAGTATCTGAATCTGGCGTTTACATCGTTCATGACATCTGGCGATACAGCTGGAGCTATTAAGGCCGCAACTGTGGGGGTTTTTCGAGTTGCACGACAAGCTCCAGAGCAGGTCGAGATGTGCCGACAAGGACTCGCCATTGTGGAGACGGGATCAGTCGAAGCCGTCCGCGTTATGAACGAATACGGGGTAGCCATCGGTGTTGGGAGAATGGAATATCAAGAAGGGATATCCGTTCTCGAAGAGGCTCTTGAGATTGCTCGCAGCAAGGAAGAAGCAAGTCTAGAGCTGCATATTTTGCACAATCTGGGGTTCGTTCACGGGGTCGCAGGTCAGCATGCTAAAGCCGTTAGTCGGGCATTGGAATTGCTTGAAAGATCTAAGTTGCTTGATGCTGCGTCAGTACGGGCGAACGGGCACCGCACAGCCGCCTACGGATTTGCCGCTCTGGGCGAACTAGATGAAGCCCAAAAACACATTGGTGAGTCGCTTCGACTATCACTGCGATTTCAGGTGTTCGGAGGTCGTTTAGCGGAGTTTGATTATCGGATCGCGTCACTCATCAGCTTGAATCTTGGTCAGTGGGAACGGGCACTGGAACTGAACGCGCAGATCGAATCCAGGGCGAATGTGAAAGACGGATTCGGTCTTAGGGAATCCGTCGAGGTGATGATCGGAGACGAACGCGCCGCACTTACAACGGCGAGTCAGCGATTGGCTTCCGCATCTGACGACGGGTTATTCAACACCTCCACCAGTGCGGAGTCGGCACTACTAATCGCGGAGCTGGGCAGACGCCTGGGTGATGAAGATGCAGTTCGGCAAGCTAAAGACGTTGCGTTCAGCATACTGAACAACCAGCAGCACGCCGGATACGCCGTTGAGACAGCTAATTTCACGCTGGCTGTGGTCGCCGGGGTAATGGGAGATTCGGTGGAGGCGTCGGAACGGTATGCGGATCTTCGGGATCAATCGGGATTGCTACCGTTGTGGACGCTTGGATCATGTCCGGATCGGGTGCTGGCTCTACTTTCTCTGACGATGGACAACGTGGATCAGGCGATAGTTCACTTCGAAGATGCGCTCGTAGTTTGCGAGAAGGCGGGTTACGGACCTGAACTTGCGTGGAGTTGCTCAGAGTACGCAGAGATGCTGCTGCAACGTGGTGGTCGAGTCGAACGGGATCGGATCATCAACTTGATCAATCGTGGTCTTAAATCGGCAACCCGATTTGGTATGAGACCGTTGATTCAACGTTTGTCGGTAGCGAGGAAAGTTGCTGAGTCGATTCCCGCTCATCCAGAACCAGTTCCGGGAGGGTTGATGCTGAGGGAGATCGAGGTGTTGCGGCTGGTAGCACTAGGACGGAGCAATCCTGACATTGCCGCAGAACTGGTCATCACGCTTAACACCGTGATGACGCACGTCAGGCATATTTTTGAGAAGACCGAATCCGTGAGTCGAGGTGAGGCGAGTGCGTTCGCATATCGTCACGGGCTAATGGAAGAACGGTCTCTCTCCTCAAAGATCACTGAATTCAGTGACGCCCTCTGTAGTCGTATTGCGCAGATTAGTACCTGCGACTTAAACAACGACTTTCGGAGGGAACGATGAGCATCACGAATCGATCTATGATTTTCACTGCGCTGGCGATTGGCAGCATGTTTTTGTTTGCCGCCTGTGGAAGTTCGGATTCGAAGACAAGCGCTTCATCTGGCACTGGAAATTCTGCAGGTTCGTCGATAGTTGCGGCTGAGCCAACTCTTGAGTCGGAGGCGGTGGATGATTCAGTTGCCACGCCTGTACTTGAGCGTCGCCCACCGCCAGCGGTTTCGGTAATTCCATTGGACCAACCAGAGCCGAGGTCTGAGGAAGAAGCACTCCTGAATGCTCTAGATCGCCATGTAACGTCGATCAATACCCAGGATTGGCCGGAGTTTCAGGCGCAGTGCTCGACTGGAAACTCGCGCAACGTGGTCAGTGTAGAGAAACTCAGGTTTATGTTCGAAGAATATGGAGGAATCTTCCGCTATGACATTCCGGATTTCTCTATCTATGGATACAACGCGAGAGCTGTTGAATTCCGTGTGTACGGAGCTGAAAACGCTCGAACGACATTCGATCTATACGACTACGATAAATGGCTAGCCTCTGGGGTAAGTCGGACATGGGAGAAAGTAGATGGTGTCTGGATGAGCGACTCAGGCGAGTGCTATGCGGTCTAGTTCTCGCAGATATCCACCCGCTTCAGGAAATATGCTCCGCAGTCTCTCGCTTGAGACGCCAGCGGTTTGTTCCCTCCGGCGGCTCAAGCACAACGCCCATCTCGTACCCGAATAACGAGACGGGCGTTGTGCTTTAATGCACACTTAGCGACGGCGACTCCTATAATCTCGATCGTCTTCAAGTTTCCTAGTCGATGCGTGATTCTGTAGCTCGTCGCAATCTAAATATGAGCAGCGAGTACTTTTGCGTTCGAGTCCACAACGTCACCGCTAGCTTTCTCCCACCCACAAAAAACAAAGGTAAATGGGAGAATCGGACCCAAACCCAATCAAGGATTCAACATGTACGACCTCGACGGAAAGATAGCTATTGTGACTGGTGCCGGTGGCAAGGCCGGGATTGGTCGAGGGATTGCCACACGATTGGCGGCTGAGGGCGCGGCGATCGTGGCGTGTGATCTGAGTAACAACGGCACACCAGATTGGGGCGGATTATCTGCTTTGGTGGAAGAGATCAATTCGTCGGGTTGTCGTGCGATTGGGCTTACTGGCAGTGTTTCGGATTCGGAAGATGTTGCTTCGATTGTGGAGGAGGCAATCGCTGAGTTTGGTCGAATCGACATACTCGTGAACAACGCGGGCGCACCGGCGGGGCCGGATCGGGTGAACGTCGTTGATCTTCCAGAAGAGGTTTGGGATCTTGTTTTGGGTGTGAACCTCAAAGGAACTTTCCTGATGTCTCAAGCGGTCTCGCGTCACATGATTCATCGTGGTGGTGGAGGCAAAATCATCAACATGTCATCAGTTTCAGGAAAGGTCGGCAACGCTAAGTTTGCGGCTTACTGTTCGTCAAAATTTGGAGTGATCGGTTTCACCCAGTCGTTAGCTAGAGAGATGGCTGAGTTCAATGTGAATGTGAACGCTATTTGCCCGGGTTTGGTGGAGACTGAACGGGTGTTCGGCATGGCATCGGCCCTAAAGCCTGACGAAGAGACTTCAACTGAAGAATGGCGCGATGAGATGGTGAGGATGACTAATGAATCGAATCCGATGGGTCGGATTGCTCAGGCGAAGGACGTAGCGGATGTTGCCGCGTTTTTAGCTTCAAGGGAGTCGGACTACCTGACTGGTTTGGCGATCAATGTGGCTGGCGGATCGTACATGGGGTGAGATCACCGGGGACATTCGGGGGCTGGACGGAATTTGGTTGCTATGGCGAAAATCCACCATCGAATTTGAAGGCGCTGCAGGCGATTCATTTGTGTAACTTCTGATCGATCAAACCTAGTACCCTTGGATGTGTCGCGAGGAGGACGGACGGTCGCCGCTGCGTTTTAGGACGCGGGGGAGGAAAGTCCGAGCACCTCATGAATCAGAGTGCCTGCTAACGGCAGGGCGGGGCGACCCGACAGAAAGTGCAACAGAAAATAAACCGCCTTTCGCGCCAAGAGATTGACGTGATCGGTAAGGATGAAACGGTGCGGTAAGAGCGCACCGCCCGGATGGCGACATTCGGGGCAAGGTAAACCTCACTCGGTGCAAGACCAAATAGGGAAGCGTTAACCGGATTCGGGTAGCTTTCGGGTTGGTTGCTTGAGCCTGTAGGCAACTACAGGCCTAGATGGATGGCCGTCGCTGGCTTCGCTTTATTGCGGAGTTAGTACAGGACTCGGCTTATAGTCCGCCTCGCGGCGAGACACCACTTAAAAACAATAGCCCCCGGCAAAACCGGAGGCTATTGTTTTTAGGATTTGGAGAGTACGAATTGGCAGAGTTTCTCGACGAAATTCTCTCCGAATCCTGTCCATCCGTACCCGAAGAAATTAGTTAATACGAAGATGGTTGAGTGATTTTGTCCCCATAAAATCCTATCGTCTAGTGCGGATTCGAAATCTATAGATTCAAAAATTTTCTTGTGGAACGGCCAGTATTTTTTGCCATAACAAAATACGAATTCAGGTTTCGATTTTGATTCGCTGTATTCAAGCCGGAGCGATGCGAGTTGTGCAGGAAAGATCTGTTCAAAGTAACTCTTTGGCGAATCGAAAAAGTTGCCGTAAGGCCAGTCGGACAGTGAACGTTTTGGCAACGGTAGGATTTCCGTCAGGTACGTTTCATCGTTGAGTCTCCCAAGACGATTCATCTGGTAGTTAGTCGTACATGCGGTTTCCCACCAATTCTCTGTCCCGCTGATACGTCCAACTATCGCTGACATTATTCGCCAAGTCGAAATTGATTTGGACATGTCATGGGATTCAAATTTTGCGTGAGAGGTAGCAATGTCTTCCAGATTCGCAAATTCATCTGCTCTGATTTGAAGACTTTCGAAGTCTCCACCACCTTCTTCCATACCGACGAACCAGAACCGACCACTCGGGTTTCCGTACCCTCGAAAGGCAAGTAATTTTTTTACTTCAGGTGTGGTCAGATCCGGCATTATTCGAACCTATCATGGAATTGCAAATTTCATTAATGTGGAGTCGGGTTCGCCGGTTGTAGAGCGCTCCGTCTTCTGAATTCTGGCTGTACCCGCGCAACTCGGATCGGACGTCTGTAACATGCACCGAGAACTCATCGGCGCGACAGTCATCAGGTCGATTCGGAATCGACCTCAACCGAATTGAAATGGGAGCGAAATTACTTAATGGGGTTGTCGAATATTTGCCTAGTTATGGCGACCACGAGTCGAAGGGGATTTGCAATTTGAGCCGGATCGAATTCACTAGATCGACCCAAGAATCTCTTGGCATTTCGAGCTCAGCCATCGCGTCGCTGCTCGACGAGTTGGAAAAATCTCCCGAATGTGAACCCCATGCGCTAATGGTTATGCGCCATGGCCAAGTGTGCGCAGAAGGCTGGTGGTCGCCTTTTGAAGCAGAAATACCACATTCGCTGTGGTCCCTGAGCAAGACATATACGGGCACAGCTATTGGACTCGCCTACACCGACGGTCTTCTGGATTTGGACGACCGATTGATCGATTACTTTCCAGAGTTCGTAAACGTAGGTGAGGCCGCCAACGCAGATATAACCATTAGACACGCGTTGACAATGACCACCGGAAAACCGTTGACGCGGAGTGCCACCGCCGGTTGGCGAAAAGACTACTTTGAGATTCCATTTAACGCTCAACCGGGCACCAAGTACGAATACAGCTGTGACGATAATCAGATTCTTGTGGCGATTATCGAGAAGGTCACCGGTCAGAGCCTCCACGACTATCTCAGCAAACGGTTGTTCGAAAAAATAGGAATCGTCTCCGACGAAATGAAGTGGATTGCCCTGCCGGACGGTTCTGAAGTGGGATGCGGAGGTCTGTTGGCGACAGCCGAAAACTCCTTACGTTTGATGAAGCTCTATCTCGATGGCGGAACATGGGCCGGGGAGAGATTGTTGGCTGCCGATTTCGTAGCTCAAGCCTCTGTGAAACAGGTCGAAAATTCAGACCACGGATATGGCTTTCAGATCCACATTGGATCTGTTTACGGATCTTTCTACGGAGCCGGATCGCTAGGACAACTGGCTCTCGTTGTGCCCGATCTCGACATGGTGATTGTTCTGTATCAAACCGGGATTTATCGTTCGGCAGGGCAACCACAAATGAATGAACCTGGCAGGTCTGCCGAGTATTATCTCGCCGGAGTCAGGGCTGTATTTCGTACCCTGCTCCCTGAAGTTAATACAACGCGTATTCCCGAAAACCGAAGTGCAAGCGCTCAACTTACTCAGCGGCTTACCGACCTGACCTTGGGTAGTCCTCGTTCAGTGCCGTTGCCCTTGCCAGCGAAAGAACTCAGCAGAATTCGATATCGAATTACTGAGGGAACCGTAACGATTCGAGACAACTTGTGGAACCATGTTGCCAACCGAGAACCGTTTGACCCGGTCGCAGGATGTCAGTGGTTTTCATTCGAGTTTGACGATGACGACACTTGTATGTTCCGATTCTGTGAACATGGGGAAGAAATCGCCCTTGAAGTCGGACTCGACGGGAACAGACGGTTGAACAGTTATTCATTACAGAAATCCAACGTCGATAAGGTTTTGTTGGACGGCGCGTGGCTCGATGACGAGACGTTTGCCCTTAACGCTCGTTGGGTCGAAACCTGTTATTCGATCAGTTTGATTTTTAAACTGACACCGGATAGTTCCAGCATTTCGCTAAGCCACGTGGATGGAGACTATGGCTCGCATCCGTTGCGAGGTGCGCCAGCCACAGCTGTTGCATTCTGACTTGAAGGGTTACTTCAGCGCGTCCCTACCCCAGATCCCTAGGCTCCGATGACTTGGCTCGGGAAATAACGTCGCCGTACCTGATATGTGTTCTCTGAATTTGAAGCCCTCACCAGTTAGGGAGAGGATTTAGGTGATGGGAGATATTAAGTGTTTGAGTCAATTTTGGATATCTCCCTCATTGCCACCTCTTCTCCTGCTAGGAGAAGAGGTGGCAATGCCTTATTCAGGAATCGAATAATCCACGTTTAGGGTGTCGGCCATTTTCTTGAAGTAGTTGACGGTGTGGCGAGGTAGCGGGATTCCCTCTTTTTCGCGCTTGGTCACGTACTTCGAGTCGGGGTAGCCGGGGTACATAACGTCGCCATCAGCTTCTGGAGAAGGCTCTTGTGCTCGGAATGCTTTGAGCATTTCGTCCATGTCCGATTTGAACTCGACGGCGGGTCTAAAGCCATCGATTCGAGTCGCTTGGAAGTAGTGGCAGAATCGTCCGCCCTTCGGGTTGTCCATCATCAGACCAGAAAGTCGCTCGCCCGGTAGAACAGCACCAAGCACATCAGCCATGACGCCGATTCCTGTGCCCTTGTGCGCTCCCGTGTCGTACTTGCCACCCAGAGGAGGCTGACCTATAGCTTCGCTGCGCTTTGAAATGTCGGTTACAGGCTTGCCATTGGCGTCCTGCGCCCATCCTTCAGGAATATCGACCCCAAATGCCTGTGCGATCGAAACCTTGCCGTACGAGGTCATCGACGAAGCCATGTCGATAACGAACGGTGGCTCTTCGCCAGCCGGTGCTGCGAACGCCATTGGATTAGTACCCATCCACGGGTAACGAGCGTTCATTGGAATAATCACACGACCTCCACCCGAAGACATCGAGTAGCCGATCATGTCGTGCTTCAGGGCGAGTCGAGCGTAATAGCCAGCTGCGCCATAGTGAGAAGAATTCTTCACGGCAACCGAAGCAATCCCGGTGGTTTTTGCCTTCTCGATAGCCAGTTCCATCGCCTTCACACTAGCAATCATCGCCATGCCCTGATCGGCGTCTATCACTGCTGTTCCGGGCGTTTCGTAGGTGACTTTGACCTCTGGTTGAGCCTTGATGTAGCCGTTCATGAGACCAGTGAGATAGTGCAAATCAAGGTTGTAGCAGACACCGTGAGTGTCGATTCCGTTCATGTCGGCATCGACCAGAACTTCAGCACAGAGGCGTGCTTCGTCGGGTCGCATTCCGGCTGCAATAAATAGCTTCGCAATGAACTCAGTAAGCGGTTCCTGCTGAACGTAGGTGGGGTCTGGGACGTGCTTTAACTTCTCTAGGACCATCGTGAGTTCTGAACTTTCTTTGGGTTGGCTGTGCGTTGGGTTAGTTGTCGCTGTATACCGGCTCTGGCGTCCCATGATCGTCGAGCGGTTGATATAGCTGGGAATATTACCCGCCTGACGTTGTTTTGGTGATTAGAGTGCCCCTGTTGTTGGATGGGTTCTTGTGTCAAAGTAGTGTCTCATTGACGTTTCGCTTTGCGCAGTGAGCGAATTCATGGGTTCTTGTAGGCATTCTATGGAGATTTGACCGAATGGCAGACACGGCAGACATCGTTGTTGTTGGTGGTGGTGTTCACGGAGCATCAACGGCGTGGCATCTGGCAAAACGTGGAGCGGGCAAGATTGTCCTAATCGAAAAGGACGGAATCGCATCAGGTGCTTCTGGATGGTCGAGCGCGATTGTTCGAATGCACTACACGCTCGAATCTCTGGTGAAGGTCACGATGTACGGTCGCGAGATGTATGGCGATTGGAAGAATATCGTAGGTGTCGGTGAGAGCGGTTTCCGTCAGGTCGGCTTCCTTGTGTTGTTCCCCGATGGCGAGATTAAGCATGGGCAGGAAGTCGTCAAGATGCAGCAGCGACTCGGCATAGACGCTCGGTATATAACGGTCGATGAAGTTGGCGATATCGAACCTCGGTTGCTTCGCGACGATGTGGCGGCAGGGGCTTGGGAGCCGAACTCCGGTCACGCCGATGGTTCGACCGTTGCTAACTCGTTTATCGCTGCAGCGCGAGAACTAGGCGTCGACGTTCGGGTGGGACCCGAAGTACTCACGCTAGTTTCTGAAGGTAGCAAGGTAACCGGAGTCGACACTTCCGAGGGTTTCATCTCGGCAGGCACTGTAGTGATTGAGGCCGGGTTCAGAACTAGTGCCTTACTTGCTCCTCACGGTGTTGATTTGCCGATCACACCTGTTCGTCACGCTATTGCAGTGGTTGAACGAACACCCGATTTTGGAGATATTCACCCGGTCGTTTCAGATCGAGTTGCCCGAGCGTATTACCGACCCGAGCGTGATAATTTGGCTTTTCTTGGTGAACATGATCCAATGCGCGGGCCAATTGATGAAGAAGTTGAGGCAGCCAAGCCACCGATACTTGATGAAGAAATTAGCTTATTGGAGCGGTTTGTGCATCGATTCCCTAGCCAGGAGTTGGCATCGAAGATGCGGGGTTACACCGGTGTGTACGACTGCTCGCCAGATTTCCAGCCTGCGTTCGGTAAGGTGCAAGCATTGGATGGTTTGTTCGTTGGAGCTGGGTTCAGCGGTCACGGCTTCAAGCTGAGTCCGGGGATTGGTAAAATCATGAGCGATCTGGTGGTAGACGGATCGACGGACATGATCGACGTTCACCCATTCAGGATCGAACGGTTTGCCGAAGGCGATCTGCTAGCGGCAGGTGAAGGTTATAACCGTTCGCTGTCCTAACGCGGCTGGTAAGTTGGCAATGCAGTTTAACGAAACAATGGATTTGAGCCACCGAAAGCGTCGATGGCAGTTCCCGTTATTGCCGAGCTGGCGTCAGACGCAAGAAACATCGCAACTTCGGCGATTTCCGCCGGATCAGACAATCTCGGATTTTCTGAGCGACCTGCAGTCTTGAATACTGCTCGGTAACCTTCAGTGTCGGTTCCGCCGGGGCAGATGGCGTTGACGTTGATTCCATGTTCGTAAACTTCGGCAGCAAGCGATTCGGTAAAGCTAATGAGACCAGCTTTGGTTACTCGGTAGGCTGCTCGACCTGTGCCGCCTTTCCGGCCACCTATCGACGAGATGTTGATGACCTTGCCATAGCCGCGGTCGATCATTCCCGGAAGCAACTTTTGAGTGATCAAGAACGCGCTTGTGAGATTTACGTCCATGATGTCGCGCCAAAGTTGTGGATCGAAATTCAAGACCGGTATTCCAGGGGGAATGATCGCTGCATTGTTGACGAGAATATCGACCCCACCGAATTCGTTTTCAGCGGCATTCACAAGCTTGGCGATATCAGTTTCAAGTTTTAGATCTGCAATGACGCCCAAGGCCTTGCTTCCGAATCCTCGAATCGAGTTTGTAACGTCTTCGATTTCGCTCTCGGTACGAGCCGTGGCAACTACGTTTGCTCCGGCTTTGCCATATGCAAGAGCGATAGCTTTACCGATGCCTTTGCTGGCTCCGGTTACGAGTGCAGTTTTTCCTGATAATGAAGTCATGTGCGGAATATTACGCCCATTGACGTATAGGAACGCGCATACTAATCGGCAGATAATTATTTGAGTGTTGTATTAGCCGCTATACACATCGGAGAAATGAATGGCAGAGAAGGTAGTAGTTACTGGTGGATCGGGCAGGGCTGGCGAGTACATCATCGCCGAGTTAGCTGCCAACGGTTACGAAGTTTATAACGCCGATGTCGTTCCGCCACGCCCAGGCTCGCCTTCAAATGCTGCCCAGTTTTGGCGCATCGATGTAACCGATTACGGTGAGGTGCTAAATGCCCTCACTGGTGCGGACGCTGTGATCCACATGGCAGCAATTCCAGCTCCGAACATGGATCCCGAACACAAGGTTTTCCGCGTAAACATGATGGCAAACTGGAACGTGCTCGAAGCCGCCGAAGTTCATGGCATCGGTCGAATTTGTATGGCATCGTCCATCAACGCCGTCGGAGCTGGTTGGGGCTCAAAGCTCTATACCCCGGAATACTACCCGGTCGACGAGAATCACCCGACCCGCGTAGAAGACGCATACTCACAGTCGAAATGGCTCGGTGAGGAGATGGGAGAGGCGTTCGTTCGACGTCGTCCCGGCAAAGTTCAGATCGCCAACATGCGATTCCACGCGCTGTGGGATCCGGCTACTGCCAAGCGGCACTTAGAGTCCGGAGATAAGACATCGTTTGATGGTCGACACCCGATGGGGTTCTGGAGCTGGGTGGGACGACATGACGCCGCTCGGGCTTGCCGGCTCTCGATCGAGAAAGAGTTCGGCGGTCATCAGGCATTCTTTATCAACGCGACTGATACGGTTTTAGAGATTCCGACCATGGATGCCATCAAGGCGGTTCATCCGGGTGTCGAAATCCGTGAGCCGCTTCCCGGATTCAAGAGCCCTCTTTCCATTCGGAAGGGTGAGGAATTGCTTGGTTGGATTCCAGTTGAGTCATGGCGCGAAGGCACGGTTCGTGAGCCAGAGCCGACAGATGCCCAGCCGACGCCTTATCAAGCCCAATGGACTAGGTAGGTACTGGCAAAAGTGCACCTATTGCACTTTTGGATAGAGGGGAGATACAAGTGGTGCTGCGTTAGTAGAGGATGTGTTGGTCGCTTAGGTCTTTGCCGCCGGTGGATCGAGTTAAGCCGCCGCCGAGAAACTCTTTTACTTCGAGATCGGCGAAGGCATTCACCACCTGGTAGAACGTGGGAAGGTCTTCCCATCGGGCCGGATTCCAATTGAGCTTTCCGTCACCAATAAGGTCTTCATGAACGACAGTGTGTGAACCTTCGGCCGGGGTGATGACTGCGTACTGGGCGTCGGCAGTTCCCCATTCGCCTGTGCGGGGCATGTACTTGTAGTGAAGCTGACCATCGACCTTTGCAGGAGCCGCTGGTTCGATGCGTGGATTGAGGTTTGTCACTTCCATATCGAGGAATGTGAATCCGAGCCATGAGGCTTGTGTTCCAGCTGAATTTCCAACAACTCGGATGTCAGGAAGTTCGCAGTAGATTTTCGAGAAACCAAGTTCTTCGCGACCGGTAATGATGGGATCGGCGAGGTTCTCCCAGAGGACGGTCAGAAACGGTCCAACTGCAGTGTCTTTTTCACCTGTGAATTTTGCTGGAATCGTCACTCCAAGGACAGAGTAACCGCGACCTGCAAGCCATTCGATTTCGGTCATGTTGGTTTCGCTGACCGTGACGATGGGGTCACCATGCAGGGCGAATCCGGGTGGCAGGAGTGCTTCGAGTTGCGAAGCGTTGGATAGGAACGAAACTCTCATGGATACGGATTTTGGACTGTTAATGCCGTCGAAGCGTCGACCTTCGTGCCCGCGCCGTGGGCCAGTTGCAGGACCGAAGTGAGTGGGCATTCGGTACATTTCACCGGGTTGGAATGTGTAGGACATTTGGTTCTCCGTTATTTGGCTTGAGGGCTTGTTATGGAGGGCTTAGAACGCGTCGGATTGTTGAGGTGTTTCAAATGGCCGGGGTGAATTTCCAGGCTGTTGAATCCGTGATCGGTTTGTAGCCGATTTTTTGATAGATCGAGTTTGATGTCGGATTTGCGAGGTTGGTATAGAGGATTGCAAATTTTTTGCCTCTATCAAGGATCACTTGAGTTGCGGCGACAGTGACGGCGGTAGCGTAACCGTGTTCTCGCTGTTCGGGCGGAGTGTAGATAGCGCCAATCATTCCACCATTTACGGTTTCACCCGCTAGGTGTGCCATGCTGGCCGGATGCTCGGTGACCCATAAGTAATATCGTCCTTCGTTGATGTGGCACCTGATCACCTCGTCCGTCGTTCCAATAGTCGAATTCACATCGTTACGAAAGGCTTGGCGCCAGTGTTTCACCAGCTCGAAATCGTCTTGAGTTGCTTGTTTCGAATGTCCCGCGGCTAGTTCGACATTGGCAACTTTGATGCAGTCATAAAGTCTCAGGTTTGTGCGAATTTCTAGATTACACCGAGTGAGTCGCTCCCACTCATCTGCGAATTCGAGAGTAGCGTCTGCCGGACCGTTCACTCCTTCGATCCGAGGATTCTTCGGGAAGAGATAGCGAGCAAACAATCGCGCTGCCTCTCCGGGACCTTCTGTCAAAAGCGGAACAACTTCGGGTGTGAACATTGCTGGCAGAAGCGGCTTGTCGTCTTCAGTAACACAGTAGAACCGGGTCGACATCGCTGACTCGACGCCTCGGTTCTGGTTTTCGGCGTAGCTCAGAATTATCGCGTTGGCTGCTTCGCTTTCCATTAGCCGATTGCGTGTGTCGTCGAGGAATGTTTTGGCATTTTCGTATTCGATGACTTGCATGAATGGCTACTTTTGTGGAGTGGTTTGGCAGATAGATTTACGACTAAACGTAGTCGTAATCGTCGAGGATGTTGTTGATTAGGCTTTGGGGACCGGCTGCCATGAGTCCGGCGTCGACTGGGAGCAAGATTCCTGTAATCCATCGTGATTCTTCACTGGCGAGGAAGATTGCCGCCATTGCGATATCTTCGGCTCTACCTTCGGTGCCAAGAGGTGCGATGTTGCGGCGTAGTTGTCGTCTTCGATCATCGACCGCTTCGACCATTGAGGTGTAGATCATACCGGGGGCGATGCAGTTGACTCGAATATTCTCGCGACCGTGATGTACTGCCATCGCTCGAGTAGCAGCGATCATGCCGCCTTTTGCAGCTGCGTAGGGAATGTTTTTGGTCATGGCGGCGCGTATGCCATCGACTGATGCGACGTTGATGATCGAGCCGCCACCATTTCTGATCATTTCAGGGATGGCGTACTTGGAGATGAAGACCATACTCTTGAGATCGACATCAAGTACTCGATTCCATGCATCCTCGGTTACATCTGGGGTAGCGCCCGGGCCGCCTATACCAACACTGTTCATGAGGATATCCAGCTTACCGTAGCGATCGATTGCCGCCTCGACGAGTGCTTTGCAACCGGATTCTTTAGCGACATCGGCAATGAATATAGACGCTTCGCCACCAGCTTCGGTTATTGCTTGTACGGTCGTTATTGCAGCAGCTTCGTCTATGTCGACGATTAGCACTTTCGCACCGTGTGATGCGAAAAGTTTGGCGGATGCAACGCCGACACCGGCGACGTTAGCAGAGCGTGTGCCAGCTCCGGTTACGATTGCGACTTTATTTGCGAGTCGAGTGATTTCACACCTCTTAGTTTGTTCGGGTTGATTTTTTTCTGAATTACGGAGTCGAAATCATTTTGGATTGATGCTGATCGTCGGTTATTTATTTTGACCCAGTTGCTGTGACAGTCGATACTTCGCTCGCCGGGATTGTGGCACAGTTGTGTGCCACTTTCACTATCACGATGCGTGACTTTGCCAGTTTCGGGTGTAGTTGGTGTCTATTGAAACAAGTGCCTGTCATAAGGATTCGACGATGAAAGCTGCGGTAATGCGTGGAACCAAGAAGATTGTCATTGAAGATATTCCAACACCGGAACCGGGGGCGAATCAAGTACTCGTGAAAATCAAGTACTCAGCTATTTGCGGATCGGATGTTCATCGATTTCAGTACGGGATGGCGAACGATGGTTCGGTGTTAGGGCATGAGTACATCGGTGAAGTTGTGCAGATCGGTCGGGAAGTAACATTGTTAAGGGAAGGCGACCGCGTGGTTAACGGTGGTGGAATAGCTCCGGTTGGAACTGTTTCAACTTTGACGTCGGGAGCGCGATACAGCGCACGTACAGTTGGGCTTGAGGCTACTCGGATAGGTGGCTTTGCCGAGTATGTTGCGATGGATGAGTGGCGACCACTTCTGATTCCTGGGGGTGTGAGCGACGAGTTGGCGGTTCTTGCCGAACCTGCGTCGATAGCAGTGCATGCTGTACGAACATCGAAATTCAAGGTTGGTGACACGGTAGTCGTTATAGGGGCAGGGCCGATAGGTTTGCTGATAATCCAGGTGCTTAAAGCTGCTGGGGCTGCTGCTGTATATGTATCGGAACCTGCTTCATCGAGGGCGGAGTCTGCCCGCGTCCTGGGAGCTGATCTCGTGCTGAATCCGCTGAAAGAGGATGTTGTGGAGCGTGTATTGGAGCTTTCTGGAGGACCCGGTGTGCCAGTGGCCTTCGATGCTGCGGCTGCGAAGCCTACTTTCCAGCAGGGGATGGAAATGATCCGTCGAGGTGGTCAGTTGTTGGTGGTTTCGATGGCATGGGAGAATGTCGATCTGCGAACGGTTGACTGGATCGGTCGAGAAGTTGAGATGAAGGCGGCGTATGGGTCTGATCCGATCGATTGGTGTACTGTGCTGAATATGATGGAACGTGGTCAGATATCCGAAAAGTCGATGGTCACAGATGAGAGCTTTATCGGCTGGGAGGAGATGCAGGTTTCAATGGAACGTTTGATGAAGCCAGATGAACACGTTCAATTGGTACTTGTGCCGTAACCATAAATTCGTTTACGGAGATTATTTTCGTCGGAGAATATCGTATCTCGTCTGTGCAAGTCATCCCTAATCAGATGAGGACTAGCACAAATGCTGTCTAGGCTCTTGAAAACACTTCGGTTTTCGGAGTGAACTCAGTGTCTACTTCGAGTGGGTAGATGGGCCGGGCGCACACGGTATGGCCGAGAGTTTTAAGGTTAGCCGAAGTGGCTCCGGGCGCATCGACATTGAAGTTGGCTTCTACCCAGTCATCGAAAAATGCCGGTTCAGTGTGCGGAGATTTCACAATTGTTGAGTGGAAATTTTTGGGGTCGAGACCGACCTTGAAAAAGAGAGCTCGGTCGACGAGCATCACGGTTTCCGTTGTGACAACCAGAGTAAGGTTGCCCGACCTAAGTACTGCCGTCGGACCAATCTTAGGTTCGTATTTCCACGTTTCGCATTTCATTATTCCATCGGTTAGGGACTCGACGGTCCAGTCGAGTTTTAACGGGATGAACTGCGGGTCGTGTGCTCCGCCGATACCCATTGTGAACGTTGCGCCTACGCCTAGTTCGTGAGCTTTGGCGGCGGCGGCTGGATCGACAATTGGAGCAAGTATCGAATGCGGGTAATTGGCTCTGATCATTTCGGAAATGATGGCATTGCTGTCGCCTGAGGATCCGGAGCTTGGTGCATCAGCTGCATCGGTGAAGGCAATCGGTCCCGTCATTAATGCTCCTTTGACAACCGATTCTTCGAGGGATAAGAATTTTCCTTGCATAATGTGGCGATTGGGCCAGAAGTCGTTTGCCATCTGAAGAGCGTGTTGTTCTGCGAGAGCCTGATTCCCGTCGGTAAAGACGTAAGCTTGGCTGCTGAGTTCTGGTACATCTGTGAACGGATTGCAGATGAAGAAACCGGCAGAGAGGACTTCGGGGTTGTCGTGGATCTTCTTGGCGTAACGAATTTGATCTCCGAATGCACCTTTCGCGGTGATGAGTTCGTTGCCACGGACGATTGCCGGGACTCGAACGCGTGCCACTACCGGCTTCACACCGTCTCTAAGTATTCGAGTCAGAATCTTCGCAGCGCGTCGTCCTGTATCGCCAAAATCTACGTGTGGGTAGGTGTGGAATGATGCGAGACCGTTGATGTTTTCGAGCATCTTGGCGGTCAGAATTCCGTGGAGATCCATTGTGATAACTATTGGCACATCGTCGCCTAGAATTTTTCGAGCTTCCTCTAACAGGTAGCCTTCTGGATCGAGTAGTTCCGTGGTACCCATTGCGCCGTGCATCGAGAAGTAGACACCATCAATTTTGCCTGCGTACTCTTTGAGCGGCCCGAGGAATTCTTCGGCGATTCGCATGAAAGCACTGTGGCGTAGTGGACCGGCTGCGGTGCCTTCAGCGTCGTAGGTAAAGATAAGCTCTAGATCGTCGCCGAACGACGATTTGAGTTCTGAGATCGCTCCACCAATTTGTGAGTCAGTGCCTTCGTGTGTTGCTCTGATCTCATCGCCGCGTAAGAAGTCAAAAAAATCGTACTCGCACGGGACTGGATTGAATGTGGATATCTCTTGCTGACATCCGCCGATCAGAATTCGCATTGTTCTAGGCTCCGAGTTGGATTGGATTAGTGCGAGAGAAATGTATCAGTGAAACCAGAGTGCTAGGTGTTGAAGATTGGCTAATTATGTTAGGTAAATCTGTTGGCAAGATGTATTGCCATTCAGGAGTGCTGAGTGATTGAATTACGCGATTGGTTTTTCTGCTCACCAACAGATGTTGAGCAACGACCAGTTTCTACAATTTCTTTGGTATTGATCGTGAACTAATAGAGACGTTATTCGAGTCTCCACGAGATAAATAAAGTGCAGGGGATTTCCCCCAATCAGCGTCGACGTTTTCGACGAGGTCCCCGTCCTTTACAGCACCCGGCGTTCCGGCGAGTGTTGGGCGCTGGCGTTGCCGGCCATTTAGTTCGCTTTATCGATTTCACGATTGTGGCCTGGCTGGTCACACAACACACTGACGATCCTTCCGCTGTGGGATTGCTCGTATTTCTTAAGTTCATTCCGTTTCTAATTTTTGGGCCATTCGTCGGTGTTCTTCTCGATAGATATTCACGGATAGGGATGTTGAGACGATCGCAGTTGGCGATGGCGATTACTGCTGGTGGATTTGGTCTTGCGTTGGCGGCTGGATTCTCGTCGCTGTCGGTGATTTATACCTACGTAAGCTTGTCGGGACTCCTGTTCGTAGTTGAGATTCCGTCTCGTCGGGCATATATGTCTGGAATCGTTGGCCCGACTACACTAGGTTCAGCGCTGGCTCTCGACATGATGTCGCTCAATATGGCGTGGTTCGTGGGTTCAAATGTCGGCGGTGTGATCGCCAACTTGATTGAGCCTGCATGGGCGTATTTAGGATTTAGTTTCGTACTGGTAGGAAATTATTGGCTGCTTCGTAAGTTACCGGTGATGTATCGGTCTAGCGCAATCGGATCTACCACTAATCCTTTGACAGCAATTGGTGAAGGATTCAGGTTTGCCCAAGCCAATCCGGTTATATTCGCTGGCCTTCTTGTAGTGGGTGTGAACAACTTTTTTGGATATGCTTTTGAGTCGATGGCACCGGCATTTGCGAGAGATGTCTATAACGCAGGACCGACACAATTTGGTTTGTTAATGTCGGCTCAAGGACTAGGAGCGATGGCCACTGCGGCGTACATCGCTTTGCGGGGCAGGCGAATTCGTAATCCCGGATTACTTCTGATTGGTGCGGCTTTGCTGCAGGCGGTTGGTAGCATCGGATTTTCATTTACACAAACTGTTGGAGTTGGCTTTGGTTCAATCGTTGGATTGGGTCTGATCAGCCAAGTGTTCGGGATAACACACACGATGCTGATTTTATTGGCAGCCCCGTCGAATTTTCGAGGCAGGATTATGGGATTCCAAGTGCTGATGATGGGATTATTCCCGATTGGGAGTCTGGCACTTGGATTCACAGCAGATGTTATCGGCCTTGGGCAAGCGGTACGTATTTTCGCTGCGATAGGAGCATCATTCCTTGTGGTTATTTGGATGAAGTACCCAGCATTGCGCAAGCCGCTGAGTTGATCTCTAATGGCTGTGTGTAGTATTTGCAGGTTCAGCACCGTTACTGTGTGTTCGAGAAAGAAAACTGAGGAAAAATTTGCCACTGTATTTGGATCGGCACTACATCGAAGGTGTCGGTGAGAAGGCAATTGCTTTAGCTCACGAGCAGGATTTGAGCGTGGCTTCGGAATACGGGGCCAAATTTCTGACCTATTGGTTTGATGAAGGTCGCCACACGACGTTCTGTTTGGTGTCGGCTCCGTCGGCTGATTTGATTTCGACGATGCATTCCAAGGCGCACGGCGATATCCCCAACGACGTTGTTGAAGTGGATCAATCGGATGTTCTTTCGTTCATGGGACGAATAGCTGATATTCCTGCGAACGCACAGAATCAAGGGGTGCCGGTGGACCGTGCGATTCGGACGATTATGTTTACCGATCTGGTTGGTTATACGTCGATGATGAGTAGATTGGGTGATGACCGTGCGTTCAAGCTTTTGCGTGAACACAATAGCGTTGTTCGAGACGCACTTGCCAAGTTCGGCGGAAGGGAAGTAAAACACACCGGTGACGGTGTGATGGCGTCATTCGACGTGGCGGACCAGGCGGTGGTGGCAGCTGTTGAGATTCGGAATGGAATCACGGCAATTGCGGTGCCAGATATCGATGAGCGACTGAGCGTTAGAATCGGTATGACATCTGGTGAACCACTTGAAGAGCATGGTGATTTATTTGGATCGGTTGTGAATCTCGCATCGCGATTGTGCGATCTTGCTGAATCAGGCGAAATACTTCTTTCTGACAGATGCCGAGATGAGTTGCGAACTGCCGAGGTGGAGTTGGAATCGATCGGTGATGTGACTATTCGAGGATTTTCAAGCCCTGTGGCGGTGTGCAGGGTGGTGTAGCGATACTCAGTCGTAGTCGAACCGTGGAATTGGCGATTGTTTGAGATGATTGTCGGGTGTAAAGTTCCCTCCGGCTTATTGATGTTAATGATCTGTCCATTGGTAATTTTCTCGAAAGTTGTAATTATAAATTGAAAGCCGCACGACTCGTAGCTCCACAAACATTTGATTTCGTTGAACTGGATGAGCCAGTCCCTCAAGATGGGCAAGCCAAGATTCGAGTAGAGGCTGTTTCGGTATGTGGTAGTGACATTCATGGTATTTACCACGCAGAATTTCCTGAAGAGAATTATCCGCTGGCTCCAGGCGTTCCGTGCCATGAGATAGCTGGAACGATTGTCGAGTCAAAAACAGATGAACTAAAGGAAGGCCAGCGAGCGATTGTTCTTCCGACTCGAGGTTTTGGTGGACTAATGGAGTATATGGTGCAGACGCCAGATCGGGTCTTACCGGTTCCGGACTGGGGGCCAATCGACGAGTGGGTTATGTGCCAGCACACGGGTACAGTCCTCTACTCCGTGAAACAGATGGGCAATGTTGCTGGTAAACGTATTGCGGTTCTCGGTCAGGGCGGCATCGGACTTTCGTTCTCGATGCTCACCGAAAAGATGGGTGCGGCTCAGGTGATTGGTATTGATCCGGTTGAGGCGCGACGTGAGAAAGCTTTGGAGATAGGCGCTACCAATACGGTTAATCCTGCCAAAGACGATATGTATGAGGCTATTGAAGAGCTAACAGGCGGTGAGGGTATCGACATTGTTGTCGATGCTACTGGCGATCCTGCAGGCTTCGGTCAGTGCTTGAAAATAGTGAAGCGATGGGGCATGTTCGTTAGTTTTAGTCTGACCGGACAGGGCGGAAAAATTTCCGAGTTCCCACATCAGGAGTTCATGTTTAAGGCAGCGACGATTATTCCGACTCAGGTTGCTGCTACATCTCAACCGACCAAGGAGATTCGAGAGATGATTGCGCTGAAGGAACGTGGTTGGGCTGACCCTGGATTGCTGAAGAGCCATAACCTAGATTTCACTGATGTCCAAAAGGCGTATGACATGTACGCCGACTATACCGACGGTGTGATCAAAGTTGCTATTTCACTTAACGATGGCGGTAAGTAAGCACTGAAAAAAAGCCATCGTTGTAAGTATGAAAAGAGACCCTTGGTAGTTGAAACTTGGGGTCTTTTTTTTTGCCGTTTCGAAGTGTTATTTTTGGGCGACAAACACGCCTGATGAGCGGGTGATTTTGAAGAAGCCTTTGCGTTATATCTCGTCTTTCACGGCAACTTTAAGCCGTTTTTTTCGCAAGCTATTGACGTTTTTCATTCGATTATTCGTCATGTTCTGAAGGTTTCGTCGTGAATCTCACCCTCCCCAACCCTTGCCGATTGAAGGCCACATACTTACATTTGCAGGAGATAGATTCATCTTCTATAAGGAAATTACAGCGAATGTACGGAAAAATCCTTTTGCCAGTCGAAAATATTGAGTCTGCCGGACTGGCAATTTCAAATGCGAAACAGATAGTTGGGTCTGGCTGTGCAGAAGTGATTTTGTTCCACGTCGTATCGCCAGAAACGCCACCCGTGATGCTTCACGATCATATTGGCGGCGTGCAGGCGGCGGCAGAACTGTTTGAGGTTGCACAGTGCGCTGAAGCGAAAAATGTGGAAGACCAAACTGCAATTATACAGATAACTGCTGAGGAACTGTCCTCTGCGGGTTTAAGCGTTTCTTCTCAGGTCGTTGTTGGCAAAGCTTCAGTCGAAATTGTCCGAGCCGTATTAGAACAAGAGATTGACCTTGTGATCATCAGCACTCGTGGCCGGCGGGGAGTGTCTCGTGCGTTCCTAGGAAGTGTCGCTGACGAAGTTATGCGTGATGTCGATATTCCAGTGATGGTTGTTCGACGGTCGTAGATGGTGCATGTCATCCTCAACTCCCACCAGAGTGAGTCGGAGGGAGATGCGTGTTTCGGCCAGGGTATTGTGATTCGTAGATTGAGAGATTACTTGCGGATGTGCGAGTCGATCCAGTCGTCGAGTCATGCCACGTTTGGTTCGGCTCTAGCTCCAGATTGTGACGTCGCTTACGGGCGTACGTTTAGCCTGAGGCGTGTTGATATCGGTTTTTACGGGGTAGCCAATATAGAGCGCACCGACTACGTCCCAATCAGGTTCGGCTCCTACTGCGGTTCCTACGTTGGCGAGGCATGGCTTACCAGTACTCCAGCCGACTCCAACGCCGAGTGATTGCGCGGCGAGCATCAGATTTTGGATAGCGCAGGCGGTTGCTGCGTAGTTCTCTTGCGTCATCTCATCGTCTCTGCCGTGGATCGAGTAGACATACATGAACGCTGGGGCATCAAGAATTTCTTGTTGAGCATATTTTGCGCTGGATTCGCGCCGTTCATCGCTCGGATTTTTGAGATTTTCGTAGGTCCAGTCGTGGACGATCTGGGCTACTTTCTTGCGCATTTCACCATCTTTGCTGAGAACTATGAATCGCCAAGGTTCGGTGTTTCGATGGTTCGGCGCCCACGTGGCGGCTTCGATCATTATTTCGAGAGCTGAGTTCGACACCGGATCATCAGTGAAATCTCTTGTGGTACGCCGAGTTTGTATGGCATCGAGGACCAAATTGGTTCTCCTATATTGATTGGTGATTCGGTGTCGGTTCGTTGATCGGACAAGTATTGATGGATTGTAGATACAAATAGAGTTGGTTCAAAGCATACGTTTGATACTGAGAAAAGCTCAGCATGACAAATATAAGTTCTTAGCGGCCAGATTAGCGTTTTCCTGTAACCCAGTCGTCTTGAGACGGGAGATTAGTTGGGTCGTCGGCTCGCTTCAAATAAAACTCGTGCATTGGGAGGTAGGTTCTAAAAGAGGCGTGGAGATCGGTGATTGCATCTGTAGATGCATCGACCCTTATGTCGATTGGGAAGTGATCTCCGGGTGTTGCGATTATCAGCGCAGCGGAGCGTTCAGGTAGATGTAGGCCGCCTGCACCTGATTGTCCGCCAGCCTGTTTGCCGGAATCCAGTGCCGAGAGGAGTCGTTCGCCCAGAGTTGGCGATGATTTGCCGGAGGTGGGTAAAGTGTTGGAAAAGCCCTTTGTCATTGCTTCGAGGACATGGTCGTTGGCGAGGAAGTTTCCGACAGCCGTGCAGTTTGCACCGGTTGCGTGACCGCTCACAGGTTTGATGCTAACCCCGGAATGTACGAGCGCATTGCCTTTAGGTTTGAGCAGTGCAACTTGACGGAACTCGGGGTGTTCGTCGTTTGCCAGAGCCTGCATGAACGCTTCGTCAGGATTGACTCCGTCTTCGATGAGTTTCATGATTTCTTCGGCGATGGCGGGGTTGCTCGAAGCCTGTGAGGTAACGACACCGATACCGGGGAGGATTTTTGGGCAGGTTGCTCCGACAGCTAGTGAGTACGTTGCGATACCGATTCCAAGGTCACCCGTTGTGGGGGTCACGGCCGAGAATTGTGAAAGTCATACAGGTATTTTAACCGTTGACTCGATCATAGGCGACCAATTCACGTTATCTAGGCTCTGCCCCATTGTCGGCGTATTGCGATAAGCGAAGCTACAACGAGGATGACTGCGAATAGGCCACCGATCACTACGCCAAATTGAATGGCGGAGCTGTTAGCAACGGGCTTCTGAAGACTTGATCCTGATGCGAGTTCGACCGGTGCAACTTGTAGATCGGAGATCGTTCCGTTTTCGACCATCTCGTGGAAATTATCCGCATCGACTCGAAATGCAATTACCGGGCGATAGTTCTTACCTGCAGTGATAATCGTTACCGCTGCATTTTGATTGGCGGGTGGCACTGCCAACTCGATTTGGTTAGCCCCATCTTTTGGAGCAATGTAGGCGTAGCTTCGAGATCCGCCATCCGCTGGCATAGATATTTGGATGATAGCGTCGACATCGATATCACCAGTGTTGATTCTTACGAACGAACCTTCGTACGGATCGGGGTCTTGTCGTGGAATGAATGGTGAAAATGATTGACCGCCGATTTCAGAGACTGGGTGAGAACTCGAACCGATCTCGCCATCGATATCCGGATTGAACATACGGTCGCCATCAAGGTCAGCGAAGAAACCGTGATTGACGAAAATTTCATCAACTTGAGCTTCGGAAATATCCTCTAGACTCGCTCTTGTGTTGGACTGTGATTTGTCATTCATAGTAAGAGAGTCGTAGAGCTCAGCAACACTGGAGACCCCAATACCGCCATCAGTGCGCTCGTATTCGGTGATCAATCTCACAAGTCTGAGTAAGTCTATTGCCATCTGGTCGTCATCGGATTTAACGACTCCTCCTAGAGTTGCTGTCGCCTGGACCACGTCTAATCCGGCCGGAGGCGCGGCGTAGAACGTTCCTTCGCGGGTTGGTGCTATCACTTTAGGTAACACTCGTGTTACCTGCGTGCCGACCACGTCTCCAGCTTCGTTGAGGTAATGAACTGTTACGTCGGCGTCTCGAACAACGAGAGGGCTATTGTTAACAATGCTGCCTGAAATAACAGTTCCCGAAGGCTCGGCATCGGTGGTTACAGTGAGGATATTCACACCGGATAATTCCGAGCCATTTGCTGCGTAGTGAGAGTCATCATCGACAAGATCTAGAAGTAGACCGGCCACCGTGAACTCTTCCCACCAACCAGCACCCTCCCAAGGCAAGCGGTCGGTTTCAAGATCGTAGTCGGCACCAATTGTGTAAATCTCAGCATTGTGATCGCCGTCTATATGTCGAGAAACCATCATCGAGTAGAACTCAGCAAAGCCTTCTACGAACGAATCGCGGGTTGTGGAATTGTTGTAGTAACCACCGTGGTTGATATCTCCTGCCGGGAGTTCAAAGTTGTCACCGGTTTTCACTGATAGGAAGTAGTGTCCGTATTCATGGTATTCCCGGTTATCTGGAACTCCGGATGACTGTGCAGAACTTCTGGATGGAAGCATGACGATAGTCGGGGGCGAAATTTCACCAAGTTCGTTTTCGGCTATGAAATAAGCACCGTCTTGGGCAACATCACACCCTAGGTTTGGATCTTCGCACCAAGCCTGCACTTGAAGAGTGCTGGAGTTATCGAAATCTGCGCTCAGGCTTAAGGCGAGCGATTCAGCGTTAAGTGTGTACTGATAGATGGCGGCGGCATCGGGCCAGAGCTTCGCGGTTATCGGTGAAGCGACCATGTGTTCCTGAACATTCCAAGAATCGAAGTTTACTTCGCAACCGGAAGACTCCGGGTCAATAGGTGCGCTAAGCGAAATGATGTCATCTCCGACCATAACCGCAAATGAGTCGCCATTATCTGTGCCGTGAGCCAACGCTACGCTTACGTTTACGGCGTCGGGAGCCGAACCAGACAGGGTGTAACGACCTCTGATGTCCGTTACAGAGCTGTTCACGGTTCCGCTGATCGTCGTCGCGAATACGCGTACACCGACCATCGAAGCTCCCCAGTCGTCGGTGACTCGACCATGAATAGAGCAGTCAGCGTTGACGGTTTCGGTTGTCTGTCTGGAACTGACGCTTGCCAATTGATCGTCATCTGTTTTTATGGAAAAAGATCCGTTATCAACTCCCGACGGCGAAGTACTTATCGAATCGTTTGGCGATCCTGATCCAGATTTAACCGAGGAGGATCCGGTTCCGTCTTGTGACAAAGGATCAGCAATGTCACTGTCGGAACTTCCGCCGGGGCGGTTTATTGTTTGACTATTTGAATCAGCGGTTTCGGTGGCTTCAGGAGCCGAGTTGGGGGTGTAAGTGTTTGTGACAAGCAAGGCTGCAACAACAATGACCAGAGAAACGGCAAAGACAATCGCTATTCGAATAGAATTCGTGTCACCCGTACTACGATAGCGGCGGTACCGAGGCGTTGGTTGCTCCTCGCGACTAGGCCGCACGATAGTCCACACTTTCGGCAGAATAGCGAGTACGGAACCTCGGCATTGAAATGTGGACGGTAGTGCCTACATTCTCTTGGCTTTCGAGAGTCAGTTCCCCTCCGTGTAATTCGACAATTTGCTTTGAGGAGACGAGACCGATACCTGTTCCGGCAACAGAGCGCGTTGATTCGTTATCGGCTCGGAAGAACATTGTGAACAGCTGTTTCTTGTCACGTTCGTTTATGCCTGGTCCGTTGTCGGAAATGGTCACTGTGAACATTAGATCGGTGATCCACGCGGATACTTTGATATCTGATTCGATGGGTGTGTACCTAATCGCATTGGACAGAATGTTGGAGATTACTTGTCGAGTGCGCGCGTCGTCAGCTTCAACTATCGCGTCTGCATCTTCGTAGGTTAAATCGATTTTCAGAGATTTTTTAGTGATCGCTGGCATGAACGCGTCGGTAACCTCATCAAGCATGTATCGAAGGTTGAAACGACTATAGGCAAGTTCGTATCCAGCATCGTTCATTGCTGATAGTTCGAGTAGATTCCCCAGCAAACTTTTGAGTTGCAAAGCGTTTCGTTTCATCACCTCAAGTTGGTCAAGGTTTTTCTGAATGAGGTTGTTTTCTCGGTTTCTAAGAAGTATTCCTGTGAACGCCGAAATCGAGGTGAGTGGGGTCATCAACTCATGGGTAACTGACGAAAGGAATCTGTCTTTCATTTGGCCGATGCGCTTCAGTTCGAGAGCGTCGACCAAAAGACGATCATGTAGTTCTCTCTCGAACCGGACCTTCTGACCGTTGACTCGAAAGATATTGATGTCGGCTATGAAGATAAATACCAGAAGAACGAGGAACACAGTTACCAGACTGAGCATAGTGAAAAGCGAGATTGATGAACGGGTTTCTGCTATTTGAGTAATAAGAGTCGAAGTGACGTCCCGTGTCACGCCAATTACCCCAACAACGCTTTCGCTAGATGAAGCGAGTAAGGGCAGGTAAGTTTCAACCACATCGACTTGCCTCCTAGTATCGATTGATCCGAGAACACTGATTTTGCTGAGATTTGAAGCGATATTTCCGCTACCTGTCAACGCGAGAGCTGTAGCCGGAACTGTACGATCAACGATCAGATCGGCCGATGTACTCCAGATTGTTGTTCCTGAGGTGTCGTACAGCGAAATGTCAATTACTCGCAGGGAATCAAGGAGATTTTGCGAATCGATCAAAACGCTGCTGGCGAGTGCAGCTGGACCATCTGATGATTCGATGCTGTGATCTTCCAAAAGTTGGTTCACGAGACCGGCGATTATCGATGCATCACGCATGGATTGCTCTGTCGACAACTCGACGAGATTTTTCTCAGCAGTGTTCACCGCTAGGTTATTCAGGGCGAACGCAGCTGATCCCAGTGTTATGACACTGATCACAATGAACAACGTTGTAAGGCGATACTTGCTCATAATCTGTTTGTAGGGTCAGAACGGAATAACTACTCAAGGGTGTCGTTATGATGAGTCCTGTTGTTCGTCAATGCTCCTAATTTGCACTAGCCCAATAT
>JABMNN010000040.1 GCA_013204545.1 Chloroflexota bacterium | reverse complement strand
TGCCTCACTCAGGCAGCGATTCCACTTATCCCACTGTGCAGATTTCCGGGACCACCTCTTTGTAACAAATTGTTCCACGAGTCGTTGTCCGATTACTGTCCGCTGAAATAGAAATCTGGGTCGCTGTATGGCAGTTGATATTTTCTCGACGTAAACCATCGGAGTTTTACCCGGCGAACAGATCGATTCTTGGCTATCTCGTGATTTTCACGATATTTACTGCCCCGATTGAGTTGCTTCTGGTCCATGTATTAATCCCTTCAGAAACTGTCGCATGGGTAGTGACGGCTCTCAGCATGTACGGGGTTGTTTGGATAATCGGTATGTACGCCTCAGTTCGAACGATGCCGCATTCGTTCGAAAGAGATGGGGTGGTTCTTCGCTATGGCATCTTCGGTGAAATAAGAGTGCCGAAGGATAAAATCACGTCAGTAACAGTAAAAACTGTCAAATCGGTAAAAGCTGGTGATGGGTTCCGCACAGAAAACAGAAATAGGTGATTCGGGAGAGATTGAAGGTTGGCTGATGTCAGCCGGGCAAACGGATGTGACAATGAACCTACGTACATCCATTCGACCTCGAGGACTTCTCAAACTGGGCGCGCCAATTCGTATCATCAACGTCACAGTAGAGAACCCAGAGGGATTTGAACGTGCCGTTCGGGACAGGCTCATGTCTTAGGAATCTACCGGAAGCGGCGTAATCAATTGCGCGTACAGGGTTTCACGATGCTAAAGTTCCACTGTCGTTTTGCAGGTTGAGTATTAATCGAACGACTGCGACCTACGTCTTGAACTGATATTTGCGCCAAACTGGGGATTTACCCGATGTGGCCAAACGCACCCGGAGGCACTTAAAGATGGATATCTCCAAAGAGAAGCTGGAGTGGATGTACACCACGATGTACAGAATCCGCCGCTTCGAGGAGACGATGCTCGAACAAACCTTTAAAGGAAATTCTATGGGTGTGACCCACCCGTCGGACGGTCAAGAAGCACCTCCTACAGGTATCTGTGCACATCTCACCGAGAAAGACTGGATCGGTTCGACCCACCGCGGCCACGGTCACTGTATCGCCAAAGGCCTCGACACCAGCGCAATGATGGCTGAGATCATGGGCAAGGCAACTGGTCAGTGCGGTGGTAAGGGCGGTTCAATGCATATCGCCGACTTCTCAAAGGGAATGCTCGGTGCAAACGCGATCGTTGGCGCATCGATTCCACTCGCAGTTGGTGCCGCATTAACTGCCAAATACAAGGGCATCGAAAACGAGTCAGTCGGAGTTTCGTTCTTCGGCGACGGGGCTTCATCGCAGGGTGTTCTTCACGAGTCGATGAACCTTGCATCTGTATGGAAACTCCCTGTCATTTTCGCTTGCGAGAACAATGGATATGCGGAAGCTACTCCTGCTTGGTACGCCGTTTCAGCCAGCGATATTGCCTCACGAGCCGAAGGCTATGGAATGCCGGGTGTGGTCGTCGATGGTATGGACGTATTCGCCGTTTATGACGCTGCTGGTGAAGCTATTGCGCGGGCACGTGCTGGCGAAGGACCAACATTCCTCGAGTTGAAAACATACCGATACCACGGTCACTTCCATGCCGACGACCCGAAGAAGTACCGCAAGCCTGAAGAAGAACAGTTCTATCTAGACAAAGATCCAATCAAGCATTTTGAGGCAACTGTTACAAAGCAGAAATTGATGAGTGCTAAGCAACTTAAGGCAATTCGGGATGCAGTCGAGCAGGAAATGCTAGACGCAGTCGAATTTGGAATGAACAGTCCGATGCCTGACGCTTCGGCTCTGTATGACGATGTTTACATCAATTATTCGAACCCAATCCAGGGTCTTAGATAAATCTCAATAATCTTTCAACATTCATTAATCGGCAAAGCTAAGAAATAAAGAAATAGATATGACGACCTCACAAGCAAATAACCCGCTTGGACCCGGATACGACGGAGTACCCGGAAAAGAGCTCCGATTCCGTGACGTGTTCCGTGATACGTTGCGGGCAGAAATGATTCGAGACGAAGATGTTTTCCTCATGGGTGAGGACATATCGGGTGGTTTCGACAAAGATACGAAAGAGCCACTTGATGCTTGGGGCGGACCGTTCGCTGCAACGAAAGGTTTGGTTCAAGAATTTGGTCCAGAGCGTATCCGTGACGCACCGATATCCGAGGCAGGATTCGTCGGCGCTGCTATCGGCTCTGCACTTACTGGTCTTCGCCCTGTAGTCGACCTGATGTACTTCGATTTCGTAACTGTGGCATTCGACCAGTTGCTTTCAAACGCAGCGAAAAGTCGATACATGTTTGGCGGTCAGACCAGAGTTCCGTTAACTTTGTTCGCACGATCAGGTGCTGGCACAGGTCACGCCGCACAGCACTCAGAGAGTTTTTACTCGATGCTGGCGCACATCCCAGGCCTCAAGGTTGTTGTGCCTTCCGATCCTTACTCTGTAAAGGGCCTGCTTGCTGCTGCAATCCGTGACGATGACCCCGTGTTTCTGGTGAACGACAAGAAACTAATCAACCTCACTGGATTTGTTCCGGACGAGGACTACGTGATTGAACTGGGCAAAGGTCGTTATCTACGACGTGGCACCGACGTAACACTCGTTGGCATGTCATACACATCAATCGCTTGTCAGAAGGCAGCTGATCAACTTGCTGAAATCGGAATCGATGCTGAAGTTATCGATATGATGTCGTTGTCACCGTTCGATGAAGACATCCTGATTGAGTCAGTGGCTAAGACTCATAACGTTGTTATCGTCGACGAGGACACTCCTCGGGCTTCGATGGCTTCTGAGTTTGCTGCGGTAATCGCAGACAAGGCGTTCGATCACCTTGATGCGCCCGTGAAGCGAGTCACAGCTCCTCACTCTCCAGTTCCGTACAACCGTGATCTTGAGATTGCATACATGCCTCAGCCTGAGGATGTTGTTCGTACGGTGAGGAAATTGCTCGGTCACGAGTAAGCGACGAATATTCGAAGACTTAATAAAATACCGGGTAGCCCTTACGAGCTACCCGGTATTTTATTTGCGTGTATTCACAATCGGTCAGTTCCGCAAGTAATCAGCGGAGTCGTTTTGCGAATTGGCCGCGACCGACCGGCGTCGTATAAGGCGTAGGCTTGCTATCCAACTGGCATCTGGCGTTTGGTGATCTTTCGACCAACAGTTGCCTTTACCTCTCCTCCACCGGAAAAGATGTGTGCGCCCATGTCAAGCAGAACCTGAATGTTGCCGGCATCGTCCTTACTTGGGTCGTTCCAAGAACAGAGGAACTTCAGACCATTGCGATCAGCGGCACCTTTGATCTGTTCGCGTACACGGTCCATTTCAGGCGGGTACGGAGGATCGTGAGCATCCGGGTTACCGAATGACATGCCCATATCGCCGGGACCCCACTCTACGAACGCTAGGCCAGGAACTCGACAGATAGCGTCTGAGTTAGCCGCTGATTCTTGATTTTCTAGTTTCAAACCTATGAATAGTTCACCTTCTGGGTTGAGCGGCCACGGATCAGCAATCTCTGTATATCGCTGTGGTGAAACTCCCCATATTTCGGATGGCTGTCGTTGCCCACCCGCACCGCGCTGACCTTCACCAAGTCCTTCGCGTCCGATCTTATGGAATGGGTATCGACATTCCTCGATGAACGCTCGAACGGCGTCGGCCTGCCGAGCGTGAGTGTGGAGAATTCCATGTACTCCAGCTGAAAGAACCTGGCGGATTTGCCATGCGTTCGCCCGAACTTCTTCAATAGTTCGGCAGTTAGATGGCAGGGTTGAGATCACGGCAGGGGTGCGGTGTCCTGCTTTGGTTGGACCGCCATCGACGAGGCCTTTCATGAAGGCGGTCAGACCAGCAACATCAAATGCGTGGTGCTCGAAATCCGTGATTAAGAAGTCAGCCCATGTGCTTGCCTGCTTTAGACCATTTTCGTAAGTAAGCTCTTCGATCCCGGTGTAGTACACCGGCTCTCCAGCTTCGATGAGTTCAATAACTCGGTTAATTCGTTTTGCCATCGTTATTCCTGATTGTTAGTGTGATGCTGATCGCCACCCGCGCTCGCAAGTACTGACCGTATTATGGCGCAAGGCGAGCTATCTTATTCCCGCTGACGAGAATTTGTTGTCACTCAATAAACGTGCAGGAGCGTGTGGTGCGATCTCAATCATTTACCAAGCACTACCAATGAGGATTTGATCTTGAGCAATTCTGCGGACGAGGCGATTGAGGCATTTACCCGCTGGTCACAGGCATTCAATGACCGCGATGTAGACGCGATGATCGCCGAAATGCACTTCCCACACTTACGATTAGCGGGTACGACGTTTCAGACGTGGCCGACTTCAGAAGATTTCCGGGCTCCTCAGGGCAAAATGACCAAAGCATTGGAAGCTGAGGGCTGGCACACAACTGTCACAAAGTCTGTGATGGCCGCTCAGGTAGGTCTCGAAAAAGTACATTTGGTGATTCGTCAATCACGGCAGCGCGTTGACGGTACTGAGTACAACGGCTTCGACACACTTTGGATATTCACCAATATCGATGGTCACTGGGGCGTGCAATTCCGCTCATCATTCCTAGCAAACGCCACTCAGTCGTTCGGGGCGAGCACGCCCACGTTTTAACAATGCTGAGTTGTACGACCGGCAGAGTCCCATGAATAACCACATTCTGTTAGCGATTTGCGGATGTACATAGGTGAGAGAGCAGGATTAGACGAACTCAAATCGTCCGTAATATCAGTTTGTGCGCTGGGCAACTGTCCGGTTTCAACCATCCAGAGATCAATGGCGGACTGAACGGTTTGAGCCTCGGTTATCAAGGTCGAATCGAATGTGGAAGATTCCAGAGTTTTTGTCACATGGGCAGTAACGGTCGCCGCAAGGTCACCTTGAGTATTCTGATTTGGTGGGGCGATTTGCTCACAGCCTGTTGAGAGAAGGAGCCCGATCCACACGAACGCTGCTAACAATGATTTGTACAGAGAGTTCAACTTTGAAGATTGACGTTATGAAACGATTATCAGTACAACAGCAATGCAAAACCGATTCATAGAACCTGTAGGCGAGAGCGATGCTGTTCAGCTAGTTCGAATGTTCCGTCCCGAACTTCGCCTTGTATAGTCCACGTATATAGGCTATTTGTCCGGTGTGTTGACTGTTCTCGACCGGGATTCTGCCAAGAACCCAGAGAAGGGTTGGAGCGCTATCTGGAGCGTGAGTCCAGATTTTCGTACGCTTGATTTCGAGCATGTCGATGGTCAGTTTTTCTACTGACGGGATCAACATCTCGCGAGCTGCTTGCCAGTAGCCAGTCAACTCTTTAACCGAGACTTCCGGAAAATCTCGAACTTGCTTGATTGAGTCGCCTGTGCCATTACGTTCAGGATCAATCCCTAATCGTTCCGCCCATCCACCTTCAATCCATGCGTTGGCGCCGCCGCCTCGTAAATACCAGCTCCATTGATCTTCCATGCGACCCATGTGCCAGAGTGTCCAGAGGATGTGGTTTGAATCTGGGGTCGGCATCCACCGAGCTTCTTCGAACTCTAACCCTTTCAATGCTCGTTCGAGTTGACGACCGTAATCGCCAATTGATTGAAGAGCCAAGTCTCGGAAATCCACTACTTGCTCTCGCAAATCACGACAGCATCGTTTGCTGCCAATCGCAGAAGCATTTGATACGGGTAGATGCCTGAGTCATGTCCGTCAGTCCAAAGGAACTGTACGGCGTACTTCCCGACAATCAGGTGATCTGCGGCAATGATGTCATTGGGAACCTGAGTCACATTTAGAATCGGACGTCCTGTCATCTCTTCAACGCATGCTGCGCATGCGCACTGCAATCGCAGATATCGGTACGGGTATGTGCAGGTGTTACCGTTGTCCCACGCTATCTGGACACCAGTCTCAGTCATATCGATCTGCTTAGGGACACTCACAGATTCTCCGGAGTACTGGGGGGTCATCGGCATGGATTTTCGGTGCTTTCGTGTAGTTTTAGTAGGTTAAGTGAAGAATTTGGACTGTGTAGATGGCTGATTGACGTAGACTGCCAGCCTCAATTCGTTGCTAACCACAAATATTCCAAGTGGCGCACATATACATAGATTCACAGTAGAGGATTATCGCCAGATGGCAAACGAAACTATAAAAGTCGGTTTCATTGGGGCTGGTGCCAACACGGCGAAACGCCATATTCCTGGTCTACGCGCCCAGCAGGGTGTGGAGCTTGTCGGCGTTGCCAACCGGTCGATTGAGTCGAGTCAGATCGCAGCCGACAAATACGAAATTGGCGAGGCGTATCCCACGTGGCTAGACCTTGTGGAGAACCCGGAGATCGATGCAGTGTGCATCGGTACATGGCCATACATGCACTCGACTGTCACGTTGGCAGCGCTTGATAATGGCAAGCATGTGTTGTGTGAGGCTCGAATGGCGATGAATGGTTCCGAGGCGCGTAGCATGCTCGCCGCATCGCTCGCCAACCCTGACTTAATTACCCAGATTGTCCCGCCGCCGCACATCATGGCATGCGAACAGCACGTGATCGACATCATTGCTGATGGTTACGTTGGCGATATCGTCAACGTGAACGCCCGAGTTACGGATGGGAGCGCATTCCCTGATTCAGATCAGGACGCTCACTGGCGTCACATTCGTGAACTTTCGGGTAACAACGTGATGACTACCGGAATCTGGTACGAGAACCTTATGCGACTGATTGGTCCTGCAGCATCGGTTTCAGCGAATTCTCAGGTTCGGGTTCCTTCCCGCAAGGGTTGGGACGGATCGCGAATGGCAATGACGATTCCTGACCAAATCGACATCATCTACTCAACGGGTGCCGGGGTGAATGTGAACCTTTCGGTCACTACCGTCTCAGGTAGTTTCGTGCCGCCAACTGAGATTTGGATCTACGGAACTGTGGGAACTCTGCACATCTCAACGAGTGGTCTTGGCAACGATCCGGTTGTTCGCGGAGGTCGTAAAGGCGATGACGAAATGAGCGTGATCGACGTGCCAGATGAAAAACGAGGGAGTTGGCGCGTTGAGGAAGAGTTCATTAATGCCATCAAGGGCATTGAACCGGTGACTCGATCGAATTTTACTGACTCGGTGAAGTACATGGAGTTCACAGACGCTATTCAGGAGTCGTGGCAGACCGGGAGACGGGTTTATCTGCCCGGCTCGTAGTGAGGGAGTGTGAGCCCTTTTCCCAAAAGTGACATTCGTATTCACTGCCAAACCACCAGCATAGACTGCCGGGGCTATGACTTTAACTCCTTTTTTTATCTACCACTTCAACAAGCGATAATTCTGTGAAAATCGCACACCCGGCGATCCGGGACTTCCCATCAGGCGAACGCCCAAGGGAGCGCCTCGCTACTTATGGAGCAGGGCATCTTTCAAACTCCGAACTATTAGCAATTCTTCTTCGTACTGGTCTCGAAGGTGAGAACGTGTTAGTGATGGCGAGCCGATTGCTGGCTGAGTTCGGTGGGCTATCAGGTCTTTCTCGCATCACGTTCGATGAGATGTGCGATTCGCGCGGTATTTCGAATGCTAAAGCATGCCAGATTCTCGCCGGTATTGAACTTGGAAGACGGGTGGCGTCGCAAACACCCGAGGATCGAGTGACCATCACCTCACCATCTGACCTTGCTCCTCTGTTCATGGCTGAAATGTCGTCTTTGGACAGAGAGCATCTTCGAGTGGCGACTTTGTCTACTCGTAATCAAGTACTAGGCATCGAAGATTTGTACTCAGGCAGCGTGAATGCTGCGCTGATTCGACCGGCTGAGGTGTTCGCCACTGCAGTGCGTAGGAATGCTCCACAGATAGCGATTGTGCACAATCACCCTTCAGGAGATCCAACACCGAGCAATGAAGACGTTGCCATCACAAAAACGCTGGTCGAAGCGGGCAAATTACTCGACATAGAAGTGATGGATCATCTGGTTATCGGGCAGGGCAGATATGTGTCGATGCGCAAGAAAAAATTAGGGTTTAGTTAGCTGGTCAACTCTGGAGATTGCCGTTGGTGTTGGCGGACGTAGCCATGCGGGAGCACGTGCTTCTGATTCGTAATCTCCATAGAACGCCTCAACACGGTAGACATTTCCAGTGAGTGCATCGATAACTACGCTCAGATTGTCGTAGTTGACTCGATCGCCAGTGGCGAGTTCCAATTGAACGTCACCAGCGAATGCGAATGCCCAAACTTCCGTATCGGCTGGCGTTTCGAGTAACCCTCGATTGGCTCGATCCAACTCACCTATTGCCTGAGCATATTCACCAAACTGTATTCGCCGAGCAATGTGGGAAAAATTCTGACTTATGAGTCCGTTGTCCCGAGCGGCCATGATAGCCAAGTTGAGAGCCTGAACTTCAGTCATGTATTGAGGTCCGGCAAATGGAGTAGGCGTGGGGAAATCATTGACCGCGAATTCGCTGATGTCATCGTTGCCCAATGACATTGCGAGCCACACAAGCAGAAGTGCCGCTACAACACCCGATGCTGTGATCAGTCTGTTGCGGGTGTTTGAAGTAACCACCGACGCAAGGTAAATAGCCCGTTCTTTACGTTTCCAACCTTGTTTGATCCACGAGTAGACCTTTTTATCACCGGAAATTCTGGGCGATCCGAAGACCCGCCAAATGGCGGTTAATTTTCGAACTGTCGCTTCCATGAAACTAACGAACATTTGATCAGTTTAGAGGGCTCCTAAAAGAATCTCCAACTGTGCTACGCTCCGAGTGTTGGCAATATGACCAATTGGATTGTGGCAGTAGTTTCGAGATAAATTGGACCGTATATGTCCACCTATGTAAGAAGTATCGGAGATCCAAAGTGACGAACAGTGCGACCGGGAGGATCGATTTCAACGCTGATATTGGTGAATCGTTCGCCGGATATGAGCTAGGTTTCGACAGTGAAATCGTCAAATATATTACTTCGGCTAATATCGCTACTGGCTTTCATGCAGGTGACCCGGATTGGATGGCTCGTACTGTTAAGCTAGCCGTCGACAATGGCGTCGGAATCGGCGCTCACCCGGCTTACCCGGATTTGGCGGGATTTGGTCGCCGAAATATGGATCTGACTCCGAGCGAAGTTCATAATGCCGTCACGTATCAGATGGGCGCTCTAGCGGCATTTTCCCCGTATCGAAAGCTTCAGCACGTGAAACCTCATGGGGCTTTGTACAACACTGCGGTGAGAGACGGTGCAGTTGCAGAAGCGATCGTGATGGCTGTTAAAGCATTCGATCTCGATCTGATTCATGTCGTACTGGCGGGTTCCAAATGGGAGTCAATTGCGCGCTCGCACGGCGTGCGGGTGATACGAGAATGCTACGCAGATCGCGCTGTTACGGTCGAGGGAACACTCGTACCACGTTCGCAACCGGGAGCTGTAATCCACAATCCCGACGAGGTCGTGGCTCGGTCGTTAAAACTTGCCACGGAAGGCAAAGTAACGGCTGTCGATGGCACTGAGATCGATTTTTCAGCCGATTCGATATGCCTACATGGTGATACAGCAGGTGCCGTGGAACTGGCAGCTGCTATACGAGGTTCTCTTGAGTCGGCTGGTGTCGAGATTACTTCGATGAGCAGGCTGGTCGCTGCTGCTATTGGTAATGCTTGAAATGACTTCGATCGAAGGCGATGCCAACCTGTACCCCCGGCTAGTTCCTGCCGGAGATTCGGCAGTTGTAATTGAGTTAGGGGCGAAAATTGATCCCTTAATTAACGATCAAGTCTACGTTTTGGCGCGTTCGATTGAGAACGCAAAAATTGAAGCAATCAGCGAACTAGTCCCTACTTATAGATCAGTGCTCGTTAACTATGACCCGTTGATAATGCGATTCAGCGAGATAAGCGAGCGTCTAGATAAGCTCATTGGAGATTCTTCCACACCAACCGCTGCCGAAACTAAAGATACAAAAGTGATCGAACTGTCAGTCGTATACGGAGGTGATGATGGTCCTGATATCGATGCAGTAGCCGATCACGCTGGGTTGTCGGTGCAGGAGGTGATCAACATACATTCGGGTGTCGATTACCGGGTGTACATGATTGGATTTTCCCCAGGATTTCCGTATCTGGGAGGTCTCGATGACCGAATTGCGATACCACGTCTAAAAACACCTCGGATCAGCGTTCCCGCAGGCTCAGTAGGTATTGCTGAGTCACAGACAGGCGTCTATCCAAATGCTAGCCCCGGTGGTTGGCAACTCATCGGCAGAATCGCTGCGAAGTTGTTTGATGAGGCTAGTCCTCGTCCCTCGCTGATAACTCCAGGGTCGAAAGTGAGATTTGTGCCGGTGAAATCTCATGACTAGCGCAATGAATAGGTATATTCGAGTTATTCAGCCTGGACCAATGACGTTAGTACAGGATCGAGGTCGGGTCGGATTCCAGCAACTTGGAGTATCAGTATCGGGTGCGGTCGATGCAGATGCGCTGGCTATCGGGAATCTTCTGGTTGGTAATGATCGAATGGCTGCCGGGTTGGAAATGATGCTTGGTGGTCTGGAAATCGAATTTTCGATGCCAACTGTATTCGCCGTCACCGGTGCGGACGTGGGCGCAACCGTCGATGAGGTACCTGTTGCAACACACGTTTCATATCTTGCTCATGCTGGAGCTCATCTCAAATTAGAAATGGTTCACAGAGGTTTACGGGCTTACGTGGCTATGGCCGGAGGTATAGCAGTTTCGAAAACACTCGGATCACGATCGACTCACATCCCTTCCAAGCTCGGCGGCATCGAAGGACGAATGGTAATGGAGGCTGATTTGCTTCCATTAGGAGATCCGGGCGGTTCCGCCGTATCAGGGTTGTGGTTCGACGATGGCAAACGTGCAGCGATACCTAGCGAACTAAATGTTCGGATCGTGCTTGGTCCGCAGGATGACGAATTTTCTTCTTCCGGAGTGGAGACTTTGCTTGGTTCGACGTACACGGTCACAGATCAGTCGAATCGACAGGGTTTACGACTTGATGGACCTGTAATCGAATCAAAATCTGGACGATACGACATCATTTCAGACGCCGTAGTGAACGGTTCGATTCAGGTTCCGGGAGACGGCAAACCGATCATTCTTTTGGCTGATCGCCAAACGACAGGCGGGTACGCAAAAATCGCGACCGTGGTCACTGTTGATCTGCCTGAACTTGGGCAGGCCTCTCCTGGCACGAATATAACTTTCACCGCTATATCCGTCGATGAAGCACAGCAATTGCTTGTTCAACAGGACTTGATGATCAGTAGCAGTGCATTGGTTCGACTTATCGAACCAATATCCCTACACGTAGATACAGAACGAGTGTCGGTCGGAGTGTCAGGAAATGGTATGGCACTGATGGCATATGTGCAGGGCGACATTTACCCGATATCGATAGATGAATATACCCCCGCTGAGTAGAACAGTTTTGTTAGAATCGGGCATCGTATTTTTCGATGGCAACCGTGCTTGCGAAGCTTTGAGCATTTATTGCATCGCGGTTAAGGGAGCATTGACACGTTCGACCAGGACTTGCTAAACGACGGGCTTACGTTGAGCGTTATCGGCATCGGCATAGTTTTCGCCGTCCTAGCGGCTCTGGCTTTGGCTATTAAAGGCATTAGTTTGCTTGACCGAGAGCCTGCGTCCTCACCTTCATCTGATTCCACGACTCGGATTGGTACCACAGCTCCGACGGGTTCGCCTTCTGGAACAATTACGGGTCAACAGGTCGCCGCCATAGCAGTGGCATTTGCCCTTTCCGAACTAACACCAAATGTGATTCTGTCGTCCATTTCGACAGCAGGAATCAACGCTGGGGCATGGCTGCAAAGCGGGCGAATGCGTGTGCTCGGAACGGGCTCTTCGAACGCCAGGGAGAGGCACAATTAGTGGCTACTAAGAACTATAAAATCACAATCGCCGGTCACACGTACGATGTCGAAATTGGTGACATATCAGCTTCTCCGGTAGAAGTTTCCGTCGACGGAATGACGTATCAGGTTGAGATTCCTGAATCGACTGTACCCCAAGTAGCGTCCCCTACTTCAGTTTCCGCCCGAGCGACGGTAGCTCCAATACTGAAGGCAGTTTCGCGCTCGTCCGTGCCGACTTCAGGTGGCGATGGAGTAGTGCGATCACCCATGCCGGGTAAGATCCTAAGCGTAAGTGTTGTCGTGGGAGCCATTGTGACAAAAGGCCAGCCTATTCTTGTTCTTGAATCTATGAAAATGGAAAACACGATCTCGTCACCAATCGACGGCACGATCTCAACAGTGCTAGTCGTTGTAGGTGATGCAGTTCAACACGGTCAATCATTGGCCGAGATTGCACAGGCTTAGCCAGTATGTCGACTGAGTTTGGGACCCTTTGGGAAGGCTTTACGGCAATAGGCAATGAACCGCGCTTGATTCTCATGTGGGTGATAGCTGGCACTCTGTTGTATGTCGGTATTGCCAAGAAAAAAGAACCACTATTACTGGTTCCGATTTCAATGGGAATTCTCTTCGCGAATTTACCTTTGGGCGAATTGATTCGAGAAGGCGGTGATGGTGAACCTGCTGGAATTTTGAAGACGTTCCAAATTGTTGGAATGGAATCCGATGTCTTCCCGTTATTGATCTTCCTCGGTGTTGGAGCTGCCACAGATTTTGCGCCCATGCTTTCAAATCCAAAAACAGTGCTTCTCGGCGCAGGTGCACAGGTAGGTGTGTTCGTTGCTCTGTTGGGTGCGCTGTTATTGGGTATGACTGGCTACTTCGACTTTGGATTGCTAGAAGCGGCATCAATCGGAATTATTGGTGGAGCGGATGGTCCTACCACCATATTCATTGCGACCCGCATGCGTGAACTTGGTCAATCGCTGCCGAACGTTGATATTCGCGACATTGTCGGCGCCACTGCTGTTGCTGCCTATTCGTATATGGCGCTCGTGCCTATAATCCAACCGCCGATTATCAAGTTGTTGACAACGAAAAAAGAACGCCTGATTCGCATGGAGTACTCGGCGAGGCCTGTTTCCAAGCGGGCAAAGATTCTGTTCCCTATCATCACCACAGTGATCATCAGTGTGCTGGTTCCTTCTTCGTCTCCACTGATAGCGATGCTCATGCTTGGCAATTTGATTAAGGTTTCAGGGGTTGTGCCACGATTGGCAGATGTGTCTGAAAACGCCCTCATGAATGCGGTGATTATTTTTCTCGGACTAGCAGTCGGTTCAACGATGCCAGCTGACGTCTTCTTGCAGCCTGAGACGATCGGTATATTCTTTTTGGGGTTATTTGCTTTTGTGACTTCGACAATGGCAGGAGTTATTCTGGCAAAGTTGATGAACCTTGTGACCAAGGACAAAATTAACCCGATGATTGGAGCGGCCGGAGTATCAGCCGTTCCGATGGCGGCTAGGGTCGTGCAGGAAATGGGTCAGAAAGAAGACCCTGAGAACTTTTTGCTTATGCACGCGATGGGGCCTAACGTCGCGGGGGTTATCGGTACTGCAACGGTCGCTGGTGTACTTCTCGCGCTAATCGAAAACATGTTGTAACTCTCTCCACTCGCACTTTACTTAGTCGATTTCAGGCTCGCTTCGTCCCTTCCACTGTTGCGCTCTGATGGTGCCGGTGCGAATATCCACCTCGTATATGAACATGATCTATCCGTTTTGAATCATCGTTCGACCCCACTTGGAGATTTCTGAAGATGCCTAACCGTTCAATGAAGGGTGTTTACCCGATCCTCTCTGCCCCAATCAACGAGAAGGGGCAATTGGTGATCGAAGACCTCGAAAATCAAGTTGAATGGATGATCGGAAAGGGCGTTCATGGCCTCGGTATCGCGGTAGCAACCGAGATTTACAAGTTCACTGAAGAAGAACGCGACTTGATATTAAGCACCGTTGTGCGGGTCAATAATGGTCGGGTTCAAGTGGTGATGAACACTGGTGGTGAAGGTACTGATGTAGCGATAGCGCTATCGAAGCGAGCAGAAGAACTCGGTGCCGATGCGCTGATGATTCGCCCCACTTCGTTCATCGCCGTCCCGGCTTCAGAGAACATTGAGTACTTCGGCAGAATTGCCGAGTCAGTTTCACTCCCAATATTTCTACAGGACCAAAACACGGCTCCGGTTCCACCAGCGATGGCGGTGGCGTGCGCTAAACGGCATGAGAATCTCTGCTACATAAAAGTTGAGACTCCTCCTACTATCCCTAGGATGGGTGAAACCCAGAAATTGACTGAAGGTACAGGGTTGGTTTTATTCGGTGGTGCTGGCGGAGCTTTCGCGGTTGAAGAGTTCAAGCGTGGTTCGGTCGGCACCATGCCTGGTTCAACCCTGCCGGACATGTTTGTAACGGTTTGGGACCATTTTCAGGCGGGTGATGAAGATGCAGCGAACGCAGAAATGCGCCGTCACGCTCCACTGATCGGAATACTGGCACAAGGGCAGGGATTCGCCAACTGGATCTACAAACACATCATGGTGCGACGTGGAGTTTTCTCACCTGGTTCAGATTTTGGCCGCCATCCAGGACTCAAACCGGATACAGAGCATTTCAAGGAAATCGATAGTCTCCTCGAAAGTCTTGATTTGATCGGTAAATAAATCCCAACAGAGATCTGTTGCATGCGCGCTGGGCGAGATTAGAATCATCTTCTCCGTGAGTAGTGTTCCAAAGAGTACGATATGCCTGAATTTAAGTCCAAATCCACCGATTGTCCATCCGGCTGTTGTAGCCACTCTGGCATGATGATTAGTCGTTCGATGCCGGCTTTCAAGGTGGTGGATTAGTGGGTGACGGTCTTTCAGTTCTTGCTCTGACGGGGTCTGATCTATCTGGAGTTGAACTGATCGGATTGGCGGTTATGTCGCTGGTCGTCGGTGTCGTCGGCGGAATCGTCGGAATCGCTTTGGGCGTAGTTCGGCTGCCGATCATGACTGCGATTGGGATCGATCCACTGATCGCAGCAAGCACTAACCTATTCGTAAGTGTACTTGGATCATTTGCTGGATCTTGGCCCGCAATTATCCAAAACAGAATCGTCTACAGAGTGGTGCTAGTAATTGGGATTCCGGCAGTTGCTGGTTCATTCATCGGCGGTCTGTACGCCGATATGGTTTCACGCACGGTGCTGCTGACCTTAGTCGCTTTGTTGCTTGTCTGGTCGTCGATCATGATGATCACACGCGCAACCTCTGAACTTCGCGGCAAAGTGCAACCTCATGGAGACGGTGATCCCAATACGGGTCGAGGCAATTTAAATTCGAAGACAATCGCTCGTGAGGGTGTTGTGGGTTTTGGTATCGGACTGGTAGGCGGTGCGGTTGGACTCGCTCTTGGAGTGCTACGAATGCCAGCACTTATTCACGTGTTGAAGATGAAACCTTCGCTAGCTTCAGGCACTAATCTTGCCCTGACAATTCTGGTTGGGTCCTCTGGATTTACGGGACATCTTCTACGTGGCAGGGTCGACTGGGTATTGGTTTCTACCATTGGAGTTCCTGCGATGATCGGTATGTTTGCTGGTTCTCGTATGGGTGGAAATGTCGACCCCGCAAAGCTCAGGCTTGCAGTAGGAATCGTCCTGTTGACGGTTTCTCCGTTGGTGTTCTTTGATGCATTTTGGGGCTAGTTCAGCCTGAGTGTTGTCTCGCTTATGTCACCTACGCACCTATAATCCGTTAACCATGGAAATGCTGCCCGGAACATCTTTCGCTTCAGCCATCGAAGTCGAATCACCTCTTCAACTCGTCGGCGTCACGAATCCGTATCACGCGATGATGGCACAATCTGCTGGATTCAATGCTCTGTATCTTTCAGGTTCAGGCGTTGCTACAGCTTCATATGGACTCCCTGACCTAGGCATGACCACACTAGATAATGTTCTCGAAGATTTGCATCGAATCACTTCTGCTGTCGATCTGCCGCTTTTAGTGGACATTGATACAGGTTGGGGTGGAGCATTCATGATTGCGCGCACCATGAAAGAGATAGCTCGGGCTGGTGCTGCGGGTGTTCATATCGAGGATCAGGTTCAGGCAAAGCGATGTGGGCATCGGCCAGGTAAGCAGCTCGTTTCGACTGCTGAAATGTGTGACCGCTTGAAGGCTGCCGCCGATGCCAAGGAGTACGACGATTTCGTACTAATGGCTCGGACCGATGCAATTGCTGATGAAGGCGTTGATGCCGCCATAGGTCGATCGATTGCGTACGTAGATGCCGGTGCTGACATGATCTTCGCAGAAGCTGTAACAGAGTTAGCCGACTTCAGGAAATTCAAGAGTGCGGTGGGTGTCCCAGTTCTTGCTAATCTGACCGAGTTTGGGGAAACTCCGGCGTTTACGGTCGATGAACTGGCTAGTGTTGGTGTAGATATAGCGTTGTACCCGCTCACCGCATTTAGAGCTGCAAATAAAGCGGCAGAAAACGCTTTTAGAGTGATCCGCACATCAGGAACACAACAGGCGATCATCGGAGATTTGCAAACTCGTGATGAGCTGTACGAGTATCTTGATTACCACAAATATGAAACCAAGTTGGACGAGCTGTTTGAAGCGGAGTCCGATATCCAAAACTCCAACTAGAACACGTATAAGGGATTTTCGTCATGACGACATCGGGTTTGAATGGGATAACGGCAGGATCTTCAGCGATCTCAACAGTCGGACAAGAAGATGTTGGTTTAACCTACCGAGGCTACTCGATCACTGATTTGGCAGCAAAGTCGACTTTCGAAGAAGTGGCATTCCTGCTCATTTACGGGAAGCTTCCCGGGCAACGAGAACTTGACGCATACAAGAAGAAATTATCTGGTCTTCGTTCGCTTCCGGACGCTCTGAAAACGCTGTTGGAAGCCATGCCTTCTTCGACACACCCAATGGATGTGCTGCGCACTGGTAGTTCACTTCTTGGCACATTGGAGCCTGAAGGCAAGGACGGCCGTACAGCCGCTTCGGTCGGAGATCGGCTCACCGCTAGCTTCGGATCGATGTTGGCTTACTGGTATCGGTTCCATTCTCGCAACGAGCGTATCGAAACCGAATCAGATGAGGACACTATTGCCGGGCATTTTCTTAGGCTGATGTCGGGCAAGCCTGCTGACCCGTTGAAGCGAAAAGCTCTCGACACAACGCTGGTGCTTTATGCGGAGCACGAGTTCAATGCATCGACGTTTACCGCTCGTGTTATCACTTCGACCTTGTCTGACACATACTCGGCGATTGTCGGTGCCATCGGTGCGTTGCGAGGCCCGTTGCATGGTGGGGCTAATGAAGCAGCGATGGAATTGGTTTCATCGTTCGACTCGCCGCAAGACGCCGAAAAATCGTTGATTCACATGCTCGAAGCACGTCGCTTAGTCATGGGATTTGGACACAGGGTGTACAAGAACGGAGACCCGCGATCACCAATTGTGAAAGGTCTTGCAAAGGAGCTTTCTGAGACTGCCGGAAACATGTCATACTACGACATTTCCGAGCGAATCGAGACCGTGATGATGCGGGAGAAGGGCATGCACCCGAATCTTGATTTCTACGCTGCCACCGCCTACCACATGTGTGGAATCCCAACTGCGATGTTCACTCCGGTTTTCGTGATTGCTCGAACATCGGGCTGGGTCGCTCATGTGATTGAGCAGCGTGCCAACAACAAACTGATTCGGCCTCTATCTGACTACACAGGGCCATCGCCACGTGCGTACATTGGCGTCAAGGAGCGGGGATAGTGGCGCAGGAACGACAAACGGATGATGTTATTGCTGCGATCGCTGATTATGCGGTCAACTATGACCCGACATCCAGACTGGCTTTGGATACGGCGCGCTTGTGCTTGATGGATTCGATCGGCTGCGCCTTGCTGGCGATGGATTATCAGGCTTGTACGAAGCTGCTTGGGCCGGTTGTAGAAGGAACCGTTGTTCCGAACGGGGCTAGAGTGCTTGGAACTAAGTTTCAACTCGATCCTGTAAAGGCAGCGTTCGACACCGGAGCCGCTATTCGTTGGCTCGATTTCAACGACACATGGCTAGCTTCCGAGTGGGGGCATCCGTCAGATAATTTTGGTGCGATTCTGACTTTAGCTGATCATCTGAGTCGTAAGTCTAAATTTGGTTCGACCCGTTCATTTGGCGTGATTGATGTGTTGAAATACGCTGTGAAGGCATATGAGATTCAGGGAGTTCTGGCACTTCAAAATTCGTTTAATCGAGTGGGTATTGATCATGTATTGCTGGTGAAGGTTGCTTCCACTGCCGTAGTGACTGCGATGCTGGGCGGAGATGTGAAGCAAGTTGAGAACGCTGTTTCTAATGCATGGCTCGACGCTACTTTGCGAACTTATCGGCATGCACCGAATACAGGTTCACGCAAATCATGGGCAGCGGGTGACGCGCTGGGGCGTGCGGTTCGGTTTGGATTGAACGCCATGGCGGGTGAGATGGGCTATCCGACGGCATTGACGGCTCCTGGCTGGGGGTTTCAGGACGTATGGTTTAAGGGTGGGGAGATTACTCTCGAACGCGAACTAGATTCCTACGTGATGGAAAATATTCTTTTCAAGGTTTCATTCCCAGCAGAATTCCACGCCCAGACCGCTGTTGAGGCTGCATTAGAACTTCACCCTGAGGTCGAACCGCGGCTGGATGAAATCGAACAGATCATAATTACGTCTCAGGAATCTGCATTGCGTATCATCGATAAAACAGGGCCACTGAATAACCCTGCAGACCGGGATCACTGTATTCAGTACATGACGGCGATTGGTCTTTTGAAAGGCAATCTGACGGCTGAGGACTATGAGGATGAGGCAGCTGCTGATCCTCGGGTTGATCAACTTCGGGACAAGATGGTTATGAAGCACGACCAGCGATTTACCGATGAGTATCTCGACGCCGGCAAGCGTTCGATCGCCAACGCTGTACAGGTGCTGTTCAAGGACGGTTCGTCGACGACGAATTTGACGGTCGAATATCCGATTGGACATCGTCGACGTCGTGAAGACGCCAAGCCGTTGTTGTTTGATAAATTCCGAGCGAATGTTGGAACTCAGTTTGATCAGGCTAGAGTAGAGCAGTTGACCTCGTTGTTCAGTGATCAATCAGCAATTGAGACGATGGTGGTCGATGAGTTGATGGATTTACTCGTTCCAGTTGCTGATTAGTGTTTGCCCGTCTTTGTATGGCTGTTGATCTCGGCTATCGTTCCAAACGATGGCGTTGCAGTGCTAATCTTCTGAACTGTTTGCAAAACTAGGGTTCAAGAGACGTTCTAGCCGATTGAACCCGAACATTCTATGTGTGTGGACGCTTGATCTAAGTATTAAGAAAACTCGAAAATATGGCTAAGACTACTGGTAGTGATCTTCTAATTCGTGCACTTCGAGCCGAGGGTGTTGACACCGTTTTCGGCATCGCTGGCGACCATATATTGCACATGCTCGACACAATGTTCGATGCGCCGCTGCGAATGGTCGACTTTCGACACGAGTCGGGTGCAGCCCACGCTGCAGATTCATATTCGCGAATTCTAAAAAAAGGCGGAGTCATGCTTTCCACGACTCCAGGCCATGCCAACGCCTTACCCGCTCTTGCCAATGCTATGCATTCAGAAGCTCCCTTGATCAACATTGCAGGGTCAGCGGAATCGGCGAATATGGGTCGAGGTGCGATGCAGGAATTCGACCAGATCAATGCTGCGAAGCCTGTTACCAAAGGTGCATGGGACGTTCCGTCCGCTGCACGCATCCCCGAGTATGTTGCGTTGGCTTTTAGAACTGCATTGAGCGGTCGGCAGGGGCCTGTTCACCTCACGATACCGCACGATTTTCAGATGGCCGAAGTCGATGACGCTGAAGTCGCACGATATGCTCCAAACGAGTACGGAATCCCATTAAACGTTCTTGGTGATCCTACCCAGATCGATCGAGCCATTGATGTATTGAACTCTGCACAGCGTCCAGCGATATTTGCTGGGTCTTCGGCTGGTGCAACCGCGATTCCATCTGAGGTTCGACGTTTGGTAGAGACGATGCGCATCCCGTTCTTCTCCGAAGACTCCGCTCGTGCGCTAATTCCAGATTCCCACGAGTATTCGATGGGTTTGGGTTATCAGCCGTTGAACTTGACCGTCCGAAACGTTAGCGATGCCGATGTTGTTCTGATGCTCGGAAAAAAACTCGACTATACGAACGGTTTCGGTGGGAATCCTCCATTCGCGAGCGATGTGAAATTTATCGTCGTAGATCCTTCGCCAGCGCAGGTCGCCCGTGCTCGTACCGCAACTGTGGGAATTGTTGGCGACGTGGGGCCTGTCGTTACCCAGATGGCTGACGCAGCCGAAAAACGAACATGGACAGAACGAACCGAGTGGGTGAGTCGTCTGAGGACGACGTTCCATGAGTGGCACGAGAGTCTTGCTGAACTTGGCAAGATTGAGAACCCGATGCACCCGATGCACGTTTCAAACACACTGCAAAAATTCATCGACGATGACACGCACATCACTTTCGATGGCGGCGACTACTGCCACTTCCTACGTGCTTCGATCAAGCGTGATAAAGCGTACAGGTTCCACAATGTTTCTAGCTTCGGAATGATCGGAGTGGCCCTGCCCTATGCGCTCGGCGCTCAGGTTGCTCTGCCAAACAGCAAGGTTGTGCTTGCAAACGGTGACGGCTCGTTGGGATTCAATGGCATGGAGATCGACACTATGGTTCGTCACAATCTGCCGGTGAAGATGATGGTTGGGAACAATTCGATCTGGGGGATCGACTGGCAGATCCAGAAGGGACTCTATGGTCGAGCAGTTTGGACCGATCTATTGCCGACTCGTTACGACATCGTGGCGCAGGGCTTGGGTGCCTATGGCGAGCATGTCACGAAGGCTGAAGATCTCGAAGGGGCTATGAAACGGGCTTTCGATCACGATGGTCCGGCACTGCTAAACATAGATATTGAACAGGTGATTAGTCCGGGTGCTGAGGCTGCTATCAGTCGGAAAACTGGATCGCACGGGTAAATTTTCTATGTTTTCAGAAAAATATTTCTATAGTGAGAACGATGTTGAGAGGCGGGAGCTTCTTCCCGGTGTGTACGCTCGACTGATCTGGGGCGAGAAGATCATGATGGGGATTATCGATATCAATCCCGATACCGAGGTCCCCAAGCATTCGCATCCGCACGAGCAGTGTGGCCGGGTGCTTGAGGGGGCTGCATGGTTTTACGTTGGCGACTCGGAGCAACTGCTGGTTGCTGGTGATCACTACGTTATTCCGGGCGATGTCCCACACAGGGTTGTTGCGACTGAGAACGGGTGTAGTGCACTCGATATTTGGTCGCCAATTCGCGAGGAATACATCTCGGGTGATGTGGGCTTTTTTCGTTAGGCTCCGGGGACCGTAATTAACTCCGGACGTCATTGATGTGACTTGGAAGCGAAGTACAATTTACGCGAAAAGAGAGTGTACGGTCAACGTATTCGGCAATGGGTCTTGTAAGAAGCACATTCAACAATTCCTCAATTTTACTCGTCCAGATCACAGGCTGATGCTATTCGGAGAGAACCTCGCTGCACATCAGTGATGGGCTGAGACTTTGTTTACAGCGCTTCATAAGGAACTGCAACGGTGTTCGGTGATTTATGAGACTGGGATACTCTCTCGCTGATCTGATCCATTCTTCGACGCTCCCGCAGTTTCGTATTGTTTTGTCTAGATCTTTCGCCGGGTTTTGGAGGTCGTAACTTGAGATAACTGACGCCTCTGCCCATGCCGTTTCGCAAGACGATAAAGAAAAGGCCTGTTGCTCGATACCGGAAAGATAGCTGGTATCGATTGCAGCTACGGATGATTCGAGGGTAAATGGTAGAACTAGTTGCAGCATGAGAATGACGTGCAACGCCCCTAGTAAAATGACTAACCCGGTTTTTTGGTACGACCATTTAGCGATCGTCTGGTGGGCAGTACGTTTTGACATTTTCGTATCTCGATCACGAAAATCGTTACTCCAGCCCACAACGTCGAACTCGAACGTTAGTTTCGATCCTAAAATTAGCGAACGTTCTCAGTGCTGTAGTCCCTGCTTGCAGAATGCTGCCAGTCACTGGCAGGGTAACTTATCTCACCCGAATTAACAATGCCAGTGTTCATATCTCGACCGACAGCATGTTTGGTACTAAGCGTTCTGCATGTGACTCTTCCGCTAGTGAGGGAGGTGAATTCTCACCGAACTTGGCGGTGAGAGGAGTTGAGTAGTATTTTTATCTCATATACTTGTTTGCTGTTTGACGCCTATATTTAGGCCGCAGCCCGGCAGTTTCGATCACGAGAACCATGACCCAATCACCTTCCATCATCTACACCTTGACCGACGAAGCTCCAGCACTAGCGACTCATGCTTTTCTGCGTGCGATTAGGTCATTTGTGAAGACGGCCGGGGTGGAAATCGAAACTCGTGATATATCGCTGGCAGCTCGGGTTCTCGCACAATTTCCAGACACACTGGGTAGTCGGGCTGTAGAGGACGATCTAGCTGATCTGGGTCGTCTGGTAGAACTTCCAGAAGCGAACATCATCAAACTCCCGAACATCAGTGCATCAACTCCGCAGATGAAAGCATGCATCGCGGAGCTTCAGGCATTGGGTTACTCAATTCCGAATTATCCTGATGACCCCGGCACGGACGACGAACGTGATGCCAAGGCGCGCTACGGCAAGGCAATGGGTAGTGCCGTGAACCCTGTGTTGCGACAGGGTAACTCGGACCGACGTGCTCCAAAGGCTGTGAAGGATTTTGCTCGGGCAAATCCTCCCCGGGCGAGCGAGTGGCCGGCAGATTCCAAAACGCATGTAGCGACGATGTCCGAAGGCGATTTCTTCCATAATGAGAAGTCGGTGACGCTCGCAACTAACACCACCGGAAAGATCGAGCATGTTGCGAAGAACGGCAACATAACGGTGTTAATGGAATCGCTTCCGCTGCTGGCTGGAGAAGTTCTGGATGCAACATTCATGAGCAGAGACGCTCTGGTGAATTTCTTCCAGAAGCAGGTGAGGGATGCCAAAGAGAAGGATGTGCTTTACTCTCTGCACCTTAAGGCGACGATGATGAAGGTTTCTGACCCGATCATTTTCGGTCACGGTGTTCGCACTTACTTCGCGAATCTATTTGTAAATCACGAACCTGAGATCAACGAGCTGGGAGCAAACCCGAATAACGGACTCGGTGATGTGCTGACGAAGCTTTCAGGATTGCTGCGTGACCCTGACGCGACGATTGTCGCTGATTTGGAAAAAGACTTCGCAAACGGACCAGCAATTGCGATGGTCGATTCGGGCAAAGGTATTACGAATTTACACGTGCCTAGTGATGTCATTATTGACGCTTCGATGCCACCGATGATTCGAGATTCAGGTCGCATGTGGAACGCAGACAACGAACTTCAAGACGTTAAAGCGGTAATTCCTGACTCCACTTACGCAGGGATTTATGATGTGACAGTCAGGGATTGTCAGGCGCACGGCAAGCTTGATGCGGCGATCATGGGTAGTGTTCCTAATGTGGGTCTCATGGCGCAGGCAGCCGAAGAATACGGCTCTCATAACAAAACTTTCGAGATTGCATCCGCCGGTACGGTGCGGATCGTCGATAGCTCTGGTGCGGTATTACTTTCACATGATGTGGAGCAAGGCGATATCTGGCGGGCGTGCCAGACCAAAGACATCCCGGTCAGAGACTGGGTGAAGCTTGCCGTAAGGCGGGCACGTGCAACCGGTTCACCAGCCATTTTCTGGCTAAACCGCTCACGTGGACATGATGCCGAGATTATCCGTAAGGTTGAGACGTATCTTGCTGATGAAAATACGGATGGCCTGGATATTCAGATCATGTCGCCTGAAGATGCCATCCAGCTTTCGCTAGATCGCATTAGAAAAGGCGAGGACACAATTTCTGTAACGGGTAACGTGCTTCGCGACTACCTGACTGACTTGTTTCCGATCCTTGAGATTGGTACCAGTGCTCGGATGTTGTCGGTGGTTCCTTTACTGAATGGTGGTGGCCTGTTCGAGACCGGCGCTGGTGGTTCTGCCCCGAAACATGTACAGCAATTTTTAGAAGAGGGGCACCTGCGGTGGGATTCGCTTGGTGAGTACATGGCTCTTGCGGCGTCATTACAGCATTTGAGCGAACAGTTCGACAACGTAGGAGCCGGTGTTCTTGGTGATGCTCTGGACGTTGCTACTGGATGGTATCTGCAAAACGGTCGTCTGCCTTCTCGTAGGGTAGGGGAACTGGACAACCGGGGAGCTACGTTCTACCTGACTTTGTACTGGGCGAGGGCTCTGGCTGAGCAGACAACAGATTCTGGTATTGCCAAACGGTTTGAGATTATCGCTGCTGCGCTCGCTGAGAGTGAAGAGCAGATCGTGACGGAGTTGAATAAGTCACAGGGTAGTGCTCAGGATCTGGGTGGGTACTACAGGGGCGATATCGACTTGCTGACCGCTGCGATGTGCCCAAGCGATACACTGAACGAGATTCTAGCCTGGATTTAACAACATCTGGTCCTGCTGCTGATCTGGCGCTCCGTCTTGAGAGTCTTGGGATGACGTTTGGCTGTGTTCTGTGGCTAATTGCCGGAGCAAAGAACGGGTGTTGTACCACAAGAATTTCAGCGATCCTGCATTCCATACAAGCTGCTCAAAACCAAGATCGTTACTTACATAACCCTCATGGTTTTGATTCTGGTGGGGCGGATGCTCAGTTGTACCATCAAGTTGTCGGGATCTATAGATCCGGGCGAATCTTGGTCATGCACTGAAGATTTCGAACGTAAGAATTGGCAAACCAAACCCACATAGAACGATCAGTTGCAGTTGCGTTTATTGCGCTCGTTGCATTACTTCTGCCTGTGTCGGGTCCTGCATTTGACCATCACTTCTTTGAGCGCTTTGCATTCCACGAACATGTGTATTTCGGTACTCCAAATCTTGATCACCACCACTTTTACGAATCAACTTCCGGTGAGACTGATAAGGATTCAGGTACATTTGTAGCAACTTCAGGCGATGGTCCTTCCACTGGAAGTGTTTCGTTCTTTGCCGATAATCCGACTAATATCGATTCAATGATCGAACTCGAAGACGGCTTGATTGGTCGCTCGTGTGAAGGATTCCAGCGACCGAGTGAGATCGTGATCGCCTTGCCCAAAAAACCGCCACGTTCAGACTCGCCAGTGATAATTTTGGAGTCTGTTAGCCGCGTTGGCACGGCTAGTTCTTTGTAGATATCGACAGCTCCAAAACGAATTAATAATTCAGGAGCAGTCTTTCTTTGAAACTCCCAGATATTCCGCGGACAGGCGCGTCGGCTTTAAGCCGTTCTTCGTTGATGCTGTTCGTGCTTGTTTCGACGATTACCGTGGTGATGACCGGTTGCAGCGAAGGTTCCCATGAATTTTCTGGTGCGGTCAGCGATCCTCCCCCAGTTGTTCAGGATTTCGTTCTGACGAATCAACACGGTGACGATTTTCAGATGAGCACGGACAGCAAAGACGTGTCGATCATATTTTTTGGTTACACGCTCTGCCCGGACGTTTGCCCAACGACACTTAGCGACATGATCAAGGCAAAACGCGCTCTCGGCGCAGATGCCGCGAGGGTCTCGTTTATTTGGATCACTGTTGATCCCGAACGGGATACTCCTCAAGTACTAAGCCAGCGTATCCAAGTTTTCGACCCCGAATTCGTGGGATTAAGCGGGTCGAGGGAATCACTCAAAGAGGTTTGGGACGACTTTGGGATTGTCGCTGAACGCGACGATTCTCAAGGCAGCGCTGCGGGCTATCTCATTTCTCACACGTCCAATACCTTTTTGGTCGATCGAGATATGAAGAACCGAGTGGTGTTTCCATTCGGAACTGCTTCTGACGACATCGCGGCGGACATTGCCGCGATCTTAAGAGAACAGAAGGAATAATAAAATGCTTCGAAAAACAATGACTTTGGGCATTATTGCCTTGGCTTTGCTCATCGTGCCGCTGATGACTGCTTGTTCAACTGACGTTAATCCGACTTCAACTGTCACCTCTACCTCGTTTGTCGCTGCACCTGAGTCGTCAGGCATTACCGTTTCGGGTGCATGGGCGCGACCTGCTGCGATGATCACATCTGAGGGAGACTCTATGTCTGGGATGGACGTGGGCGATGACTCTATGGCAATGAGTGACGACAAAACTGCTACGCCTGGGATGGATGAGGGCGATGAACCAATGGCAATGGAAGGTCATCAACCTCAGGGTGGTACCGGAGCCATCTACTTCACTCTGACCAACACAAGTGACATGGATGACACGCTAGTTGAGGTTCTCGACCTCAAAGTCGAAACGATCGGTGATCTTTCGGATATTACTGAACTACACGAAACTTTGATGAACGATGGCGTGATGAAAATGCAAAAACTTGAGGCAGGAATGAAAGTGCCCGCCGGAGAGTCGGTTGAACTAAAACCGGGTGGATTGCACGTAATGCTGTTGAACATGAAACGCAGCCTCGTTCCTGGTGACGAGATCACTCTTAGGCTGCGGTTCGATTCGGGCTTCGAACAGACGATCGTTGCAGAAGTGCGTGAGCCGTAGTGAAGCGCTTCGTCACGACGCTCAGTCAACTTCAAATCAACATTGTTGGTTTATTGCTGATCGTTCTGGTCAGCACAGTATGGTCGTGGCAAGCGTCACTTTTCGGTTCCCCGCAGGATATCGTAATCGACATCCCGCGGGGAACCGCTGAGCAGATTGCACGTGGCGAAGAGAACGATGTGATTCCCGATTTAATTAGGCTAAACCAAGGAGATAGCCTCGTACTAATTAATCAGGATCTCGATGGACACAGGGTAGGAGGGTTGTTCGTCAACGAAGCATCAACTGTTCGTGCAAAATTTAACGAAGCCGGATCGTTCTCATATTTCTGTAGCGTTCATCCTTCTGGACAGACGGTATTTGAAGTGGCGCAGAAAAGTAGCGCGTTACCATTGGGCTGGACCTTGTTCGCCATGGTCGGACTTCTCGGTGTAATCAACGGGCTATTTCTGGGTGGAGTATCGACCTTCGAAAGCACCTCGATGGTAGCAATTGGCGCAGTCGCGATACTTGCCGGTGTTGTTCTTGCTGTCAACTCATCAGTGCTCACTGGAGGAAATGGCATTATCGGGAACAATCCGATTAGTCCCACACAGGATTCTGTAATCAGAGGTACAGAGACTTACCTGCAATTCTGTTCGACTTGCCACGGTGAATCGACCGGAGGGGATGGACCTCTAGCCGTGGGGCTTGACCCACCGCCTGCAGACCTCGTTATCCATGTTCCACTTCATCCAGACAACGTGCTGTACCAGTTTGTGCAGGAAGGTATTCCGGGTAGTTCAATGCCTCCTCTCGGCGCTGCTATATCCAAAGAAGAAACTTGGCATCTGGTCAATTACTTGAGGACGTTGGAGTGAGGTCCAATAGGTGCATGCATATGTTAGTCGACTGTTTTTGAGTCGCACACCTGCTATCTGATATTCAAATGAATGTGTAGGGAAAGAGGTGGTTCCGGTTGTCTGGACAGTGTTCCCGGTT
>JABMNN010000039.1 GCA_013204545.1 Chloroflexota bacterium | reverse complement strand
CTGCGCAAATTTCTCACAGCGAGCCAAGCGAATGGCTGCGCGAGGCCTCCACCCCGATGGAACTCCGCTCTTAGACTAAATTCTGAGATCCATACGTAGTCAATAAAAATAGCCTGACCATTTTCGGTCAGGCTATTTTTATTACTCACCTCACGCGAAACACACTACAGGCAGCCTATGCCTCACCACGGGATTTGTACTCTTCAAATAGCTTCCATGTGTTGTCGTTAAACGGGTAGTACTTTCCGGGTGATCCGGGATTTTTACGAAGTTCTTTCTTGATTACAACCTCGACCCTTTCACGCTCGGCAGCGATTTCTAAAACCCGTTCTGCCATCACAGCCGGAACCACCACAACTCCGTCGTTATCACCGATGATCGCGTCACCAGGTCGAACGACAACGCCCCCACAGTTGATCACGTCATTCACACCCCATGGCTGCATCACAGCGGGACCTTGCTTGGCGGTAGAAGAGTGGGCAAACACTGGGAACCCGTAGTCCTTCAACTCGGCAGTATCTCGAACGGAACCGTCAGTCACTAATCCTGCAACTTTTAGTTGCGAGAGCCGATAGAACTTGATGTCACCGCCAACCGACTCCCACGGACCAACTGCCGAAGCGACCAGAACTTCGTTAGGGCCGCAAAGCTCAAACGCTACATACTCGGGTGAATCCTCAGCCTTTGGCTTGTCCTTGAGAATATCAGGGCGGTGTGGCACGAATCGAAGCGTCACTGCCCTTCCGACCATCTTCTGATCTGGAAACACTGATCGTGCTCCATGAATCATCGCCTGGGGCCAGCCATCAACCCAGAGTCCGTCGATCAGTGTCTGCGTCGGAAGCTCACCAAGCTTGGCGAGAATCTCATCTGAAATTGCGGGTTCGGAAGTCACCGTTTTCTCCAATTAGTTCGAACTAAAGCGATACAAATAAAATTCGTCTACGAGCCCGTTTTAAATTTGTCCAATATTGTTACGAGTGCCGCACTCGATGGCACCGGAATGCCAGTTTCACGTCCAATTCTCACTACGGCCCCGAGAATGTCATCAAGCTCCAATGGCTTACCGTTGTTGAGGTCGTATTGAAGCGATGCCTGCGTTTCTTCAGCTTCGGCGATGGCAGATTCCAGCTTCGACTCAACGCAACGTGGCGGGAACGTAACGCCCTGTGACTGCCCGACGGCGACGATCTCTTCCATTGTTGTCCTAACCACAAGCTCGCCATGCGGACTTGCAAGAATTTCAACAAATGAAGCGCGAGAAGCCGCCATGACAGATCCGATAGCACCAACGCTCACCATTTTGTTCCACAACGTGTCGACGATATTTTTGCTGACTTTAACCTGCATTCCTTCGCGATCAAATAGTTTACGAATGGCTTCAGTTCGCTCAGTGACTGACCCATCTGTTTCGCCATACTCGATCATCGCAGTCGAACCACTTTGGTGAATATGTCCGGGGCCAGCGATTCCAGTTTCTATGTACGTTGCACCCTGAAGGACATGTTCAGAACCGAAAGCATTTCCAAGGATTTCTCCGCTGGTAGCGCCATTCTGAATCGTAAGTATCGTGGTTTTCTCACCGATCATGCTCTTCATTGAAGGAAATGATGCAGCATTGGAGTAAAGCTTGATGCAGTGAAGAATGAGATCGACTTCACCAACTGTCGAAGGATCATCGGTTACTTTGACTTTTACATTGAAATTCCCCCAATGACTATCGACTTGAAGTCCGTTTAGCGCGATCGCATCGCCGTGAGCGCCACGAGCTATCAAGATAACGTCCTCGCCCTGGTTAGCGAGCAAACCGCCAAAATACCCTCCGACAGCTCCCGCACCCATTACTGCTATTCGCATTGCCGTACTCATTCCGTTTCAATTTCAATATCCAGCCAAATAAATTTTCGCCACAACATTATCGGAATGTAGCTCTGGTTGGTTTGTCTGTAAGTGATCTTTGACTCCTGAAATAGTCGACACAATTTCCCTGATTGTGCAACCTAAAACACAATCGATAGAAATTCTTAAAGGAAACGAGGAATCGACTGGTAAAATCGATAGTCGAATCACCAAAGGAACCAAAGATTTGTCAGAAATTACTCTCGTTCGATCAGGCAATCGCTCTTATTCAGAGCAGCGCCCCATAAAAATCACCCCCGGCTATGTCCCTGATGCCGAAGGCTCGGCGCTGATTGAAACAGGAAACACAGTGGTGATGTGCGCAGCGACAGTAGAAACCAGCGTTCCGCCTTGGATGCGCAACAAAGGCACGGGTTGGGTAACCGCCGAATACTCTATGCTCCCCCGCTCAACCCGAGAACGGGTGCGACGTGAACGATCTCACGTCGGTGGGCGAACACAAGAGATCCAGCGATTAATTGGTCGTGCACTTCGATCTGTGACCGATCTATCAGCGCTTGGCGAAATATCTATACTGCTCGACTGCGACGTACTCCGAGCAGATGGTGGTACGCGCACAGCCTCGATAACTGGGGCATATGTCGCTCTTCATCAAGCTCTTACCGGACTACTCGAAGCCGGAAAAATCAAAACGATTCCTTTGAAAGATCAGATCGCCGCCATCAGTGTCGGAATCGTCAACGGCTCAGCAGTGCTCGATCTAGACTACAACGAAGACTCAGCAGCCGATGTAGATATGAACATTGTCATGACAGGTGCGGGCGAGTTTGTAGAGCTTCAGGGGACTGGCGAAGAAGCGACCTTCAGCCGATCACAGCTCGACAAAATGCTTGTGCTTGGCGAGGTCGGAATCAAGAATCTCCTCGAAGCGCAGCGAACAGCACTTGGTCTCTAAAAAACGTTGCCTTATCCGGCAGCACGACTAGCGCGGAAATAGAACAAATCATATGGCGAAAATCACATCTGTCATCGGACACGAAATACTCGATTCACGAGGCAACCCAACGGTCGGTGCAACCGTTGTACTGGACGATGGGACTTCAGCTTCGGCGGCCGTTCCTTCCGGCGCAAGCACCGGTAGTCGCGAAGCTGTCGAGCTTCGAGACGGTGATAAGAGTCGATACAACGGCAAGGGCGTTCTCAAAGCAGTTGGTGCAGTAAATGGCGAACTTGCGAAGGCCGTGATTGGTCTACAAGGAACCGACCAACGATCTGTCGACCAAGTAATGATCGACCTCGACGGTACTCCAAACAAAGGACGAGTCGGAGCGAACGCAATTCTTGCAATATCGCTCGCCGTTCTCCGAGCCGGAGCCATCAGCTCTGGCAAAGAAGTTTTCCTGCACATTGCCGAACTCGCTGGCAACGATTCGCCAACCGAACTGCCAGTGCCAATGTTCAACGTCTTGAACGGCGGTGCGCACGCCAAGGGCTCAACTGATTTCCAAGAATTCATGGTTGTCCCTGCTGGTATCGACTCGTTCTCAGAGGCACTCCGTTGCGGTGCAGAAATGTATCAATGGTTGAATAAAAAGCTTCATGCTGACGGTCACGCAACCACCGTCGGCGACGAAGGTGGATTCGCCCCTCAGGGTCTAACCAACCGCCAGGCACTCGAGTACGCAACAGCGGCGATCGAAGGTGCTGGGTACAAACCGGGTGTGGATGTATTCATTGCGCTCGACCCCGCATCATCAGAGTTTTATGTCGATGGCATCTACGATCTCTCACGAGAAAACCGCAAGCTATCGAGCGAAGAGATGGTCGAAGAATATGCCATGCTCGCAAAAGACTTCCCGATCTACTCTGTTGAAGATGGACTCGCCGAAGATGACTGGGCAGGATGGGAAGTCCAAACTGCCAAGACAGGTGACCGCATCCAACTTGTTGGAGACGATTTGTACGTAACACAGGCAAAATATGTTCAGCAAGGAATCGACACGAAAGCCGGAAATGCAGTTCTCGTAAAGTTAAACCAAGTCGGCAGCGTTTCCGAGACGCTTGATACCGTAGCCCTCGCACAAACCTCAGGCTTCGGCGTTGTTATTAGCCATCGTTCAGGTGAAACTGAAGATACGTCCATTGCAGATCTAGCCGTCGGCACGTCCGCAGGGCAGATCAAAACCGGTGCGCCCGCTCGGAGCGAACGCATTGCAAAGTACAACCGCCTACTCCGAATCGAAGAACTTCTCGGTAGTAAAGCACGGTACGCAGGCAAGCGAGTTCTCCCAAACTAACAACACAATCTCTTTTATTTAGATCAAATAGAAACTGGTAAGAGAAGTAGGTAGTCAAGATATGGCAAAAACGAAAGTTGGCATTAACGGGTTCGGACGAATTGGCAGGCAAGTATTCCGAACTATTTCAGAACGCCACGGCGACACTCTCGAAGTGGTCGCTATCAACGATCTTGGGGATGCCGCAACCAATGCTCACCTGTTCAAGTTTGACTCGACATACGGCCGATACTCAGGGACAGTCGAAGCAAAAGATGGTTCACTCATCATCGATGGTCGAACCATCGCGTCGTTCTCCGAACGCGATCCTTCACAGATAAAATGGGCCGATGTAGGTGTCGAATTGGTCATCGAATCGACCGGATTCTTCACTGATGCGACGAAGGCAGCCGGTCACCTAAGCGGTGGTGCAAAGAAAGTAATAATCTCTGCCCCCGCCAAGAACGAAGACCTGACAATAGTGCTTGGTGTGAACGATAGCAAGTACGATCCTTCAGCGCACAACATCGTCTCGAACGCTTCTTGCACAACAAACTGCGTAGCTCCGATGGCTAAAGTTCTCCACGACAGCTTCGGCATTGAGAGTGCCCTCATGTCGACCATCCACGCTTACACAAACGACCAGAAAATACTCGACCAAGTTCACGGGGATCTCCGTCGAGCACGAGCAGCTGCAAACAGCATAATTCCGACCACCACAGGTGCTGCCAAGGCTGTAACTCTCGTTATTCCAGAACTCGAAGGAAAAATCGATGGCATGGCGTACCGTGTGCCAGTCATCACCGGCTCAGTTACAGATCTCACAGTGAAGTTGACCAATAAGGGATCGCTCGCCGACGTGAACGAAGCCTACCGTCAGGCATCTATGAATGGCTCGCTCCACGGCATCCTCGGCTACTCCGACGAGCCACTGGTTTCAGTCGACTACATCGGCAATCCAAACTCCTGCACAATTGACTCACTCGCAACTTCTGCCGTCGGCGATGATTTCGTGAAGGTAGTCGGTTGGTACGACAACGAATGGGGCTACTCCTCACGAACCGCCGACCTCGCCAACTTCATGGTCGAACAGGGGCTGTAGAGCCCCAATCGAAACAATCAGTTCAAAGCCGGAATGTAAGAACCCTAAAAAGCCCGTAGCAGTTAAAACGCCACGGTCTTTTTGGTTAGACAGTCCCATCTCAAAACACAGCCATAACATACGCGCAGGCGTATAATTCAGGGCAAAGCGTCACGATGGCGCAAAGGTGTGGCGCGGGTTCGGTGTCGCGATCACATTTCACCTCGATTGAGCATCAAAACTCAGATCGATCTTCAAAAGCCGGAAGGACCTTATTTCTATGGCAACAAGTACGACCAACGGCCCTCGTGGTGCGCAGCGTTGGAAAGAAATGTCAAAGCCCGAAGTCGGTGACTGGCGGGTAAAGGGCGGATTAGCCCAAATGCTCAAGGGCGGCGTCATCATGGACGTCGTAACCCCTGATCAGGCGAAAATCGCTGAAGATGCCGGTGCCGTATCAGTAATGGCGCTTGAACGCGTACCATCAGATATCCGACGTGATGGTGGAGTCGCTCGAATGTCTGACCCCGACCTTATTTCAGGCATCATCGATGCTGTATCCATTCCTGTAATGGCGAAGGCTCGAATCGGCCACTTCGTAGAGGCACAGATTCTTGAAGCTCTTGGTGTTGACTACTGTGACGAATCCGAAGTTCTCACCCCCGCCGACAACGAGTACCACATCGATAAATGGCAGTACAAAATGCCTTACGTCTGTGGCGCACGAAATATCGGAGAGGCACTTCGCCGCATCGGTGAAGGTGCAGCAATGATTCGCACGAAAGGTGAAGCCGGAACAGGCGACATCGTTCACGCCGTAACTCACGCTCGTCAGATTCTGGCAGATATACGAAATATCCAGAACTCCCCGACCGAGGAACTCATGTCTATGGCCCGCGATTTTCAGGCTCCTTACGAGTTGGTTGTCGAAGTACACCGTACGGGCAAGCTCCCGGTTGTGAACTTCGCTGCCGGTGGAATTGCCACCCCTGCTGACGCAGCTCTGCTAATGCAGATTGGTGTTGAAGGTGTGTTCGTTGGATCTGGAATTTTCAAGAGTTCAAACCCTGCAAAGATGGCTGATGCCATCGTCAGGGCGACGACTCACTTCAATGATCCAGACATGCTTGCCGAAATCTCACGTGGACTTGGTGATGCTATGCCAGGAATTGAAGCGAACAAAATCCCAGTAGCCGATCAGCTTCAGACTCGCGGCTGGTGAGTAGCCTGAACGGAGACGGAGCCACACCGCAACAACCTAGAATCGGTGTGCTTGCACTACAGGGCGATTTCGCTGAGCACATTCATATGCTCAGCGAAATCGGGATCACAGCTGTCGAAGTTCGGAAAGTACAACAGCTTTCCGAAATCGATGGTATGATCATTCCCGGCGGTGAGAGCACAACAATTGTGAAGTTACTTGGCATGTTTGATTTCGTTGATGAATTACGTTCGCAAGTGGAGTCTGGAATGGCACTGTGGGGAACGTGTGCTGGCATGATCGTAATTGCGCGCGAACTCGCTGACCCATACCCAACTCCACTCAACTTGCTCGACATTCGAGTAGCTCGAAACTACTTCGGACGACAGGTCGATAGCTTCGAATCTGAACTTGAAATTGACGGCGTTGAAGGCGACCATATGCGAGCGGTTTTCATCAGAGCACCAATCGTTATAGACACTGGCATTGGAGTTGAAATTCTTGCACGAGTTCCAGCTATCGACGACAGACCAGAGCAGGCAGTAGCCGTAAAAAAGGGTCGAGTTCTAGCAACGTCATTTCATCCAGAACTGACACGAGACACCCGAATGCACTCACTGTTCGTAGAACTAGCTGAAGAAGCGCGCTCAGACTCAGTACGCCGTTCGACGGAGGAAACTCGAAGCATAGTATGATCCGCCATCTACACCCAACAGATTCACCCGGGCTGCTTCAATTCAGCCAATCGTCGGGTCGGGGTGAAACGTGCACTTTAGTAGGCGCACTTAGAGGTGGGCCGAGCGGATTCCCAACGGTAAAGTACGCAACCATCGCGCTTTCACCCCGTGCATGGCAAAGTTGCTGGGTTGAAGCTCATCGTGGCCGAATCGATGGCGTGCTTCGAGCCGGACCTCGCTCGGGCCCTCAAGCATGGGAAGTCGGTGAACTGTACCTTCGCAAAACCAAATCCGAGATTGCGCTTGACCTCCTTGAGCAGATCGCCATTCCCGCTGGAGGATCCGCAGCGCATCGGATTTTCGTTCGAGTTCAAGCTAACTCAGCAGTGAGCGATGATGCGCGGAAAGCCGGATACACGACTCTCTATAGCGAGAGCGTGTTTCATGCCAACTCTGCTCGCTCTTCGATGAGCAAACTAGGCATTCCCGACCACTCACTACATTTTAGACCTAGGGTTAGTGCAGATGAACTTGCATTGTTCCGAATGCACAACGCCACCACGCCCATTGATGTTCGTATGAAGTCAGGTCAAACGTCTCAGGATTGGATAGCTACTACAGAAAATCTCGGTCGTAGAGCATCGGAGTGGATTCTCGATCTCCCCAACGGTGAGATCGGCGCTTCTATACATAGAAACTCGACTCGCTCCGGCCATATGTTCAGCGTCAATTGGGCCACAGAAGCAGGGTCAGATCTCCCCGGTCTCGTCGCAATGGCCCTTGCCGAAAGTAAGGACGTTCAGGTGTCTACCGTCGTCCCAGAATATCGGCCTGCACTATCACACTTACTGGTGACTCTAGGATTCGTTGAGCAAGCGCAATATGAAGTCATGGTCAAGCCACTGGCCCAAATGGTCGCAAAATCGCAGAAAGCATTTGCGGCAATCGGCTGATCGTCATGTCGGCAATCGTAAAATTAAAGAAAAATAGGAGATGTCCGAACTGATAGAACCCAACGCACAGGTCGTCGACGACCTTCAAGCATTCATTAATATTTTCCCATATGACATCGCAACAGTGCTGGAGGAAAGTGAAAATATTACCCACCTCGTAGAAGTAATTCTCGATCTTGGTAGGACACCGGAAGCACGTTTCTCCGTAGGGCAAATGGAACTAAGTGAAGCTGAGGTTACTCGCGAGCAAATCGCACATGTTGTTAGTCATGTAGGTCATTTTGGGGATGATAACCGTGCGGGAATTGAACGTACCCTCCACCGTATTTCGGTGATGCGCAATCGCGCAGAGGAACCGGTTGGTCTAACCTGCAGAGTAGGACGGGCAGTCTATGGATCAGTCCGTCTTATCGATGACCTCATTCGTTCTGGCAAGAGCGTTCTTATTCTTGGTCGACCCGGCGTTGGTAAGACGACTATCCTGCGTGAGACTGCGAGGGTACTTGCCGACGAAGCAGGCAAGCGAGTGGTGGTGGTTGATACCTCGAACGAAATCGCCGGCGACGGCGACGTACCTCATCCGGCGATCGGGCATGCCCGTCGGATGCAAGTTGCCAACACCAGCCTTCAACACAAGGTGATGATCGAAGCTGTCGAGAATCACATGCCCGAAGTAATCGTCATCGATGAAATGAGCACTGAGTTAGAAGCACTCGCTGCTCGTACGATCGCTGAACGTGGCGTACAGCTTGTGGCCACTGCACACGGGAACACTCTTGCGAACGTGATGTCGAACCCCACTCTCGCTGACCTAGTTGGCGGACAGCAGACTGTAACGCTCGGTGACATCGAGGCACGACGTCGGCGTACTCAGAAGACGGTTCTCGAACGCAAACACGAACCGACATTCGATATCGTTGTTGAAATTCGTGAACGTAACACTGTTGCTATACACCCAGAAGTTAGCACGGCAGTCGACCGTATGTTGAGGGGAATATCGATTCCGCAGGAAGCTCGACGTCTCCAACCTGACGGACGAGTCGAAATTGAAATCGAAGAACTCCCCGGATCGGAATCCGAATTTGTACCAGCTCCATTCGATGCAGCTGATATAG
>JABMNN010000038.1 GCA_013204545.1 Chloroflexota bacterium | reverse complement strand
TTCACAGCCCACGGGTATGCCGAAATTGCAAGAGTACAGGCATACGATATCTGGCAGCCCGACATCACGTGGTGCGGAGGCATCACGGCGGGGTTACGAATCGTCGAGATGGCGAAAAAAGCGAAAGTAGAAGTCGTTCCGCATCGCGGTGGCGAACCATGGGGACTTCACCTGATCGCAGCCTCCGACTGCGAAGACTTTGCCGAACTTCTACCCGGCGTGCGAAATGGCGTTAAAGATGAATTATGGATCGGTGCACCGGATGCCAGTAACGGATATATCCAGATCGCCGATGAGCCGGGATTCGGCGTAAAGCCGAATGAGGATTTACTGTGACCGTGAAGGCGGTTATTTTCGATCTGTTCGGGACGTTGATTGCTAACTACGATCGAGATCACTATCTGGAAGTGATCGAAAATATGGGCGAAGCGGCTGGCGCCGATACTCTTGATTTTCGAAACCTTTGGCGTGAGCACTACGCCGAACGACTCACTGGTGTATTCGCCACGGAATCGGAAAACATCCGCTGGATATGCGACAAGTTACAAGTTGCCACCGACCCCGAAAAGGTTGGGCGCGCTAATCAGATTTACAGAGAATTCTCCCTGCCATTTCTGATGTCACCTCGAGATTCAGCGGTTGAAACTCTCGTTTCGTTGGGGCAGAGAGGCTTCAAAACGGGCCTACTCTTGGATTGCGGCCCGTGGGTACCAAAGAATTGGAACTCATCTCCTTTTTCAGGATTGATCGACTTCCCGGTTTACTCCAGCACATCCGGCACGAAAAAGCCGGCAGCGACGCTCTACCGCAAAGTCGCACAAGGGCTGGGAATAGAACTCAGCGAATGCATGTATGTTGCCGATGGTAACGGTGAGGAACTGGTCGTTGCTGATCGTCTTGGGATGCGCACTGTGCGGATTTCGCCCTGGAACGCACCCGGTTCAACTCCAGACGCCGACTTCTCGAATCAATGGAATGGCGAATCAGTCGACGCCTTGAGTGAACTTCTGGTGTTATTGACCTAAGCCGAATCTACGATCTATTTCAGGGCCCGGGCGATACGTTCGCAAGCCTGCATGTAAATCGTGGCGTCGACATTAATCGACAGGTACTGGACGCCGAGGTCGATGAGCCATTTACCCATCTCAACATCCTTGGCGTACGAGCCAATCACCCTACCCTGCGCTCGAGCCTTTGCAGCTGCCTCTTTGAGAGCGTCTTCAACGATCTTCGAACGAACGTCACCGGGAACACCCAACGACTGAGAGATGTCGTAAGGACCCAGAAACAGAACGTCGATACCTTCAACGGTCATGATCTCTTCAAGATTATCGAGACCTTTCTTGCCCTCGATGTGAACCACTGTCATGGTCTCTTCATTCTGGCGGGCAGGATGATCCACAGCATCGTCTTTGTAGTAATTTCCTGCTCGGGTAAAGACTGAGACTCCGCGTTCGCCTAAAGGAGCGTACTTTGCGGCGTGGATAACTTTCTCGGCGTCGGACTTCTGGTTGATCTGAGGAACCTGAACGCCATCTGCTCCGATATCTAACGCACGGAGAATCGGCCACTCTTCATTGCCTCCGACGCGAACGATAGGCGCAACACCGGTGCCTTGAGCCGCGATAACAAGATCGGCGACTTTCTCCATCGAGAGTGAACCATGCTCAGTATCGAGGATACAGAAGTCCATACCGGCGTAGCCGAGCGTGTCGATCATCGCCGCTGAAGGGACTATAACGAACGGGCCAACCACAACTTCGCCTGCCTGTAGCTTTTTCTTTAGTTCACCGCGAATGGTCTTTTTCATGCTTCACCTTAAGTAAACGATCTGACGTAAATGACGGATCAGATCTGAATTAATATCTTGAACGCCACAAAGTTTACCGTGAGATTAAGAATCAGGTATCTTCTGCTCTCCAATCCTTCAAATCTGGAACTAGAACGCAGCGATGTCGGCGAACTACTACGCGATCACTATAGCAACCAGCATTTCATCCGCTGAAAATCCGCCATGCTCGGATTGCTCACAGATAGGCCCTTGGTTCTCGGGCGTCAGGACTTTCATAACCGCCCGCCCTTTCGCTATGGCTATGAAATCGCCGAGTCGTCTCATTGTCTGTTCACTGATGCCATCAGGACCCAACAACTGTAAATTAGATGCTTCTTTTGAGGAAAACAAGAAGAAATGGTCGGCGAACCTGTCGCGAAATTTGTCGGCAAATTCCGATCGCTTGTGCTCAAGTACTCTAAATATCTGTGTCCGATTGTCGCCAGACGGAGTGGCCTCGAAGAATAGCTGTAGTTCGTCATCCACTCCAATGACGAATTTCAAATCGCAGGGAATATCAGAATGACCATGGTCTCCAGTTACGACAATACGTACATCCGGCGGAAGCGTGGTACGGAGTCGGTTCAACTCTGAATCGAGGGTCAATAGCTGAGATAGCGTTTCTGTGCTGCTCGACCCAAATGCATGAGCCGCCCTATCTACGTTTTTCCAGTAGATATGACTGTACGAGCTGGAACTCGATTGGACGTGATCAATCGTCTGATCGATTGCGTCAGCAAGGTCGGAGTAACCCACTGCAGTGTTCGCATGTAGTGCTCGAGATGGATTCGATGTCGCTATCTCGTTTGGAATCAAGCTACTCGAATCTCTCGCATAGCCCGCCACCAGTGCATTGCCCGGATACACAATTTCAGGTGTCAGGCCAAGTTCTGTCAGGTCTTTTCCATCACGTGTACGAATCCACGGAAATAAAGTGGCTCGCTCGCCGAGTTCCTCAAGGAACACGAACCAACCAATCACGCCGTGCTGCCCCGGCCACTCTCCTCGGCTCAATGCAAAAAGATTGGCACCGGTGATCGGCGGAAACGCCGCCCTACCCTCAACGGCTATATTCTGCCGAATAACCGAATCTTCTGAGAGAGTGTTGACGAAATTCATCCCAAAGCCGTCGGCAATGACAAACACTAAGTGTTCCGGTTCTCCGATCAGCAAACGCAATTCATTGGCAATAGGGTCACGCCAAATTTTCGGTGAGCCACACACACCCGCAATCGCCCGCGCTAGCGAAACTGGATTTGGTTTATCTGGTGATGGCAGGAGCCACCGGCCTGCCTTGACCCCGCCGATCAGTTCCTGCACCTGTGAAGACATGTTTAGATTGTATGCGGGATTTGGTTGCTTCTAACTGCCGAATAATTGTGACTCAGCCGGTATCCTATGCTGATGCCAAATTCTGACTCAACATCGAGAATCGTATTTCTGGGCACTGGCACGTCAGAGGGTGTACCGAGGGTTTCTTGCCTGACGAACCCTGATAGTAAATGCGTTGTTTGCCCTGATGCCATCAATCTTGGCTCACCGAATCGACGGCGCAACACGTCAATCCTCGTTCAACGCAAACTGAGCCGCGGGCGGACCAGTAACATCGTTATCGATGCTGGAAAATTCTTCTACGAATCGGCGATCCAGTGGTTTCCAAAGTTCGATGCACGAACTATCGATGCCCTTGTAATTACACACGCACACGCTGACGCCGTTGGCGGTTTCGACGATCTCAGAGATTGGACGAACAATGGTCAGGAGTCTCTTCCTATCTACATCAGGGAAACCGATCTCGTTTCAGTCGAGTCACTGTTCTATTACTTGGTGGACCGCACCAAACAGACCGGTGGAGGCGGTGTAGCGAAGTTAGATTTCGAAATCATTGATGCAACACCGTTCAGCGCAGACGGGCTCGAAATGATTCCACTCCCAGTCGAACATGGGCGTGGGCATGAAATATTTGGGTACCGGTTCGGGTCGGTCAGCTATATTTCAGACGCCTCGGCAATATCAGAAGATACAGCGGCACTCGTGGCAGGTTCCGAGCTACTAGTTCTCGATGCTCTCCGTCCTTCTCGAACGCATGGCACGCATTTCACTGTCGAAGAGGCTGTAGAACAGGCGCACCGACTCGGCGCACCACGCACCTTACTGGTCGACGCCACCCACGATATCGATCACATTCCAGTGAATGCGGAACTTGCCAAGTTAAGGGATTCAGAAGGTCTCGACATCCAATACGCTTATGACGGATTAGATGTTGAGATCAATCTTTAGTCGCCCTGCTCGGCCTTTTCCTTACGGTACATGGCAATAACTGCATCGTCGGGTGGGTAGTACAGTCCCGGCGTCAGCTGTTCTTTGTCGAGACGACGTCGAATCCACTCTTCGAGATCATCGTACTCGATTGCTTTCACAGCAATGTCAGGGGCAACAATTCGTGGAATCACCACCACGCCATCGTCATCCGCAACGATGTAGTCACCGGGCCTAACGAGAATACCATCAACTGCAATTGTGTCGTTGGTCGAGTATGGCGTTCCGACACGGGTACCCAAGTTGGAAGTCTTATCGAGCCCCCACATACCAAGGCCATAGTCCTGAACGGTGTGCATATCGCGGATTCCGCCGTCGCAAACCAGACCGTCGACTCCACGCTGCTTGAGTCGGAGGAACTTGATGTCACCACCGATCGACATACGCTTGTTGCGCATTGATTCCATGACAATTACGTCGCCGGGACCAGCTAGTTCAAATGCTGCGAATTCGGGCGATTCTTCACCCCCAGGCTTTTCCGCCATACCATCGGGCCGTGCCGGCACGAAACGAACAGTGATCGCCCTTGCCACCAACCTCTTGCCGGGGTTCATCGTTCGAACATTCGGCATGTAGACGTAGTGAGGCTCGTAGCCATTTCGGGCGAGTACGTCGACGACAGCGGTCGTATTAACTCGCTTGAGTTGTTCGATAGTCGCCTTGTCCAATGCGTGGTCGGGCGTGGGCTGAATAACGGCCATGTGCGGAAGCTTTCTCCGGCTAAAGGGTCAACAAATCTTGCCAATTCTACATGCGACCTGCGGCACCTAACCCCAGTCTTGGGCGAATCGTTCGATTATCAGTGCGGCATGTTTGGCACCGAGTTGGAAATCTTCTGTGGTGATGTTTTCGTTAGGCGCGTGAATTTTGTGCGAGGGATGATCGATCCCCGATGTGGCGATTGGCATACCGAGTGTGTTTCCGAAATCGAACATTGGACCTGTTCCTGGCATGTTCGGGGTCATCACCGGTTTACGCCCGTAAATCTCTTCGGCGGTCTCGGCTACGAGCTGCACCCACGGTGAGTTGAAATCGGTGCGATACGGGTTCACAGCACCAAGTACTTCGATTTCAACATCCTCAAATCCGTGCTTATCAAGATGCTTCCTGAGCTTGTCAAAAATATCGTAAGGACGCTGTTCTGGAACGAGTCGGAAATCCATCTTCGCCTTGGCGACCGCTGGCAACACCGTTTTGAGTCCGGCGTCCTGATAGCCCGAATCAAGTCCGGCGATGTTCGCAGTTGGCTGAAAAGTGAGTTGTTTACGGAGATCTTCGCCATCGAGGCCATTAACGAATCCACTGACACCGAACGTCTCCAGCCACTCGGGCGAATCGTCAGGCAGTGCCTCAACTGCGGCGATCTCCTCAGCACTTGGCTCCGTTATTTCATCGTAGAACCCGGCGATCAGGATGCGTTCATCCTCGTCCTTAATTGTCTGCAATGCCCGCAACAAACGCCACGCCGCTGACGGCAGTATCGCTGCATACATTGAATGAGCATCTCCTGAGAGCATGCTCACGCTTAGACCGACTCCCAGCATACCTTTCAGGCCAAGGTACATGAACGGATCGTTGTTAAGATTTCGTCCTCCACCTTCCCAAATACAGGCATCCGCTTTGAAATCGTTACCACGTTCTGCGATCAAACCTGGAAGGTTTATCGAGCCAGACTCTTCTTCGCCCTCGCAGAACATCTTGATATTGCAAGGGACACCACCTCGTTCGTCGATAAATGCCTTGATAGCGGCTAGCCTAGCTCCTATGTTGCCTTTATCGTCCGACATTCCACGCCCATATAAACGATCACCTATCTGGGTTGGCTCGAACGGGTCAGTGTCCCACAGATCGAGTGGGTCGACCGGTTGTACGTCGTAGTGGCAATAAAACAGCAGGGTTGGCGCGTTCTCGGAGTTCTCTGATGCTGCCATGTAGCCGTATACGGTAGGGAGACCATTATTAGGCACTGGAACGATCTCGGCCTCGAAGCCGTTGCGTTCAAGCAGTTCTTTCATCAGCCCTGGGGCTTTGTCGAAACCAAGTTTTTGCGCCGATATCGATGGCTGACGAACAAGTTCAAATAGCTGTGCTATCGATTCGTCGATGTGTGAATCGATGTGCGAGTAAATGTCGTTCATGGCTCTCCCTTGTGTTATATGGTGCGTTGTTCTTGCCACAGCCAGTAGTGCGCCAAACAGGTCAATGTGATGCCGTCACCGATTTCTTGGCTACGCAGGAATTCGACTAATCCCGTCCGTGTTAGCAACTTCGCATCGACGATTCCTTCTTCAGACTGAAGGGTGATATCGTCAATCGATATCTCAGGAATCTCGGCGAGAACTGAGTGAAAAATATCACCAGCATACCCACCCACGGGAGTCTGAGAACCGAGTAGCTCTACTCGATCCGGAGTTATACCTGTTTCTTCCATCAGCTCACGCCGTGCTGTTTCCAACGGCAACTCATTTGGTTCGACAAGCCCAGCCGGGAATTCCCAGATGTACCGCTTCGTGGGGTACCGATAAACCTTGATTATCATGTACCGCTCGGACGGAGTTACAGGAACGACCATCACTGCACCGTTACCCGAGTGATTTCGCACCCACGCGTACTTGCCAGCCTTGCCGTCTACGTGGGTTATGTCGTCGTGGTAAAAATCGATCCACGGTGTTTCGTAGACGAGATGTTCGGCACTTGGCTCGTAACGATTTGATTCGTTTGATTTAGGAGACTCAGGCATCGATTACTCAGCCGATTGACCAGTGGAAGTCGTTCTCACGGCTACGCGATTCAGTTCGATCTGCATCAGAATCCAAACTATTGGAGACACGAATACCCACAACACCCAAAGAAGAATTGGAGGGTATTCCTTTTCAGTGAACTCGCTGCTCACCTTCGCGTGTTTCCACATTGCAAACAAGTTAGCGATAGGAATGAACATAAGAATCGTCCATATTAATGGCTCAGTTCGTTTTCCCTGAAACTTCGTCATTTCATCCAATGTCGAGTAGAACCAGTAGAACGAATACAAACCGAATGTCAGGATGTACATCACAAACTGAAAGAGCATATTGCGTCGTTTAATCATGTTTAGGAATTAACTTCTCGGTTTGTGCGGGTAGGATTTAAAAGATCAATTAATGACGGACATTAGCACATCATCGACACGGTACTCGCCCGATACAAACTACTTGGCAGCTCCAGGCATTCCTGGTTCAAGCGGCTGAGAATCAGGCGGAACTCCCCCGGCGAGGAAGCCACCATCGACCGTTATTGTTTGACCATTAACGTACTCACCAAGTTCTGATGCCAAAAAAACACACGCTCCCGCGATGTCACGAGGCACCCCACCCCGACGGCTCGGGATGAATCCAAGAGCGGAACCAAGGTACTCAGCATTAGCTCGTGAAGCTTCTTCAGCAGATGGCAAAACTCTACTGTCGATGTATCCAGGCGCGACACAATTAGCAGTAATGCCTGTTCCAGCGAGATCATGTGCCATCGACTGCACCATGCGATTAAGTCCAGCCTTCACCACACCATAAACCGTGTCGTGCGGCCAGGCGCGATAGCTATGTACGCTGCTTATATTGATGATGTTTCCGCCATGACCGTGTTCAATCATCCGGTTCGCTGCGCCCTGAGCAAGAAATAGGTAACCCTTGAGCGCATGCCCGACAAGGTGATCCCAGAACTCCTCGGTGATCTTGGTGAAGTGCATGTCTCGGGACGCAACGGCGTTATTTACGAGTATGTCGATTCGGCCATGCTCTGAAACGAACTCATCCAACAAGCGATTGCGATCCTCGGTGTTGCCTACATCGGCTTGATGCCACGATGCTTTTCGTCCGAGCGATTCGACCGCAGCGATTGTTTTGTCAGCTTCTTCGTCTCGGATTACATCGTTGATACCAACATCCGCACCGTGTTCAGCAAAAAGCTGAGCGATTCCGGAACCAATACCTCGTCGGGAACCCGTAATTAACGCTTTTTTACCTTCGAGAAGTTGGGTGGTCATGACTATCGATTTTCCGTTCTCTAGTCCTGCATTGTCTTTGTTGCGATCATACCGCCGTCAACCAGAATTGTTTCGCCGTTCACGTATTGTCCAAGCTCAGAAGTTAGGTAGAGGACGGCGTTGGCGATGTCGCTTGGCAGACCACCTTTTGCTGCGGGGAGGTGTTTGGTGAACCTAGAAGGGTCGTGAGGAGCACCATCGATAACGTCATCGTCGCCATCAGGCAAAACATTAGAAATTGCGCCCGGCGCAATGCAGTTAGCGTTGATGTTGTGTCCCTTCAAGTCGATAGCCAGACCTTTGACCATCCTGCGTAGTCCTGCTTTTGCAGTGCCGTAGGCTGTCCACTCTTCTATTGCAACGTACGCATGAACGCTCGAGAGGCAAACGATGCTGCCGCCGTTGCCCTGGGCGATCATCTCTTTTGCAGCTCGCTGCGCACCGAAGAAATAGCCCTTGAGAGAAAGATTCATCATGCGATCCCAGTAGGCTTCGTCGGTGTCGAACAGAGGACGAGACTGATCCGGGAAGATGGCGTTGTTGACCAAAATGTCGATACGACCGTGTTCGGCGAGGAACGAATCGATCACTGCATTGACGCCTGCGACTGTACTTACGTCGCCAGCATGGAATGTGCCTTTGACGCCTCGATTGGTGACTAATTCGGCGGCGCGCCGGGATACTTCGTCATCAACGATATCGTTGATTCCTACGTCTGCACCTTCGTTCGCTAGAGTCAGTGCGATACCGCGGCCGATGCCTTTTCGTGCGCCTGTTATTAGTGCTTTTTTACCGTCGAGTAGCCCCATTTAATTCCTCCGAATTTGTAATTAGAAATATGCAGATGGCGATCTTAACGTGAGTTTGTCAGTTTCGGAGTCAATCTACAGCGGAACCAATAAATATTCGTCAGCCGATTTTACGGTGAATTTTACTACGCGCGGCAGTCTTAGCTTCTTGAAGATCCTTGATGAAGTACTCGCTTGCGTTGCCATCTTTGCCGCCATCAGCGAATACCAGGACAGCGTCTCTTACTGACATTCCCAATTTTTCGAGTATCAAGACATATCCGGCGAGTTGGTTTTCGTAGCCTCGTGCGCGGTCTTCCAGTAGATCGCCCATCACCCGATCCGTCTTGTAGTCGATGATGGTTATGGAATCATCTTCATGCTTGATCATGAGGTCGACCGATCCTTCGATTTCAATGCCATCATCGATCTCAGCAGCAACCCACGCTTCGCTCCAACTGTTGCTGCTCGTAGCTTTCGCCACGGTTGGACTCTGCAGGACATTCCTTACTAGCTTTGCCACGTCGTCTCGAAGATCGGGTATCGAGTAGGCGTCAATTGCCAGTTGCACAAGCTCATCAAGGTTTGACGGGTCGTCAAAGTTGATGTCTTGTAGCACCTCGTGAACTGCCGATCCGATGTCTGTTCCACCGCGACCACGACGTGCTGTGTTCCACTCAGTCGATTCGATATTGTCTTCGGGTTTCGGCGCTGAGAACATGGTGTGATCGGCTAGGTCAGACGGAGTGACGTATCCCCGGTATCTTGCGGTTTGCATGACCGATTTCAGGTCATCGTTCCACTCAGATCTGTGATCGAGTGAATACGACTCGCTGACAACTGAAGGGGAGTTGTCGGTGCGAGTACGATTTCCGTCTTCAACTGGAGCGATCTCGAACTGCTTTGACAGAGTGGTCAGATCGTCAAACTCACTGATCTTTGCAGCGAGCGTCGTTTTGTCTTTGGCAGAACGGTACACGCTGACAATCAGGTGTTCTCTGGCCCGAGTTGCGCCAACATATGCCAATCGCACTTGCTCAGCGGAGTCTGCTTCTTTGCTGGCGTTCGCCTTCGCTTCGTAATCGGCTGTTGCCAGCCCGAGCTTCGTCGAACCCAGTTTCACTGCCATAACCGGTTTACCGAATTCCTCTTTCGTTATTGAGTTGCCTTTTGGAGCGGAGGCATTCACTTGTAAACCCATCAACGCCACGATTGGAAATTCGAGCCCCTTTGCTGCGTGGACTGTCATCACCCGAACTGCGTTAATTTCGCTGTTAGAGAGTGCACCTTCGGCGACTCGTACACCGGCTTCTGCCTGTCTGGAGATCCATCGAACGAACTCTCGTAGCGAGCCGGTGCCTGACCGTTGAAGTGATCGAGACATTTCGATGATCAGATCCATCAGACGTTCACGGTCACCATTCGGATTCGATAGTGCGACCACTTCTCGAAGTCGCCGTTCGCGTACAAATTGCTCGATCAAAGATGGAGTCGAGTAACGCTGTCGGTTTGCGTGATATTTAGCCAATCCGGCTAATCCGACCGCCACCTTATGAGCGCCTGACTCCGGGTCGAATTCGCTGACCTTGTATGGTTTTCGAGCGTACTCAAACTTACGTCCCGCCGAAGCCCATTCGTACAGATCTTGATCCGAGCATCCCCACGCTGCGGACTTCAGTGCGGCGACAATCGCTACCTGATCTGTTGGGTCGTCGATTGCTACAAGGTTGTTGCTCAGTTCATGAACGGTTTGTGATTCGAAAATCGGAGCCTGACCTTCGAGGATGTATGGGATGTTGTTTTCGAAGAAGGCATCTTCCAGATACGAAAGTGCTGTACGACGTGGCATTAGGACGCATAGGTCTCGATAGTCGGACTCACGCATACCGTCTTTACCGTCGGGAAGTGACCACTCACCTGCCCCAACGCTTAAGGCGAGTTCTGCAATATCTCGAGATTCAGATTCTCTTGCGATATCAACTGTTCCATCCGCAGGTCCACCGGCGATCATCACTCGCGGCTTGCTGGATTCGTTGTACTTTTTTTGTCCGGGTTCAATAGCGATGTAACTTGCCTGATTGGGATTCTGTGCAGAGTCCTTCGGACCGTTCATCCACGGGTTGAAGATGGCATTGACCCAGTTCAGGATCTCTGGGTGTGACCGATAATTCTTGGTCAGAGTAAGTCGTTCTGCTCCCAGTGATTCAACGAGTCCTTGGAGTTGGGTCAAATCGGCTCTACGGAATCGATAAATCGACTGCTTGCCATCACCTACTACGAATAGTGCGCCGGGTGATGGCGTGCCACTTCCGTTTGAGCCGTGGTGACGATCAGCCAATCGCATTGCCAGCTTGAGCTGGAGTGGGTCGGTGTCTTGAAACTCGTCGATTAATACATGGGTGTATCGCTTTTGGAAATATCGACGAACCTCGTCATCTGAATCGAGCAGTTCGCATGACAACACCAGTAAATCCTGAAACTCAAGAAGTCCCTCATCACATCGTTTTTGTGCGTAGTCAAGCACCATTTTCCTCACGGCATTCACGAGTGGAATGACCGTGGATTCACCGAGGGATTGCCGGCCTGATTCGATACGTTCTTGGGCTTGTGCGAGTAGTGACCTGACTTCTTCGATGCTCGATTCACCACTCGGCAAATCCGTCCAATCGGTCTTGCGTCCGCCAACGACAGTTAGCTTGGCAATTTGGGTTAACGCGATAACGCATTCTTCTTCGGAATCACTTTCGAGTGCTTCGTTTATCCACCGAACAGTTTGGTTAACCAATGAACCCAGATGCAGTAGCAATTTATCTTCGGGATTTATGCAGTTGTCTCGTAGATCAAGAGCCAATTCAAGATCAGATCGAACAGCCTCAAGAACCAATGTCGGAGCATCGGTCTGACCGGGGCGTGGGAGTGCGCCGATCCTCTCAACCAGATCGTAATTTGCGTGGAGTTCTTCAGCGAGATTTCGGAGGTCGGCAAGTGGCTGTCGAAGTCCCAAACGCTGGGCATTTACAACCGCATCAGCGAACTCTGGATTCGACAGTGCCTCATTAAGCCATGCCGACCATTCTTCATCGAATCTAGCACTGCCCTGCACCTCATCTTGTGTTTCGAAAACTGGAGGCAACCCCACGGAAAGTGGCCGTTCTCTTAAGAGGCTTTGGGCAAAGCTGTGAATTGTGCCGATGAAAGCAGAATCCAAGGAATCGAGAGCGCGTGCTAATGGAGAATCGTGTTGTTTTTCATCCGACTTAATAGACTCTGCCTGACGGCGTTCTAGTTCTTCACGAACGCGCTGGCGCAGTTCCGAAGCTGCCGCTTTTGTGAATGTCACAGCCGCGATATTTTCGGAGCTGACACCGGCGATCATGATCAGATTGGCAATGCGTTCGACCAGCGCCTGAGTCTTGCCAGTTCCTGCACCGGCACCTGCGTAGATCGTTTGATTTAGCGAGCCTTCAACGGCACCGACTATACGGTCACGGGTTGGATCACTGTCGTATGGGGAGTTGGTCATTCTCGATCCTCCGCAAGATTCAGATAGTTCACTAATGCGGGGTCGGATTCCTTCTTGGAGTTCCAGAGTCGCGCCTTACTTTTTGGGCAGACCCTGGCGTATTCACAGAACATGCAATTCTCGAACGACTCGTTGCTTTCGCCCCAACTTGCGGAATCACCGGGGCGTGCAGGGTAGATACCAGCTTCGATACCCTCAACGATTGTTTCGACCGCAGATGTGAGAGCGGTTTCCGCCTTAGCACTGTCGTAGTCGCTAGGAGCGGGTTTTAGTTCGGAAGCATTTTCTCGGACGAACCAGTAGGAAGCGAAAATGTCAGCATCTGGGTACTTGTTTGCAACCGCCTTCGAATAAAGCGGAAGTTGTAGTTTCGTACCCTTCTTTACAGGGTCGGAATCGAGTTTCGAATACGAGCTATTACCGCCAGATTTGTAGTCGTAGACGATAACTCGACTGCCATCCTCGGAAATGTCTACTCGGTCGACCTGACCACGGAACTTGACCGTTTTTCCTGAAGCAGTCCGCACCTCAACCGCGGGACCGCTGTTGGAATTTGGTCGGTCGCTTCCGAACGAATATTCAGCTTCAACCTGACGCATATCTGGTTGGTCGGCGGTATCAGGCTCGCGGCGGAGCCACTGACGCAGAATGAGCCATGCTCGGGACAGCTCGATCTTCCACGCACCCTCGGATCTGCCGGGTGTGTCCTCCTTAAGCTTCTCGACATGTTCGGTGGTAGAGGATCGTAACCATTTTTCTTGATCCACCCGCGACGGAACGTCCGATTTGGATTCCATTCTCCACAACGCGAACTTTTCGAGGACATCGTGAATCAGCGTTCCGAAAGTGAGAGCATCGAGAGCCAACTCAGGCTCCGGAGACTCGGTCGGCTCGATATGAAGTCGTCTCGACAGGAAGTAACGGTACGGGCACGCCGCATAGGTTTCGAATGCAGTAGCCGATCCGACGGTTTCGGAAATTCCAGAACTGGCACCAGTAACACTCAGATCGAGCTTGCCATCGTATTCCGTCCAGACAGGACCCTCTTGGGCAGACTCGAACTTCACCGAATCTAAAATCGAAGCAACCTCTGTTGCCAGCGGGAACGACTCGGGAGTATTGCCATTAATGTTCCAGCTTCTAGCACCGATAACGTCATACTCGTGTGCATCGCCAGCCTTACTTAAAGGAAGGTGCATCGAATCAGATCGACGGTGAATAGTGAGACCGGGAATACCGCCTTCCAAGAGTTTTCCAGCCTGCAACAACGGCAAGCCAGAGACCTCTCGCACAGCCGACAGGAACCAACGGGCGGGGCCGAACTCTCTCGACTCACCGGGGATTCCGCTTGGCCAGTACATGAACACCTGCTCGGCATTTTCCAGAACAGAGACGAACGCCTGATGGCTTTCTGTTACTCGTCGTTCGACAGTGCCCAAAGACAATCCAGCGGGATCGATTTCCTTCTTTAAAGGATCGGGAAGCAGCGGATCGGTGAAACCGGGACTTGGGTATCGCCCCTCGGACATACCGACAACAAAAACCGTATCGAACGGACAGCCAGCAGCCGTCCAAACGGGTCCAACGTAAACACCTGCACCCAACGAACGGAGTCCAGCCGAACGCTTACTGAGTTGCTCTCGCAGCACACCGGCGCAGTGTTCGAACATCGGCAAAGGTCCATCCGTCTCCAACGACTCCAAACGGTCGATCAGAGTTAGCAAGCGGGTTGACTGAGAACGGGTTGAATCTGGATCCTCTGGCATCAAGAAATCTTCGACCATCGAGCGGAGCCACTTACCGAAACCCGACCAGGAATTCTCGGCATCGGTCGGCACGCGTTCGGCGAGGGTTACAACAAACTTTTTCAGCCACACCGCATACTCGGCATCCGACCGAGCAGCATCGACCTCATTTGCCCTGCCCTCATCGAGACGTGACGAACGCTCGGCATGTCGCACAACATTCTTTGCGAATCTATCTAAACGAGGAATCCAACTATCCTGCACCGACGACGTAACACCAGCAGATCGAGAAATAGCATCCCATCTGGCAGCAGGAACAACCTTTCCAGACGAAGGATCTTTCACCGGAGCGCTCGACAGCCAAGCTGTGAGATCGAGTCGGCTGAAATCGTTGTGGAAGATATCGAGGAGACCCGTAACAAACTGGCCCTCTGGAGCATCAGAAAGCGCCGTACGATCGGGTCCTGAAACCGGAATTTCGGCAAGCTCCAGAGCCTCAGCAATCCGGCTCGAATAGCTATCATCCTCGAAGACCACAGCCATACGAGCGAATGTCTTGCCTGATCGAGCCTGATTCACGACCTCCCTCACCACCGCCCGAACCTCCTCAGCAACATCGGGAACACCGATTGGACTCAGTCGGTGACTCTCCTCCACTGGGTGATCAGGCAAATCGATCTCAGGCGGAGAATCGACAATCGTCACAGTCACCGTATTTGGCATACCTGCCAGCGCATCGAACAACGGACGCTGCACCGGAGCCACAACCGACGCCTCGACAAGCAAGACAGTACCGAGCGCATTAAGTAGGTTTTCCGACTTGCCGGTGACGATGTTTTTAGCCGCACGTTGAGCGACAAGCGAGCCACGTCGATACGGCTCGGCCAACTTCATGTACTTATCGAAACGCAACACAAGCTCGCGAAGAACATCACCCTCCGCTGCCAGTTGATCCAGTTGAGCGCGATCAAGCAACTCAAGCTCTCGGAACGTCGAGTGCAACGCCGTTTGAAGCTGAGGTGAAACACTCTCGCCACCGAGCTTCGAGCCGAGTGTTACATCACGCGCCGCCTCGAAAACGAACTCTGACGCCTGAAGATCATGGAGCAATCGTTGTTTGAAATCTCGACCTGCCAAATGTTCTGCGACGTCTTCAAGACGCTTGAAATCGACATTGAACAAGCCTTCTTTTGCGAGAGAGCGTCGAATGTAGAAAGACGCCTGATTCGTAGGCGTGACAATCGTGATTCGTTCAAGTCCGCGCTGCACTCGCACATCGTCGATCAATCGACGCAATACGTGGTGAACGCGCTCGTTACGTCCTGCGAATTCAGTGCGACCGGTCATCGGTTGCACCGCCAAGTTCGGTAGGTTGGTTTGTTTGGGATCGACACGGGTGTTGTGGAGATTTTTTGAACCGCTAATTTTCAATCCGGCATCATTTTCCGACATGTTTATCGGACGTGGGAGTTAGCCACATACGATCAACATCATAGTTGGTGTGTCCGACCAAAACTGGAGGGATCAGGAGGTTTTTTGGTCACTCTGGTGCTCGTTTTAGTTGCATCCTGCGAGCGTAGCGCATGGAGTCGAACTTGGAGCGGGGCCGGTAAGGCTTGCGGGTTTGCAGTTGGTTGGCTGCGTTGCCGTTGAGTGACTTAATTGCAGGTTAGCCGGGTTTGCGTGATTTGGCTAATCGCTATGTCACACTTTTGATTGTGACGAAGAAAATGGCGCCCTCGGCGAGACTCGAACTCGCGCTCCCGGCTTCGGAGGCCGGTACTCTATCCAGCTGAGCTACGAGGGCATGCGGGGATTGATTCTAGTTGAGGATTGGTGGCTTGGTCTTACTCCGATGCTTATTTCTCTGAGAATAAAGAAGGAGAAGAAGAGTAGAGAGTAGGTTTGGACCGTCACACTTCGTCACATCGTCACTTTTTTGCAGACTTCCGGAACCACGGCGGGGCAGATCGTTTTGGTGCGTCGGTACCTTTGGCTATTTTATTGAAACAAGTGATACAAAGTGGCTTTACGTATGAGGTGTTTTTTTCTTTGCCGCAAGAGTGACAGTATTCCTCGGCGTATTTGGGGTCTTCGTACTCTGCCCAGATCGTGTAATCCTTGTCACACAGGGGCTTGTCAGTGGAAAAGTCGATCCCGGTCGCACACCGAATACAGTAACCCCGGCCCTGAACTTTATGCTTCTGTTTAGAAGTTGATTTGGCCTTCGTCTTCGTGCTGCGAATGGTCGATTTACTAACTTGTTTTGTCATAAGGCTCCATGGTATTTCAGAATTCTACATTGCTGCCCCCTTCCTGAACTCAACACCCACTACATTGCATCACACCAGAGCGGCAGTTTTGCCGGTCGATTCCGGGGAATTGCCGGTTTTTGTGGGTAGGACCGGCGGTGAAATTGTTGGCATAGCGCACGCCTGCCCACAAACGGTCACAGTTGCCGGTGGATGATTCAGCTTCTGAACTAACATTTAGCAATCAGCCCTCGTCGCACATTTGGATAGAGTACCGTACTCCGAAGCCGTGGACTCACCGGGGAGCAGCGGCGGTTGGTGGGGACGAGCCGATTGCTGGTGTCCACGCACTGAGCTGGTAGTCAATCACCAGATTATTTTGTATTGCGCCTCGGCTTCGGCCGGGGCGTTTTCTTTTTCGGTCGATCACGACGTTTCTTATGTCGAACCGTTGGAATTGTTCACAAAGATTTCACGTAGAAATGTGCCTATTCGCGGGCTAATCTCATAGGATTGAGATTAGAGATCACCCCTCTCATTTAAGAGCGACGACGATAACGAGTCATAGGAGGGATAGAT
>JABMNN010000037.1 GCA_013204545.1 Chloroflexota bacterium | reverse complement strand
GACGTGACGACCGTGGCGGCGACTCTCGCGGCCCACGGCGTGATGATCGAGGTGGTTACTCAGGTGGTCCACCAAGACGCGATGACCGCGGCGGCGACTCTCGCGGCCCACGGCGTGATGATCGAGGTGGGTACTCAGGTGGTCCAAGACGTGACGACCGTGGCGGCGATTCCCGCGGCCCACGGCGTGATGATCGAGGTGGCTACTCAGGTGGTCCAAGACGTGACGACCGCGGCAGCGACTCTCGCGGCCCACGAAGTAACGACCGCAGTAGCCGCTCAGAACGCGGCCGTGTAAACCTCGACGGCCCACGAATCGATGGCAAGGGCGGAAATCGCCCTGAACCTCGGGTAAATCTCGATGGACCAAGAGTCGACGGTAAAGGCGAAGATCGTCCAGCTCCAAAGCCCGAGAGAAAAGGCCCACAACGAGACGAACATGGCCGATTCATCAGCAAGCCAAAGTCCACCGAAAACGACTAAAAATAACGCCCGCCCGGCCCTAACGCCAAACTGCGATGCGCTATCAAGTGCAGCCTCGAACGTCCAGATCTACATGAACTAGAGGCAACGGCACAGACATGAGCGAGCCCGAGTCCGCCTCGGACGCCCAGCTCAAACGCCAGAATGCGACGTGCGACAAAGTCCGCATCTGACGCTCGGAGCTAAACGCCAAAACGCGCGCCCAAGTGCAGCCTCTGCACACGCGCCCTTAACGCCAATCTTCTGCGTTATCCAACGGCGCATACCCAATAACCTTCTTCGCGTAATCCGTATCCCAAAAACGCCAAGTGTTATCCGAAACCCCATAGAAAATCTCAAACCCCAACGGCTGCGTCAGGCACTGCGAAACCAACTGCGTCAAATCCCGGTGACTCAACCACGTCGCTAACGACCGAACTGACCCAGCAGGACTATTCTGCGGATTCACCGTTCCAATACGAAGGCAAGCAACCTCCAACCCGAAATGCTCGTGGTAATACCTACCAGTCGCCTCCCCAAACGCCTTACTCACCCCATAATCCGAATCAGGCCGAATCGGAACAGAATTATCAACGCGCTTAAACCCACCAGGCTTCAAACCCTCGTAATCACCAACTCGAATACGGCAATACGGCTCATCCATCTCGAAATTTCCAACCGCATGATTCGAACTGGCAAACACAACCCGCTTCACACCGTGCTGACGCGCAGCCTCATAAACATTATGAGTCGTTGAAATATTGTTCTTGAGCACATCTGGCCAAGGCGTTTCGACAGGAGCATTCGCCGCCAAATGAACAACAGCATCAACACCCTCGAACGCCTTCGACATCGACTCGTAATCAGAACCATCCGTAATCATCGTCGGCACATCTGGGGCATGCTCCGACCTCCGCGCATCAAGCGCAGAAATTTCGAACTTATCCGCCAGAGCATTGATAAGCATCGACCCGATTAAACCCGAAGAGCCAGTAACAAGAACTTTCATGATTGATCACCTGTTCACAACTACTTAAAAACTGTCAGAAAAAGATGCCAAAATCATATCTGCATCAACAACTGAAATGGCGCACCACACATCGCCAATCAACATTAATTCCTACTAAGCGGTTAACACGCTATACGTCGCGTAAAACAGTAATCGAAATAGAGAACCTGAACGTGTTTTCACAGGTTCATCACGCCATTCCGGCTCCCTTCACATCCACAACACGTAATTGATGAGAACCTTCTTGGCAGGGCGGTAATGCAACACGGACGCAGCCGGACCAGCCCCCGACGCGTTCTGGCATTACCGCCTTTTTTCGCGCCCAAATCTCTGCCACCCTAAAACACCTACGTGATACCGGCTCTGTCAGAACCCCACCCTGCGGACTATCGCACCGTTATCGCAAAGTGCGTCAGCTCTCCTCGGCCCGCATGTCATTCGATAGTTGCCGAAATCGTCATAGTAAACAGCCCTCCGGTAACATCCGCCGATATCGACACGTTATGATTCAACCGTCGGTGAGTCCCACTCTACCCATTCGAATAACCGGTTCACCAAGCATAGATTCCACCAACTGGAGCACATGATGAGATTCGCCATTCTTGGCATTTCACATGAGACAAACACCTTCTCAATAGTCCCCGCTACCTACGAAGAATTCGAGAAAAGCAAAATCTTGTACGGGCAGGGAATACTTGATCAGTACGCCACGTCTGATCACACAATAGCCGGGTATCTGCAAGCTGGTGAAGAGCTCGGATTCGAAACCGTGCCGCTGATGCACGCCAGAACAGGCCCTATCGGAACCATCACGAAAGATGCATACGATAGGCTCTCGATTGAGATGCTGGGTATGTTGAACGATCAAGGCCCGTGGGACGGGGTTTTGATAGCGAATCATGGTGCTGCGGTTTCCGAAGAATACCCTGATATGGACGCCGAATTTACCCGAATGGTTCGAGAGATCGTCGGTCCAGATGTACCGGTGGGAATCACTCTAGACATGCACGCAAACATATCGAAAGAAACGGTTGCGAATACCGATGTTTGCATCGTTTGGCGTACCTGCCCTCACCTCGACACCAAGCTTCGAGGACGTAAGACAGCTGAATTGATCTATCGCACGGCTAAGGGTGAAATTAGTCCCGTTCAGTTCATCGAAATGCCGCCCATGCTGGTGAACATAGTCAAACAATTCACCGGACAAGAACCCATGAAGGGCCTTGTCGATGAATGTGTCACGGCAAACGAAATTCCAAACGTGCTCGATACTTCGATCGCCGAAGGCTATCCCTACGCTGATGTCGAAGAGATGGGTATGTCGTGGATCGCTATTACCGATGGCGATCCAGAACTCGCCGAGAAGACTGCCAAAGATATGGCAGCACACGCTTGGACTAAGCGAATCGATCTCAATCGTCCGGTCGCTTCAATTAAGGAAGCACTAATTCAAGCTGAAGAACGCTATGTCGGTCCTAAGCCCGCTGGAATTGAAAATTTCCTTCCTGACGATGGATCCGCTCTCGCTGAACCCGAGCCTTCTGAACATTCACATCTTGGGCCTATCGTTCTCATGGATGTCGGCGACAATATCGGCGGCGGATCTTCAGCCGACTCGACCCACATTCTCAAAGTAGCCAAAGAGATGGGAGTCAATGGATACCTGCAATCGCTTTACGATCCTGAGGTAGTAGAGGCATGCGTAGCCGCGGGAGTTGGCGCAGAGCTATCTCTCGACGTCGGCGGCAAAACCGACGATATGCACGGCGAGCCAATCAGGGTAGTTGGGACTGTGATTAGGATCGACGATGGACCATACGAAGAAACTCGGCCTACACATGGTGGAGGGCGTTTTTACGACGATGGCAAACGTGTGCGATTCGACACTGTTGATGGCATGACAATCCTGATCACCTCACGGCGCAGCGGTAACACCGCCCGTCAGCAAATGTACTCAATGGGAATCAACCCTGAGGATTACAAAATCATCGTTGCGAAAGGCGTCAGCTCGCCACGACCTGCATACCAGCCGATCGCTGCCGAAATCATCATCGTGAACAGCCCAGGCGTAACATCTGCCGATCTAGACACATTTGAATTCAAGAACCGGCGAGTCCCACTCTACCCATTCGAAGAACCCATCTACCCGGAATAACTAGCGACGCCAACCTAACCGCTTAACTCCACAAAACCTTGGATAACAGTTAGCGAGACGTAAACGCCCGACGGCACGCGCCTCGAACTAATCAAACATAACGATGAACGTTCTGTCAGAACTCAACCTCGGCACCCGGTAGCTAACAGGTATCTCTCCATGTCCTACTAGGAGGCGGAAGGGCAAGAGTAACGCCAATCGACAGAATAAACTCGACCCAGCAACTCGGCCAGAACGGGATCGTATGCGATGAGCGCCTCGCGTGTGCCGACGTTGTTGTAGACACCGTCCCCAAGTGGCGAATTGACTGTGTATTGAGCGTCGAACCATGCAGCGGTTCCAACGGCCCAATACTCCTCCCAATTGGTTAACGCGTAAGTGTTCGCCCAAAGCCACGTGCTCACCGCGAGGGAATAAGCCGCCCGAAGCTCGATCAGAATCGTTGAACCGTCTTCGGTGAATGGCAGGCCGACATTCATGACCGTGTGCCCGAACTCGTGAACGAAAACGCTTTGGTCATGGAATGGGTCACTCGGAAGGCACAGAAGGTTTTCCTCACCCCCGCTGGATATGGGAAGTGTCAGCGTGCCGCCAAAACCACGGATGCGATCGCAAGTGAAAAGACCTTTCCAGATGACGTACTCAGGGAGGTCCAAGACGCAGACATTTTCCTCGACAACAATGACGTAGTGGGCTCGATCAATGAGGGCAGTGGTGATGTCGGGGCGACCGGCTAACATCGCAGACATAATTTCACCTGCACGTGAGAGAGCTTCTGGGGCGGCAGCTGCACCGGCGATGATATTAGTACCGTTCATGAGAATCTGCTGCGTATAGCGAGAATCGAAAACCGGACTCGGAGTCGCAGTCGGTGGCAGCGTTTGAGTCGGCGTCGGAGTTGCCGGTACGCCGGTTGCTACCGGGGTTGGCACGGTAGCCGTGGGAGGCACCGGCACAGCAGTGGACGTTGGAATACTAGCTGGCACAGTAGCGGGAACTGTTGATATTGCCGTGGCGGAAACAGCAGTGGCTGTCGGCTTAACAGCAGACCCATTGTCGGCTGATGATGTTGCAGTGGCGGGCACAATGGTGGCCGTCGGCTTAGCGGTGGGCGCAGCAGAAACTGTCGAAGTTTCCGTGGCGGTCGCTACAAGAGTTGGAATAGCACTGACGTTTTCGTCACCAGCCTGTGATCCAGCACAGGAAGCCCCCAAGAGTGCGAAGAAAACGGTGATAAGCAACGCGATAGTGCGCCGAGGTAATTTTTGTTCCATGGAGTGAGCTTTCCAGCGCCTTCGTACATTTAGTGCAGCTCGTACCGAATCTGTCAGAACTCAGCGTTAGGACAGAATAGCATCCCCCTCTGAATAAAAAGGAAATCTGTTCATGTCCTGCCCGTACCGCTAATTTACGTCGACCCAATAGTCCCCCAATGAACGCCGAGTCCTAACAGAACCCACAAGAAATACTCAGTCTCTTTCGTTAAGCTCCTTAAAACTCAATAAGCGATTCAGACTCGACTTTCGAATCATCGATATTGAAACCGAATCCAGGTTTTTCCGACACAGTCACGATTCCGTTTTTAAGATCGAGAGCTTCACCGAAAAAGTATGAAGTTACCGCTTCTTTTGGAATCGTTTCAACGTACGGCGTGTGAATTGGCGATTGAGATGACGAAAAAGCCATCCCCGCAGGTGAAGCTCCAAAATGGGCGATAGTGATGAGATCGTACGAGGTTGCCATTGAAGCGATCTTTAGAATTTCGCTCAACCCGCCGCACCACGCGATATCAGGCTGAATAATGTCCACCGCTTCCGCATCCATCCAACGTTTGAACCCCCATCGGGTGTATTCGTGTTCAACACCCGAGATTGGGATGATCGTACTTTCCTTGACCTTGCGATAAGTATCGATTCTGTCGGGCATGCCGACTTCTTCGAGCCAGCGGACATCGTATTGTTCGATTTGACTGCAGACTTTGATGGCATAGTTGTAGTCCCAGCTTTGCCATGCATCGAACATAATGTCGTGATCGGGTCCGACTGCCTCCCGAACGGTTCGCACGAGGTCGACATTGAGCTTGAACCCCTCGTAACCGCTCATAGGGCCATGCCTGAAGAACCATTTCTGGGCAGTGAATCCCTGTGCCTTCATCTCCTGAGCACGTTCCCGAACCAAACCCATGTCAGTCGCGTTGTAGAACAACATCGATGCATAGCCCGGCATCGATTTCTGGTTCCCGCCCCCGATTAGTTGATAAACGGGCGTACCCAATGCCTTGCCTTTTAGATCCCACAGCGCGTTATCAACTGCACTGATAGCCATCATTCCCGCGCCCTGCCTACCGTGGGCTGAACTGCGGTGCATGACATCCCATAGATATTCAGTAGCCGTGGGGTCTTGTCCGATTAAGAGATCTTTCATCAGCCAGACGTGGTAGCCGACCGCTGGCCACAAAGGTCCGGTGATTCCAGACACACCTTCATCAGTTTCTATTTGCAGGAACGTGCTTGAAATTTCAAGATGCTTATCGTCGATTTGGCGACTTCGGCCGATCCGCCCTTGGTTTCGAAATTCTTCGTAAACATCGGTCGGCTGAACGAATCGGTCTTCCACCCATTGACCGTCTACGTCCATCACCCCAGTTAACTGACGCAGTTTGATATCGGTGATCTTCATATGGCCCCCAATTAGATACCTGATCTTGTAGATGAGCTTCGAAATCCTTAATTCGTTCGCAAATATACAATCTTCGGCGAGTAGATAGGTAAAAAGGAATATTTAACCGGTGAACAAGTTCGGCTTCAAACAAGTAGTCGGCTCTAACGCCCGAATTACCATCATAAAAACATCGGCCAATCACGTATCTAGAACTGCCTAATCACCAAGTAAATGCCACATCCTGACAGCCCCCTCTGATCGCACAATCAACCCATCGGCCTGAATTGCGCGATGATTGGACGCATATGAATCCTGAACACCTAAAAGTCCTCCTGAACACCGTCGTGGTAAAGATGCCAATACAAAAACTGGCAAGCTTCGGAACCACCGTGGTTACCTACAACATGGTCACCAGACCCCTCTCTCAGGTTTTAGACACTGATAAACGGACAGAAGAAGCAGTATTAAGGCGAGGCAAAGTTAAGGCCGAACGCCCCAAAATCGTGACACCTCAGTTTCTGTCAAGAACCGTTGGATTCGGAGAAGATGCTCAGGAATTTATGCGAGAGCTAATACGTCGAGGTCAGGCAGACGATGCCGGAATTCTCTACACGTATTCAAATGAGCCTCTAGAAATGGAGATCATCTCAAGCCGACCTGAGGATGTTGCCGAACGCATCAGCAATCGGATCGACCGAGAGTCTCAACCGCTTGAAGCCGTCATACTCGGAGTCGACGAACTCTGGGATGTGTCGCTCATGAAATTCATCTTCGACCTAACGAATAGTTCAGGCCCCGAGAACGCTGCGGACTTCATGCGCTCTGGCCGCATGAAAATTGACAACGGTGTGCCGATGGACGCTCGATTGCGAATCGAAGAATCACTACGTCAGGTTCAACACGGCAATCTCGACCCAGTTGTTTTGCACAAAGAATTAGAATCCTGGCAACTTTTCGACGAATATCAAGACCAGTTTTTCCGGGCACTCAAGGGTAGAAGACTAACCCGCTCCTGAAATTATGCCGGTCGCAGTTCCGGCAAATCCCCTTCTCCTTCGTAGGGAGCGAGAACAGGATTTACCCACCGTCCTAACCCAGCCCTAACTGTTCCAGCAGCGCGACGCATTGACCGAGCGCTGTTGTCGAATCGCGCCCCTCGCAGATCAAAATCATGTTTCCGTAGATTACGTAATCGCCGTACTTAGAGATATTGCAGCTTGAATTACTGGATAAACTGACGCATGACCGTGCTTCTTTCGCTCCCTCTTCCCAACTATTTTCGCCTGTTTTGATTACGGCGTCAGTTCCGGTTCGTTCATCGGCGAACACCCCGCCAAATTCCACGGCGTCTGCATACGTTGGGTAGAAACGGACTTCGTAATCCTTCCGGTCATATGGATCGAGACCCCAAAAACCGTAATAAGCGCTTATGGCACCCGTCAGCCCCTCTACATTAAATTCCTTGTTCTTTTTGAAACCCACGGCTGTCAGATCATCTAGCGTGAATATCGTTTCGGACGGAGTGATCTTCGCAAGGGTTGCGGCATCCGGCTCAGAGTTGGAACCACAGGCTATCGCTGCGAGAGTCAACACTATGGCAAGTGCAAGAAAGAATATCGATCGGAATTTCATCATGAATTTCATCAAAAAATAAGTGTTAACGGCTCTACCAAAATTCAGCATCGAGGCAGAGTAGCACCTCCCCTCTAAACAAAAGTCGATCTCCTCACGTCCAACCTACACGCCCTTGCCAAATGAGAAAACGACGCACTGCCAATACAACGAACACGCACCCGCAACAAAACACCCCATCTATCGTTTCAGCCGCGAAACTTCTTAGTCAAAGCTACGAAACTTCAATCCCTCACCCGCGCAGCGTCATTGGCAGAATTCGACCAGAGTCGAGTTAACGCGTGATCACAGTGTCACATCTCAATAAATGATCTTCACAGACGGGCGGTCGACTCTAATAACCGAATTGTCGGATTCAATGCAGGGATCGATCAAGTATTTATAGCGGCTGGAGTTTGCGTCGAGTGATGAATTCTGAGGCTGACAGAGCCGATTTTGTGTTTTGAATATTAGCGATTAGCGTGTTAGTCGGGCAGGAGTTATGCACATCTACTGCCCGACCATATTGCTAATTGCGTACTGCGTTTCCGGCAGCGTCTAGCACCCACCAGATTCCACCAACAGCCTGGCCATTAGCATCGCCGGCTGCGGCGTCACCCTTCCAGTAGTAAACCGGCATACCGTTTACAGTTACCTGAACTGTTTCGTCATCTCGGGTGATCGTTCCAACAGTTCCAGTCACACCCGTAAGCGCTGCGGTTCCGTTCTTGGTCAGAAGTGGCGGCCAATTTACCAGACATCCACCTGAGCAGTTCGAAACTCCGACCGTGTCTTTGTCGAACAAGTACAGGCTCAAACCGGCGCCATCAACGAGGATGGATCCGAGGGTTGAGTGTTCTCCAAGTCCAACCTTCGCAGGTCTTTGTGGAGTGCCGTCTGGGTTAAATACCCACCAGACGTTTCCGGCACCGTTGCCTGCCGTATCGCCTTGCGCAACATCTCCCGCCCAGTAGTAGGCAGGAAATCCGTTCACCGACACCTGTTTCGTGCCATCAGCAAGATCAATCGTGCCGATGGTAGCGGTTATTCCGCTGTCGGATTCAGGAGTTTCATCGACGATTAGCGGAGGCCACTTGGCGAGACATCCACCTGCGCAGTTCGAAACGCCATCAGTGTCTTTATCGAAAATGTATAGCGTCAATCCATTGGAATCGACCAAAATGTCCCCGAGATCGGCGTTCGAACCAATACCGATTTTTTCTACGTGTCCCACGTCTACCATCGCAGGGGTGGATGTTGCCGTAGGCGGCGCTGTGGTAGCTGGCACTGCAGTAGCAACAGCTACGGCCGAAGTGGCGATAGGATTTTCAGTTTCGGTGCAAGCCACCAAAACAACGGCGACTATAGCGGCAAGCAGAAACGCTAGACCAGTGCGCTTCCGTCCCGCCGTGATCAAATCATTCATAGAACCATTCCTCCAGCCGAAATTCGGCGTGATTCAAATTAGGTCAACGGAAGTAGTTCGGCTCGCTCGCAATTTTGGATCACCGCCACGTTCGGAATATGTAATTAGTGGCATTTTGTGATCCAGAACGATCATTGGATCGAACTATCTCAGGTACACCAAAGAAATCACTTGTCGGGTGTGGAACGTAAGTATTCAATGACGACTGAAATCCATATAAACTCAACGAGGCAAACGGCTCCATTTGGATCTGGAGTAGCCAGTGGGGCTGAGATCACTGCTTTGGCAATTCGAACGGGTAATCAGGCTTTTCCGCGTAATCCAAGAAGCGCTATTTCCGCGGCTGACGAGATTTTCGCTGAGTGCAGTCTGGTAGAGCGCTTGGTAAACAGAGACGGTTCGGCGCTGGAAGAACTTTTTGATCGTATGTCGCGTCGAGCGTTCGGACTCGCGTATCGGATTCTTGGTGATGGTCCTGCTGCAGAGGATGTTGTGCAGGAAGTATTTATCTGGATTTGGGATAACTCTCAAAAACTGGATGCTTCACGTGGGACGATCGATGGTCTGATTTTGACTTTGGCTCATCGCAGTTCTGTAGATGCGCTGCGCGCTAGAAAACGTCGATCCGAATTACCCACTACCTGGCAGCCATCTCATGTCGAAGCTGAAGTTGCGGAGCTGGTTGACGAGGTTCAGCGCAATCTCGATGCCGACGCCATTCGACAAGCGATCAAAAAGCTACCTGCTGATCAGATAAAAGTCGTCGAAATGGCATACTTTGGTGGGATGACGCACGTAGAGATATCGTCAGAAACTAATTTGCCGCTTGGGACAGTCAAGAGTCGGCTTCGGCTCGCCATGAGCGCTCTGCGTAAGGCATTCGGATTGCAAAAACCGACCTCACCAGCGGAATCAGGAGGCGCTTCATGAAATGCGAAGATATCCGCGACCTGATTCCTGCCTACTCGATGGGCACAGCATCGCCGAAAGAGCTTCTGGAAGTCGTAAATCACCTCGCTGAGTGCGATTTACACGATGATCTGGCGGCTATCGCTGCAACATCTGTATTGATCGGGTTGAACACTGAACCAGTCGATCCTTCGAGCACGTTGAAGAGCAAAGTGATGGCACACGTTGAAGCTAGCTCTGGTCTTCTTTCGCCATTGGTACCCGAGGTACGTCGCCGTCGATTGCCACGTCATTGGTTTGTAGGAAGTCCTATCGCAGCGATGTTAGTAGTAGCGCTTGGGGTGATGGTGGTTTGGAACATCATGCTGCAAAGCGCCGATTCGCCTGAACGATTCGTTCACTACTACTGGGGCAATGAGAACGACTGGATGAGAATTGAGACGATACTCGGCCAAAAGGGAGCGGAAGTGTCACTTGGCGGCTTAGACCGTCTTGACGACACTCACCGTTACCAACTCTGGACTACACGCGGCGAGCAAGTTCTACTAGTTGGTGATTTCAACGTAAGCCCAGAAGGGAAGTGGGCTGGAGAGTTCGATTTCATCTTCCAAGAAGGAGATCGCGTTTGGATGACTTCGGAACCGGCCAGCGGTAGCAATCAACCGACAGGCGAAACAGTTTTGCGCACAAGATTCTGATCCCGTCATACAACGGAATGAGAATCGATTACTACTTGGTAAGTCTAGCCGCCATCTTCATACCGCTTGAAATGGTTCCGTCAAAACTCAACCTCAGTGCAGAACAACGTCACCCCTCTGAACAAAAGCCGATCTCCTCACACCCCACCTATCGTTTCAGCCGCGAAACTTCTTAGTCAAAGCTACGAAACTTCACTCCACCACCACAGCGTCATCGGTGGAGTTCAAGCAAAGTTGGACTCGCCGGTAAACACGGAGCGATCGGTTCGAAGGATGGCTTTCACAGACAAGTGATCAACTCTTATGACCGAATTGTCAGATTAAATAAAGGGATCGGTCATGTATTCAGATCGGCTGGGTTTCATGGTGATCGCTGAGTTTTAACAGAACCAATTGGCTTGGCCCACAAAGTCACACAATCCTCCGATCCAACCGGTAGTAAAACCAGTATATTAAGTACTGGAAATATCACTTCAAGCAATGGCATCCGCTTCCCAAAATACGGCTCTCTAAACCATTGAATACTCTGGTCCATTTGGGTATCACTGTCAGGATGGCGAGCCGACGACAATGGGCATGATTATGAGTGTTAAGGCTCAGCCACAGAGCAACCGGCAGGCTGATGTTCGAACGCCAATCATAGGCTGATAATAACCATGAATCCATATATAAAGTTAGTCGCACGGAATCTTCATCTATCAGCGGGCCGAATAGCGATCATCGCTTCTCTCCTCATAATCGCTGCTTCGGTGGCGTGCGCTAGCGAGTCAGCCGACGATGATGGGATTGTGGCTGACGGACTTGAATCGCCACGCGGACTCACTCTCGACCAAGACGGGAACCTACTGATCGCAGAATCTGGTCGCGGTCGGTTGCTCAAAGTCACAGATGACCGCAAAGTCAGTTCTCTCGCCACCCGCCTGCCACACTCGCTCAGTACAGGTCCCGAAGGGGCATACCAAGCCGGTCCATCAGCGATCAGCCTTCTCAACGGAGAGGTGTTTTTCGTCGTGGGCGAATATGTTGGCGAACAGTCAGCGCGTCTCTACCGCATCACAGGGGAAGCCGGATACGAGGCTGTGACGCCAATAACCGATGGTTGGGCTCCGCTTGAAAACCGATTCTCCAACCCTTATGACATTGTCAACGCGCCTGAAGTCCATGGGTGGATTGTGTCGGACCCCGGCGGAAACTCGCTGCGAGCAGTCGACCTAGCCGGCAATATTTATGACTATGTGGTGTTCCCGAACTTTGTCATTCCGAATCACGCGGTGCCAGTTGAGATGGTGCCAACGGGAATAGCGCGTGGTCCTGATGGTGCCATCTACGTCGGTTCGCTGACAGGCTTTCCATATCCTCCCGGAGAGGCTGTTGTCTGGAGGGTGGAAGACCTAAACGGTGATGGAGATGCGATGGACGAAGGGGAAGTTGAGCCGTTTGTCACCGGACTCACCACTGTCACCGACATTACATTTGGCACCGACGGCACTCTCTACATAGCGGAATTCTCATCAGATACGGTGACAGTTCTCGGGGGAGGAGATATTAGTGAAAATGCCATATCCATTCCCGGGCGAGTCCTCATATGGAATGGGAGTGAGCTAACGGTATTTGCCGATAATGTTGTTTCACCAACGGGCCTTCTCGCAACCGACTCAACTCTGTACATAAGCGAAGAGTTCGCCGGAAGAGTCTCCAAACGTCCACTCAACTGACCACAATCGTTAACGCAAAGGTTCTTGATACTGTCCCTCTAGTTTCAGCCAGAGAAACGCAATAAAGCCGTACCAGCAAACTTGGTACGACCTTGTCACCACCACAGCGTCATTGGTGGAGTTCGATAAGAGTTGGATGTGCGCCGTGGCTCAGGCGTTCGAAGCAACTAGTTCCGTTAGCCGGTTGTTGAGCATGGCTATTTTTTCTTCGGGAACGTTCAGATTTGTTGCGGCAATGATGGCGTTTCGAAGGTGGTTTTGTGCTTCGGTTTTAGCGTTTACTCCGGCAGCTACGTCTGTTGCCAATTCGAAGTATTTCATCGCACGTTCGTGATCGTTTGCCACTGAAAAGTGATAGCCGAGTCTGTGAGCATTGTCTTCGAGACTGTTTTCGAACACTGATTCCATCGCCTCTGCTACTCGGAGATGGAGCGTGCGTCGTCGCCGTAAAAGTATGGAGCTATAGGCGGCATCACGAGCTAGTTCGTGCTTGAACATGTACCGGAGTTCGGATTGATTCACTTCCGTTTGAATCATTTCTTGGCTCTCGAGTGTTGTCAGTTGCATGTCTAGTTCAAGGGTGGAATCAGAAATTTTACCGAGGATGCTGTGATAAAAGGCTCGGCCGATAACCGAGGCTAGCTGAAGCGTGTCTTTTGCATCGTCGCTGAGGCGATCCATACGTGCCATCAGTAGTGATTGGAGCGAGTCGGGTATCGTAGCTTCGTTGATGTCGCTGGTTTCGTTCCACTCGAGTCCGTTGGCTGTGCGCTGGACCATTCCTTGATCGACGAACCACCGAACGACTTCTTCGACGAAGTAGGGATTTCCTTCGGCTTTTCTTAGGACCAGTTCTCTGGCTTCGATTGGAATATCTTGAATGTGGAGTAGTTCGGTAATTAGTTGATTTGTGTGTTCGATATTGAGTGGTTCGATAACGAATTCGGTATATCGTCCAGCGAATTTGCTCTGCGCTACTTTACGAACTTGCTGGGCGGGCGATTGCGGATCGGGCCGGTACGCGAGCACGATCATCATTTGTGTGTCGACGATAATATCCAGCATGTGGATTATTAGTTCCATTGAGGCGTCATCCGACCATTGAAGATCGTCGAATATGACAATAGTCGGGCGGTTCTTGGTTGCTTGAACGAATGCCGGAATTACAACTTGAAATAGATCAGTCTTTATCGCCTCTGCGGAGTGATTTGGCGCTTCGTGTAATACTTTTGCGGCGATGATTTTCTCGACGGCGGTGCTACACAGTGAGACCGCTTCATCGGTTCCACCCATTGATCGGAGGGCACCATCGACTTTACTGTGTATGGTGCCGGGGCTGTCCGTCAGTTCGACTCCGAACATCCCCCGTGCGAGATTTTGAAACAGTGAGTAGGGTCGACCTATATCGTAGGGAATGCCTTGAGAGAATTCCCACGTCAGTTCGGGTTCAGTTTTGATCCATTCCTCACGAAGTTCGCTGAGTAAGCGACTTTTGCCGAGTCCTGCTTCGCCGATTATTGAAACGATTTGGCCTGATCCAGATTTGGTCGATTCGGCGAGCCTGATGAGCTGCTTCAACTCCTCATCTCGGCCTATTAAGGGAGCACCAGTTCCTTTGGGGCGTTCTGATCGGAGGCGAGGACTGAGTACCCGGAAAACATCGACTGATTCGGATTTTCCTTTTACTTCAATGCCGCCGAGTGGTTCGAGATTAAATGCGCTTTCAACGATTTTTTTTGTGTCGGCTGATATTTGAAGAGTGCCGGATGCCGCGGTTTGTTCCATTCGGGCTGCCACGTTCACAGCGTCGCCCATTGCGGTGTACTCGGACACTGCGGCAGAGCCAACTTCTCCTACGACGGCTAACCCAGTATTGATGCCGATTCGGAGGTTGAACTCTTGGCCGTAGTCGCGTCGGACGCTTTCTTGAAGTTCGCTAATACCTTCGAGGATTTCAAGCCCTGCTCTCACTGCTCGTTCTGAATCGTCTTCATGGCTTACGGGGGCGCCAAAGAATGCCATCATTCCATCACCGGTGAATTTACCGATAGTGCCTTCGTATCGAATAATCGGAGCAGTCATTTTCTCGAAAGCTTCGTTCATGATTTCGACCCATTCTTCGGGGTCGATGTTTTCTGCAAGCGCGGTTGAGTTTGCTACATCGCAAAACATCAAGCTGAGAATTCGGCGTTCACTGCGGCCGGTACGCGAGCTTCGAGACCCTCCGGGGCGTAAAACATCAGCCATAGTGATCGAATTTCCTCTGATTACTGCTCGCCATTGGCGTTGTCACCGGTCAAGTTTGTGTCGGACTTGAATGTCCGAAGGCACACATAATATCAACCTTTAACAAGTGAACTACGTTGTGCCCAATTCACAAGCAAATGGCCGACTCCAACGACCGAATTCTCGCCTTAGATACACTGCTCGGCCACGTATCTACATCGACCTAATCATCGAGTGAACGCTGAGTTCTGTCAGAACCTACATTGGGAACTGCTCCGTTCCTTCTAATGGCCCGTCCGAAGCGTACCGTTCAACAGAACTAGACATCAGCATCGATTCTCTTAGGTTGACTCACCTGATATCTGTGATCGAGAGTTTTGAAGTTCATCAAGTGCCGCCTGCCTTTGGTCGGGTGCGGCTTGCATCACTATTTCCATTACAGCGTCGCTTGTTTCTTCGAAAACTCGATCGGTGAATCCTCCGACGCTACGGCTTAAGTTCGCAACTCCAACCATCGTGTTGATTATTGCGGCTTCAACTTCGACTCCCGACTCGATAGCACCTCGAACGGCACCCTGGGCCGCGCTAGCCACGAGATCTTCCGGTTGCCCAAGTCCGGCGCGTTGTAATCCGCCCACCGCCTGCTCGACGACTTCCCCGGGAGATTCTTCGGGGCACTGTTCCATTTCAGTTTCGGCATGTGCTAGCCCCCGAGCCGTCTGTACTGCTAATTCACCGATTTCTTCTTGCCTGAACGATATTGGTTTCTTAAGTCGACGCACGGCTTCACCGATACGTTCGGAAACTCGATTCACCGCGTCTGCTCCACGCCCGACCGCGATCTTGGCTGTTCTTGCTGTTTCTGCGAGCTGATACGCCGTTACTCCAAACGCCACATCTAGACCAGGAATTGGGGCTCTGAGCATCGCACCGTACGGAAAATGACCGACAATCCCGAGGCCGGGGACCGTGCTCATTGGCTGAGTCATTCGGCGCATGGGAGCTATAAGAGATTCAAGAACCACTTCGCGGCCAACCTCTCCGTCCTCTTGTAAAGCCGCCAAAATCGAAAGGCTAAACAGGCCCAGCACGAATGCGATTCCGAACAAGAAATCGAATCCTGCTAGGCTGAACGCTGGAAAGTTTGTTGAGGTGGATGCCGATGTCCATGAAATATTGAAATCGAGCATGTTTGTAGCAAATACTGTTGCGAAAATACCTCCAAGCAATGGCCCAATTCCAGCACCTACATTCGCCGCCAGCGAATTAACCGCTAGGTACGAGGTAGCATCTCCCTGAGGTGCGAGCCGCATAGCGACAACCCCGGAACTGATATTTACGCCTGCCGCAGCAACCCCTGATAACAGGTGCAAAATTAGCAGTAACGGGATTGTCAGAAAATACTTTTCGGGCATAGTTGTGAATACCCAACCCAGAATCACCAACATGTACAAGGATGCCGATAGCTGAAGAATCACCTTCGCCCCAAGCCGATCGACCATAGGCCCCCACACCTTCAAAAACAGCACATTGGATACCTGAGCCAAAATACTGAAGCCAATCACCGCCGATAGCGGTAGCCCCAGTCGTTGCAACATATAGACGGCGAAAAACGGCGTTGCAAGGTTCAACGCCACCCCCCAGAGGAAGTGAAATCTCAGCAAGTGGGAGTAGTTTTTGTCCCTCAACGGGATTTTCAAGGCCGAAATCAAAGAACGGCCGACTCCCGCAGGTCGTTGCATCAAGGGTTCTGGCATCAGCGCTATTGTGAAAGGTGACAACAATCCGAGTGTTATTGCCCCGGCAAATAGTGCGATCGTGTACCCAATTGCCTTTTCATCAAGGGTTGAATCGCCTCGGCCCCACCAATCCACGAAGAGTGCCGCAGCGAGCCCGAACACTATGGCAGCGACAGATCCCAGCATCAATCGTCGGGCGAAAAAACTACCCATCGTGTTTTGAGGAACGAGGTCTCGAATCCAACTGTTCCAAGAACAACTCGTCACAGCATTCAAAAAACTTCGGACAATCATCAGAGTGAGAAGCAGCCAAATTGCAGTGTTGCTCGGTAACGAGAAGAAAAGCGGAATAGCGGCCATCGGAATCCAAAGCAACTGGGCAGGCAGCCATGTAACCAGAGCAATGAATTTTCGGTTTCCAACCTTCTCAATGAGTAATATCGCCGGAATTTGAAGAGGCTGAGTGATGAACGGGATTGATGCGAGCAATCCGATCTGGAAGTTACTGGCACCCAGAATTAGTGCATAAGCCGCCAGAAACCCGCTCGTGGTAATGCTTCCAAACCCCATGGAAGTGATTCCCTCGCGGGTCAGCCATTTTAAACCCGAATGGATCTCTGCATCGGCGAGGGTAGATTTCGGAGTTAGGAACGACGGGTAGTGCAAACTGCCTTTCTAGGTCGCACGGCGGATCGAGTACTACATTAGACAGATGCCGAAAGTGGTCGTTCATCTAGTCAAGTCGTTGCCGTAAATCGACTTGTATAACATCATCAAACCAAGTGGCAACCAGAATCTCGATTCGTGAGCCTGCTATTGCACCTTACACTAAGGGCTTTCATCTCATCGAATGAAGCCGAGTGATTCTGTCGTGTTATGTCAGAACTTAGCCCCAGCCAGATGGAGAGGGCAGAAAGGTGTAACCACCAGTTGCATTAGTTCAAACAGGGCATCGAACGTTAGTGCATGGGATAATGCCGACATGCGTAGTACATGTGTAAGAATGCTGGCCGTAATTTCGACACTTCTCGTCGCAGCTTTATTCGTTTCGTGCGGTACTGATGAACGTGTGGACGATTCTCTCGACTCTGTCTTGGGAGCAAGCATTGGATCTCAGCCGCTCGATCCCGCTATTGCAACACTCGACGAAATTCTCGATCGTGCGAGGATTGTGATGGGTGAGGTTACTTCGTACAAAACTCGTGGTACGTCGCTACTCGAAAGATCAATTGGCTCCGATTTTACTAGCACTCATCTAACCGATGAGATCAGAGAATGGCAATCTCCCGACCGTTTATATGTCCGTTCGGAAATTGCCGAATCTGGATTTCGTGATGCCATATTGAACGAGTCTATAAATCTTTCCGATCGGGGCTATTTACGTAATAACGATGGCGTCTGGCTACAGATCGAATCCTCCCTGCCATCACCCTGGCAAGAATCGACATATTCAGCACATGTCATCGTTCTCGATGCACCAGACATGAAGTTGGCTTCGCGAAGCGAAAAAACCGAAGAGGGTACGAAAGTCTATCGGTTGGAGTTCACAGAGAGTCCGTTCTTGCCCTTCTATGAAGAGACACAGGCTGAATCGGCTGCACCAGGGCCCATCGTAAATTCCCCTGAGTTTCCAGGAAATATCTTCACAAACGTCACGTCGTTGCTGATCGATCAGCAAACGTTCCGAATTCTCGCCCAAATTACGGATGTAACCACTGAATTCATCCCACGTGACCAAAATCCCGACCGTGTTGATAACGCTGTCGTAATGTCGACCTTTGTTTCCGATGAACGAAAACACACTGTTCAAACAAATTACTACTACGATTACAACGTACCGAACGTAATTGAACAGCCAACCGAATACATGACCACGTCCGAAGCCAATCATCTGGTGCCCAAGTCGACCGGGAACAACCACCTACGCTGCCGGAAAACATGTTCACTGGAAGCTGCTCCGAACCCGGCGTAACTTGGCCCAAATGTGCTGTTCAATCCACCGCTGAATTCGACTCGATGCTGTCGATATTTCCAGACGATCACAAAATTCCCGTAGGTGGTGATGTCGTAATTACGTTTGCGTTCGAAGGAGCACTGAATATCGAATGGCCGGTCGACGGATTCATCTGGCACGCCCCCAGCGGGTCGTTCATGATCATATGTATTTCCGATTCGCCTGAACCTGAATTTAGCTTCTGGAAATATAGCGGGTCGTCACACCAGAGGAACTTCCCCGAGGCGGAACCACGACTCAGCCAGATATGGGCTGACGACGCGGTTGCGAACCTGATCCGAGGTAGGACTTACGAAGTTAAGGGCAGTTGTCGGTAACGCTCGATTGGAACGGGTTCTGTCAATCCACCACCAACCCAGCGTCATTCATGGAGTTCGACCAGATCGAGCTGTAACGTGAACACTGCGTTATCAACTCGAAAGACGATATTCGCCAACAAGTGGGCGACTCTAACGACCGAATTCTCGCCTTAGATACAATACCCGGCCACGTATTCAAATCGACCTAATCATCGAGTGAGCGCTGAGTTCTGTCAGAACCGATTGGGGATACCCAATCTTCGTTCAATCCGCTGGCACTGTGGCGAGCATCCGTAGTAATCCAATCGCTCCACCATCTTAGTGTGAGCGTCAATCCTGACGCCTCCTTTTTGCACTCCGTAAATTCACTCGGCACAGCGAGCATGTTGATCGTCCATTCCATGCGAATTTGCTTGCCGCTAATTCGCGTAAGTCAATTCACCTAACCCGGTTACGTATCGTCTGCAACAGTTTTTGAGGGAATCGCTAAAGACCGAATCTTGATACTTGTCCAACATAACATGCATATTTGCGTTTTTATCAGGCTAGGTACTAAGGATCAGGCCCAGCTAATTCTGGTATCGGCGCAAATCAATCACTCAAAAGGGACAAATGATGACTGAGCACATAAGCGCAAAAGGAATCTCACGTGGACATAACAGTTCACTGAATTTCGAAAATGCCTTGAATCGTTCAAAGAAGATAACTGCACTAACGGCATTGCTTTTCGCTATCGTACTTATAGCGGTTACTGGTTGTTTTGGCGGTTCAGATGAACAGGCGAGTAAGACCACTATCACTCGAACCACGCGACCTGCTAGAGATAGCGTTCGGACCACTGTAAGCAGTCACGAGACCGCTCTAGCAGTAGAACATGTGGCACCAACATCTGATCACGCAGTGGCGGCGAATGATGAACAAATAGCAGCATCCGAAGCGGGGCACGATTCGGTGTCCGCTGTACCTGTTAGCCATGTTGTATCGACAACTAGCGACACCACCGGTGATGCAGCAGTTTCGCATGATCCTGCTGCCGCGCCAGAACATGATGCCGTAGCCGATGCAGCTCACGCCACTGCCCACTGGGAATACACCGGTGCAGTCGGCCAAAATTACTGGGGGACTACTTGAAGAGAATTTCAACTCATGTGTTGATGGTTCAGCCCAGTCACCGATCGACGTACGTGACACTGTGATCACCGACTTGCAGGACATCTCTTTCCACTACAACCCAGCTGTACTTGCGATCAGTAATAACGGCCACACGATACAGGCTAGCTACGGAAAGACTGACCAAGGAGATGGCGGCTACATGATCGTCGATGGTCAGGAATTCCTGCTGTTGTCGTTCCACTTCCACCGACCCAGTGAACACACCGTCAACGGTCACCACGCCGCTATGGAAATGCACCTTGTTCACAAAGCTGACGATGGAACACTCGCTGTTGTAGGTGTGCTAATTGAACCTGGTACTTTCAATACGCAGCTCGATCCGATCTGGGTAGTAATGCCTCAGACCGCAGGCGAAGAAGTCACAATGGACACCCTCGTGGACGTGAATCAACTTCTACCACAGGATCTTCGAACCTACCGATACCCGGGATCACTTACGACTCCCCCGTGTTCGCAGGGCGTGAAGTGGAACCTAATGACAAGCCCGATCTCCGTTTCTAGCGGACAAGTCGATGCTTTCAAAGATCTTTACTTCTTCAACGCTCGGTATACCCAGCCACTAAACGGTCGAGTGATTCTCGAAGACGCATCGGTCGGGAAGTAACTCTCTAATTCCATAGGGTAAATGTGCTGTCGTATTCAAGCGAAAACGGCAGCACCACTCCCATATAAATTCCCCTGAGTTTTCAAATATTGAGAACTCAAAATAAACAATAAAATCGAGACAATGAAACTAAACATACAAACAAAATTACTTGCGGCATTCGGACTAATGATTGTCCTGATGATCGCCGTATTTGGCGTCGGATTCAGCGGCATGAGTAATCTCTCAAACCACACTGAAACCATCGTTAAAGAAGATTTGGTAGAGGACGTTGCTATTCGAGAACTGGAAGTTTTTGTTCTTGAAATGACCACATCGTACGCCAATTTTGTCATCACACAGCATGAAGAAGATCTCAATGAAATTGAGCACGAAATTGCAGGTGTTTATGAGCACTTTGATAAACTTGAGGGCCTTTTTGACAAAAAACCAGAGTTGCTCGAGCTTCTTTGGGTTGTTGAGGACGAGTACGAAATCTTCATGGAAGCTGGTGACGAGCTTGTTCTGCTCGTGCAGTCGGGTGCTTCTGATGCAGAGATAGTTCATGAACTCGGACTTCTCGATCAAGATGCACTTGCCCTAGAAGAAGACCTCGACATTGTGGCAACTCACGTTGAAGAAGTTATCGTTGTCGCATATGACGAAGCAGTACAGGCAAAGTCATCAGCCAATGTCATGGCGATCACTGTTCTGATCGTTTCTTCAATAGTGGGTGCTGGAATTGCATTCTGGATCGCACGAAGCATTTCCACTGGCGTGAAGAGTGTTTCCGCCGCAGCCGAAGAGCTTGCAGACGAGATTCTTCCGCAACTCGTTATGGTTACCGAGGCAGTTGCTTCTGGAGACCTAACGAAGACTGCCAACGTTACGATCAAATCGATCGAAGCTAAAGGCAAGGACGAGG
>JABMNN010000036.1 GCA_013204545.1 Chloroflexota bacterium | reverse complement strand
TTCAACTCCTACGGATCACGTCGAGGAAACCACAACGTGATGGTTCGAGGTACTTTCGGTAATATCAGGCTTCGAAACAATCTGACTCCTGACATGGAAGGCGACTGGACGATTCATCTGCCGAGTGGCGAGCAAATGCGTATTTTCGAGGCTTCGGAGAAGTATCTTGCTGATGGCGTTCCGCTAATCGTTTTGGCGGGCAAAGAATACGGAACCGGCAGCTCACGAGATTGGGCAGCGAAGGGACCAATGCTGCTTGGTGTGCGAGTTGTTATCGCTGAAAGTCTGGAGCGCATTCACCGGTCCAATCTGATCGGGATGGGCGTTCTTCCTCTTGTGTACACCAATGGTGACACGGCAGATTCATTGGGACTGGATGGAACCGAGTCATATGACATTCCTGGGGTTGGTAACTCGGTTGTGCCTGGCTCGACCGTAACTGTTACCGCTACGTCTGCTGACGGCAAGGTAACCAACTTTGATACTCTCGTGCGAATCGACACGGGTATCGAAAATGAGTATTACCGTAATGGCGGGTTGCTGCCGTATGTGCTTCGACAAATGATGGCTGAAGCCTAGGATTAGGAAATCTCAGTCGAGTAAGAATTGCAGCCTAAAACAGGGAAGTGCTATTTGCCTTCTCTGTTTTCGCGTTCAGCAACAAACTAAGAATTATAGGGCAAATTGACTGTCTCTAGGATGTGCTATCCCAGCGGTCGGATCTGGACGTGATTAATTCCTGGCGTAAGAGGTCTTCGAGAGATTCGAATTGCCACTCAAATCTGGCAGCCCGCAGTTTCTCGGGGAACGCTCGTTGACTGAAAAGCATTATTTCCTCTCCCATCTCACCGAATACTAATTTTATGATCGGAGTGGGCACGTGAAACCATGCGGGTCGTGAAAGAGTTTTCGACATGAGTTTGGTGAATTCTTCATTTCGAACCGGCGCTGGCGCTGTGAAGTTAACTGGCCCAGTTATATCTTCGTTGCCGACTAGGTACGAAAGGCCATTAATTACGTCTGATAAGGAAATCCACGGCCACCACTGACGACCGCTCCCGAGCTTTCCACCGAGTCCAGTCTGAAACGGAATTCGTATTCGTGCGAGTAATCCACCCTGCCTAGAGATAATTAAACCGAACCGGGCGTGTACGACTCTTATTCCCGCTTCTCTGGCGGTATCAGCTGCTGCTTCCCAGCGAACTGCTGTGTCGGATAGGAACCCTTCCCCCGGAGGAGAGTCCTCGGTTACTGGCTCTTCACCCCGATCTCCGTAATAGCCAATGGCAGAGGCAACGATCAAGACTTTTGGTGGGGACTCCAAGCCAGCAAGGGCTTGCGATAGGAGGCGAGTGGATCTAACTCGGCTTTCTCGTATCAAAAGCTTGCGCTCAGCGTTCCAACGTACACCGGCGATCGAGACACCACCGAGATGAATTGCTGCGTCGATTCTACCAAGCAATCTCGAATTAAACGAGCCGTGCTCAGGATCCCATCTGAATTCTCCGATCTTGGCTTCCGGGTTCGGTGTACGCCGGACAAGTTGGACTACCTGATGACCGTCGTAAGTAAGGGTGGTGATTAATGCACTGCCCACCATTCCAGAACCGCCCGACACGAGAATTCTCATCTGGATCCCATTTTCAACTCAATCGTTGCGAAACGTTTACTAGAACATTCTAGTGAATTCTGTGATGTGCCCCGTGGTTGTGTCGCTGTCGTAGTACTGACGTTTCGGTGTTTTTGTTTTACCCAGTTGCTCAGTTGATCGGCTTAGCACGGGGGAGTGTTCCTAGTGTCGGCGATTTTGTTTTGCCTAAGTCGACTCGATATTTCTCGGGTGAATTGCGGAATTGAACATGAGAACTCTGCAATTGATTGTTCTCAGTTTTCCTAATCTGGCTTGCGGAATGGAACGATTCGACGCTGGTAATCAACCGGCACAGTTGTATGAGTAAGTCGAATCTTTGGAGGGGAAATGTCAAAGGTCCTTCGATTCCCAGATAGTGGAAAAAGGCGAATAGTCCGTCGTGTCGTGAGGCGCACTCCTATGGTGCGCTCGGTCGTGCCATCGGGAGTGGTACGTCAGGCGCCTACTCGGATTATGCAACAACCGATAACCCGCCGACGTGTCGAACGTCGGGAAATAGACGGTCCCGGAAAGATAGCCATTTATGCGAGCTTCGAGTTCGACTACGAGCTTCATCAGTGCCTTGATCCGATGGACAGCTTGATGATCGCCGGAACGGTAGAGAACATTCAGTCGATGGTTGCTATGACAGCGATGTCGAAAGCAGACCTTGCCATTATCGAACTCGACTGCGGTGGAGAATTGCAGGGCATAAACGTTGCTCGAGCGATAGCCGCGAACTCACCAGCAACGGGAATCATGATTTACACACCTGCTTTGAATGCTCGGGCCTTCAAAGCACTCTGGGTGTATGGGTCTGAGAAATGGTCGATCGTCACCAGAGCCTCACTTGCGAATCCAGCCCATGTTCGAGCAACCGTGAAATCGGCTGTGCGAGGGCTGACGTGGACCGAACCGGGCGTTCAGCGTCAGTGGTCGGAATTAGGTGATCGACCTCGCAGTGTTGAAGATCGTAGGGTGCTAATGCGCACTGCTGCATAGATTTTTTTCTATTAATGTTCAGAACGAATAACAGCCCTCGGCAAAATGCCGAGGGCTGTTATTCGTTCACAGGCAACGATAGCCCAAACTTAGCTCCGGGCTGCCGCAACCTTATTGAGCATTGCTGGCGGAAGCGGGAAAATCCATCCGCGATTCTGAATGATTGCCTTGGAGAGTTCGGGCGGTATTGCAACGATGATTTCGGGTTCGATTGAGAATCGACCAGTGAATCCGCCGATTGCGCTTCGGGCGTGAACACCGCCATAGTTTTGGTCTTCACCGTCGACCGCAAATTCACCTCTGCCACCACCGAACACTGATTGCCAGCGTTCGGAGAATCCGTTCATTACTGCAGGGCCGCCATTGAAGGCAACGTCGGTCGATACGACCATTCCCAATGCCTTTACGGTGTATATAACATCGTTCAAATCGCCGCCTTCACCACCGCACGTCAAACCCCAGTGCAGACGTTTGATCATCGAACTGGCGATCCATTGAGCAGCTTCCTGACCCTCTTTTATGCGGTCAGGATCATCGTACATCTGACCTGGGCCATACCCGTGTCCTGACAGATATACCAAACCTGATTCGTGGAAAACGATTCCGCTGATACCAGCACCTTTGAGGCTTGTCACATCAACTTCGAACGAACCCATATCTATGCTGAGATCTTTGATCCGATCATAAACATTGAAATTTCGTCGCAGGTGGTCAGGCACGATAGAGTTATCGTAAAACGATCCCATTCAGTAGCTCCTTTTTGGTTTATTTGCGCTGATTGGCTGTGTTTGGTTTGACTCGAAGGCGATGAGTCGGCTGGGTTTGCTATCGGTCGAACGATTCGGTCAGGTACCTAACGGCCATTGGAAGTGCTTCTTTCGAAAGCACATTCCCTTTCGGTTCATAGACGATCGATATTGGGCCACCAAAATTAGCGTTTTCCAAGATGCGAACTATACATTGGTAATCGAGCCATTTCTCGTCTCCCGCCGTCGCAAAATAAAACTTTGTTCGCACTATAGACGCCTTCGATGCACACATTTCTATCGACTCATATAGCTCCGGTTTGGCGGCGTGGGCAGGTGCGTTGTCAACCGCTGCACCCGGTGACCCTTGAAACTGGCCGGTATCTAGAATGTATGACAGTGCTGGGCTATCAATATGTTCGAGCATCTTTAGTACCTCAGCACCAGTAGACGGTGTGGAGCCGTGATTGTGGTTGTGTAGGAAAACCGTAATTCCGGCTCCTACGGCATAATCACAGATTGTTTGGAACTTAGCTCGCACTGCGTCGAATGTGAATTCGAGCGTTTGCCCGTCAACCAGACCATTACCCGGCACTCGTATCGCACTGACCCCGAGATTCGGTACTGCGTCGATCAAAGCCTTTGCATGAACAATTTCGTCGGCAATCGATGAAACTGGTTCACTGAATCGGACTGTGAGGCCACAATACCCGAGCTTAACACCCCTGCTTTCGACAGAATGAGCCAACTCCTGTAAGTATTGTGGCTCATAGCTAGTGAGCAGTCGATCCTCGATGTCTATTCCGGCTATGTCGAGTTCGGCGGCCATATCGGCAGCAGCGTGGATACAGTCATCACTGTTTCCGTAGATGTCGTGAAATGAAAGTGCCTGAAGGTAGATTGGATTCAATGCGCTGCTCTCACCGATTACATTTCGTGTTTTGTCAGCATCGAGCGTAGGTAAGCGTTTGCCAATGGAACCGCAGTCGGCTCGTCGAGCTCGTCCTGGCCTTCAAACACAATCGACATCCATCCGTTGTAGCCAACGTTTTTGATAATCGGCATGATGCGTTCATAGTCGAGCCATGCCTCTTTCCCACTTGCGATTCGGTAGATTTTGGCTCGTACGTGAACGGCGCGTGGGGCAGACGTTTCGATTGATCCGTAAAAATTCCACTGCGGGTCTTCCTGACCACGTTCGCCGAACGAAGCCCCAGGTGATCCGCGATATTGACCGGTGTCGAGGATGTGTGAGTAGTAAGGGTTATCAACATCGTCAAGGAGTCGAATTACCTGATCGCCGGTAGCAGGTATGCAGCCGTGATTGTGATTATGGAGACCGACCACGATACCTTTCGATTGCCCGTATTCGGCGACTTCTTTTGTTGAAGCTACCAATCGTGGCCAAGCCTGTTCTTCTGTTTCGCCTTCGGGAAGCCATGAGCCGAACGCTCGGATCATCGGGATGCCCATTTTGGCGGCGCCGTCGATCCATTTTTTCATTAGATCAATTTGCTCACGAAGCTCTTGGCCATTTTTGCCGAAGTTATTCGAGACCCCGATGTAGCAAATATGGAGACCGCGCTTGAGGCAGGCCTGCTTCACCTTTTCGAGGTAGTCATCGTCGGTCGACGCAAAGTGAGTGAAGTGAAGATCGACTCCGTCCATCCTATGCTCGGCTGCTTTATCGATAATACCGAGCAGATCGATCTTGCCCGCGTTGAACGTGTCACGGTATGAAAGAGATTGAAGACTGAGCTTGATCATCGAGACTCTTTTCTAACTTGATTGTCGGCATTGTCACCAGAGGTACTGTAACCACTGCAGGCACTTTCGTTTACTGCGCTGTGCCAGACTGGGAATGTACCACTGGCGAAAGGCGAATCAAGGGTTTGAGAACGCGTTTCTTGGCAGTATGGAGCGTAAATCTAAATTGTATTTCAGAGTTCTTTCTGAGTCTGCGGGGATGACGTAAGCTTCTGTAAGTAGTGAAACCTCGAACGCTTATTGATTTTGTACGGTTTCAGGAGCAAGACAACGTGGGACTGGCGATATGAAAAAGATCGATTCACATTTGCATGTTTGGGCAAACGATCCTGAAATTTACCCATATCGAGTGGGGCAGGCTTTTCCATCTGCGCGTGGCGATGCTGAGTTTCTGCTTGACCTAATGGATGGTGCTGATGTGGCAGGCGCACTGATAGTTCAGCCGATTGTTCACGGATTCGATCATTCCTATGTCGACGATGCGTTGGCGCAGTGGCCTGATCGATTCGTTGGCATGTGCTTGGTCGATCCTCAAGTATCAGATCCAGTAGGTATGCTCGACGAGTTGGTTGGGCGCGGCTATCGAGGAGTTCGCTTCAATCCCGCTCTCTGGCGAGAGGGTGAACTGATGAATGGTGATATCGGCAGGGCGTTGTACAAACGAGCTGGTGAACTTGGCATACCAGTCGGGTTCCTAGTTAATCCAGATAACTACGCAGAAATCGAGACGTTGGCAGCTGTGTATCCGGAAACTGATGCAATTATCGATCACTTCGGCCATTGCGTTCCGAATAGAGATGGTTCGACGGTTCCAGCATTCGAGCGGCTTCTTGAAATGGCTAAGTATCCTCAAGTGAATGTGAAGTTTTCGGAATTCCCAAGAGCGTCTAACCAAGAATTCCCTTACGTGGATATGTACGCTTGGATTCATCGATTGATTGCGGCGTACTCTGCAGATCGCCTGATGTGGGGTACCGACTTTCCGTTCATTGTTGAGCAAACCGGATACAGCAAGGGCTGGGAGATTGCAGATCGAATCGAACCGGCGATTGGCCCCGGGCTGTCAGATCAGATCTTGGGTGCTACGTGCGAAAGACTGTTCGGTACATGGGGCGACTAGTAACTGAATTGGCATTTTCTACTTCTCAAAGAGAGGTAGTGAGTAGATGAAATGCGCTATCTCCGTACTTGCTGCATTCGGCTTATAGTTTGCACTCCTCGAATTACATCTAAAAGGAACACTGATGACATCGTCGCCAATCCCATCTTCAGCACCTGACGTCGTGAACCGTATGACGATCGCCGCTAACGATTTTCTGAACTCACTAGATGACCCACAACGACAGATCGCATCTTTCGAATTCGCGGGAGACGAGCGATACAAGTGGGCATACACACCGATCGCGCGGGAAGGGCTTCGACTTCGTGATATGAACGGTGCTCAACGTAAGGCTGCGTTCACGATGATGGAAACTGGGTACAGCGCCAGAGGAGCGTTGACAGCACATCGGATTATGGATCTGGAGACTATTCTCGGTGAATGGGAGAAGATCAGCGACAACATTTCGCAGTGGGAGCGGAATACTGACCGGTACTGGTTCAGTGTTTTCGGAACACCGGGAAGCGTCGATGAGCCGTGGGGGTTTCGGGTCGGTGGTCATCACATCGGCCTAACAGCCAACGTGGTCGACGGCGAACAAGTGGCGATTCTTCCGCTGTTCTTCGGGGCGAACCCTGCTGTAATTCGCCATGCTGGTCGTAAAGACGAGCGAACTCTGGTCGAAGAACAGGACTGGGCCCGGTCACTGCTTATGTCGATGGATGGCGATCAGACCAAACTCGCCGTCGTTGATCCAATTGCACCTGCCGATATTTTGACGACCAACGTACGTTCAGCCGATCCGAACATCGCCCCGAAGGGAATCAGTTTTAAATCCCTAGGCGATTCACAGCGCGGTGAGCTTGTTGCACTTGTAAAACACTACATCACCCGCGCCTCTGATGATCTTGCTGCCAACTACTGGCGCGAAGTGGAATCCTCAGGATTCGATGGCGTTACGTTCGCCTGGGCTGGTCCGTCCGGAGTTGGCGAACCTCATTACTATGCCATCCGACACCCACGATTTTTGATCGAGTACGACAACACTCAGAATGAAGCTAACCATATTCATTCGGTGCTTCGTGACTATGCTCACGACTTTGGTGAAGACTTGCTGGCGGCTCATTACAGGGCATCACACTAACGATCCGTTCAAATTTTACGAGAGGAAATCTTGGTCACTCCATCAACTCACCTAGAAAACGATGAATTCGGTTACTCGTGTTATACGATTGTGATCCCTGCACCTCACGCACTCACTGAACCGCTGCTGGATATAGAACGAGCAGCTGGACAAGAGAGAGCAAAAATTCCCGCGCACATTACGGTGAAGGGTACCTTCTACGGCATTTTGAGTCTTGTTGGGATGATCGACCTAGTTAGCATTGTCGCTGATAGGCATGAGCCTTTCGAAGTGAGTACTGCCGGAATGGAAACCTGGGATTCCGCTCACAGTGTGATCTTGGGATTCCCTGTGAATCCTAAAATTCTGGCCCTGCACGATGACCTAGTCGCTAGTATCGCCCCGTTGAGTAAACCAGCATATATGGATGATCCCTATCGCGTTAATATGAGTGTCGTCAACGAAGTCAAGCCCGAGGGTGTATTGATCGCCAAGACGAAAATCATCGAGATAGATTTTGGTGAACACCTGTGGGTTGAGACCATCGATCTGATGGCTCGTGATGGCGTTGGATGGGGTGGAGTTTGGAAGCGGTTAAAGCAATTCGAGTTGGGATCGGGCTGATGTTAGCTACATCTCAGCGCAGTATGTAGCACTTCAGCGTTTTCCTTCATGATGTCGATGTAGTCGAGGCCAGAAGACACCTGATCCGTGGTGCGGACCTCGAGCGGGTGGAGAGTCAGCAGCGTTGCCCCTGTCTCAGACGCGACGGTCTCAGCCAGTCGGTTGCTGGTGATTGGCTCTTGCAGGATGTGCGAGATTCCCAATTCTTTGATTTTCTCGATCACCTTCGCAATTTGCGAAGGACCCGATTCGAATTCAGGTGAAAGTCCAGCGAGGCCAATCTGTTTGAATCCGTAACGCTCCGCCATATGCCCAAATGCTAGATGAGAGACGACTGCGGTATCGAACTCACAGTTCGATACTTGTTCAGTGATGATCCTATCGAGAGCTAGCAGTTCAACCTCAAGACCACCAGCGTTCCGTAAATATAAGTGCGAACCCTCTGGGTCGACTTCAATGAGAGCAGAAAGTATGCGATCTGCTTGCGATTGTGCTTCAAGTGGGTTGAGCCATGTGTGTGTGTCGAAATCAGAGTCATGGGTGACTTGCCCTCCGTGGTCTTCTCCATTTGACTCAAGATTGATCGTTTGAACTATGACGGTCGCCAAATCACCATCTGACACCGACGCAGTGGCTGCATTTAGAGCCCATGATTCGAACGCCGGATGGTTAAAGATGAAAATGTTGGAATTTGAGATCGCCCGAACATCCGATGGGGCTGGCTCGAAATCATGTGCCTCAACACCAGGCTTGATCAATTGTGTGATGGTGACTCGATTGCCGCCGATCCTTTCCGTAAGGAACGTCAGCGGGTAGGTAGTCGTGATCGCAATTACCTTGCCACCGTCTGGCTCCTCTAATTCCCGATCACAAGCCGCTGAGAAAACTGCCAAAAGGACCATCATTAGAACGAATATTGCGCCCGATTTAATCTTTGTTTCTTTGAGACTAAGTATCAATACTGTGTCCGATTCGCAAAAGTTTAATTAGAAATACAAAACCGAATTGGAACGGAGTGGCTATATGATTTTCCAGCGAGGAACAGTGCCGCCTTCAGGTCCGCGGGTCGACACATAAAGCACTCGGTTGTTGGCGATTGATTCAGATGGAACCTGTTCCACCGATTCGCCTCCAGACCAGTGACCCCATGCTGAGCCACAGTTGGTGCAAATTTCAGATTCGTACGGGCTGCCCGTTGTGTGGCAGCTTGCACAGAAGGTTGTTAACCCCGCATCGAGAGCTGCCAGATTTGGAGCGGTGTCTGCTCCACAGGCGGGGCAGCTCGGTGCAGATGATGGCAGGAACCGAGGCGTTAGAACCTTGGCGCACACTTTGCAGGTGAATGTAGGTCTTGCTTCGGAAGTCATTCTTACTCTTAATTCGATTCGGGTTCGGCCTAGCTGAATTGGATATGCAGACTACGTACTGAGGATGCCAGTTATTTCGCCATCGTCTGTGAGATCAATATCCCACGCGTTCGGCTTCGAGGGAAGCCCCGGAAGGGTAATGATATCCCCAGCAAGTGTAACAATCTGACGGGCACCGGCAAGAATACGTAGTTCCCTGATGGGCAATGTGTGCCCGGTGGGCGCACCCTTCAACGTCGGATCCGCTGAGATCGATAGGTGTGTTTTTGCGATGCACACTGGGAAATTCCATCCATTTGCGGCGAATCGACGCGCTGTAGTCCTCGTCATTGGTCCCCACCGTACGTCGCCGGCGAGATACAGCGACTTTGCCATACTTTCGACCTTGTCGAAGTAATCGTCATCGTCTTCGTACAACAGCTTTACGTTAGATGGCTGATCGGCTGCCTTGACAACAATCTTGGCAAGATCGGTCATACCATCTCCTCCCTCGACGAAACCCTTAGCTTCCTCGACTCCGACGGCTCCTGCCGCAAGCGCAACTTCTTTAGCGACGGAGATTTCTTCTGGGGAGTCAGTAGGGAAGCGATTGATCGCTACGACGGCAGGTAGACCGTACATGCGGACGATTCGTAAGGCATTTTTCAAATTTTCAGCGCCACGACGAACAGCATCGGGATCGGAAGTCGCCATGTCCTTCAGCGCAACACCACCGTGCCATTTGAGTCCGCGGATTGTTGCGACAACCACGGCGGCCGATGGCTTTGGCCCGCCTTGACGAACTTTGATATCCATAAATTTCTCAAAGCCGAGATCGGCTCCGAATCCAGCCTCAGTTATAACGTAATCGCCGCAATTGACCGCCAGTTTGTCGGCGATAATTGATGAGCAACCGTGAGCGATATTGCCGAACGGACCCATGTGAACAATCGCCGGTTGACCTTCTGCTGTTTGTGCAAGGTTTGGCTTTATGGCATCTCTCAGGAGGGCCATGATCGAGCCAATGCCTTTGATATCTCGGGCTGTGACAGGTGTGATACCGTCTTTTTTCCAACCAACTACGATGTCACCGATGCGGTCTCGTAAATCTTTGTAGGAGTCGGCTAGCGCACAAATTGCCATAATTTCTGACGCCGCATTGATGTCGAATCCGGCTTCACGGACTGGACCGTTCAGTTTCCCGCCAGCACCGGTCATGATAGTGCGGAGTGCTCGATCCTCAGCGTCAGTCACGCGTCGCCAAGTGATACCTGTAGCATCGAAGTCTGTGATGGCATTTCGATAAACCGCATTGTCGACCATCGCAGCCAGTAGATTGTGTGCAGATTCAATGGCGTGAAAGTCGCCTGTGAAATGAAGGTTAATATCAACAGCAGGTTGTACTGTCGATTTTCCACCACCTGTACCGCCACCTTTGTGTCCGAAAACTGGGCCAAGGGAGGGCTGTCTTAAGGTCAATATTGGCTTCTTGCCAATCTTGGCAAGACCTTGAGTCAATCCCACTGCGATGGTCGATTTACCTTCACCAGCCGGAGTGGGCGTGATGGCTGTAACCACGATCAACTTTGCCTTTGTGGCGGCATCAGGAAAGGCATTTAGGGGAATCTTGGCTTTATCGTGACCGTAAGGCTCTAGAAGGGATGGATCGATACCCATATCGGTCGCGAGGTCAGCAATTAATCGCATGTAAGAAACTTTGGGACTATTTAGTCTGGATTTTTTTAATTGTGAGTCAAGAGGGATTGAAATCTACCCAAACCACATAATTCTACTTGCTGAACACATATCTAGCTTACTTCGAAGGAAGTAGCCAATCTGCAGGACTGTTGGCAATCAGCCATTTGATTCGCTTTATGCTGGTGATGAACATCAAGGCAGCAACGATCGCCACCAAAATCGCCCCGATTATTGTCCACACAAGTAAAGCAGAGATTATAGCGACTAGTGCAAGTAGTACCTCGATGAAGAAGCGAACCCTGCCAGGTACTGCAACTACGATATGGCGTTTGTCTCCTACGGTCGAAAATACGCTAGGAAGTGCGAGGAGGACCGCTAAAACAGGGATTGTGACGAACCAAGTGCCAGAGATATCGGCGGCGGCCCATGGCCCTGCGATCCAAGCGATAATTTCGATCGCAAATCTTGATGATGCAGATAAGATCGTGTCGAGTGGATTATCGAAATTCTTTGAGACGTCTTCGTTGCTCATGGAAATGAAGCTATCAGGAGTTTGTTGTTGGATTCAAGAAATTCAGGAACGGCTAGATGCATCTAGTTATACGGTTTTGAATTTACGTCCGATGGTTAGGAACATGAATCCGATGGTTCCGAGAACTCTGACGATGTCCCAGTGGATAACTCGTCCGATGGTGAGGTTGACGCCGACCGCTACGGTTAGCACGGTTGCAATCGCAATTGCCGAGAAAATTAGAGCTGCGATCCAAGTGCGATCTCGACCGGTGTAACTTGAATTTCGAGTGGACTTGCCTGTTATCTTCGATTGTGCCTTTGTCAGTTTTGTTTCTCCGTCGCAATTGAGGATACCCGTGCTTTGTATTCACACCAGATAGATAAAAGACGCTACTGAGGTAAGGTGACGGAGTGACGGCTCGCAGTTTTACGGTATCGTCTTGATTCTTTTCATGCGTGTCACTCGGGGGAAGATGCGAGGCTTATCGATGCGCTGTGTTTGGCTACCGAGCTTGGCTGGGTGTGGCCGGTTTGGTAGGGAATAGGATCGTGGTGGCGGCAACCACGCAGAAAGCCGCGAGTGCAAACAGGGAAGTTTCATAAGTGCCCGTATTGTCGTAAACACGCCCGACAATATATGGAGTCGCCATCATTCCCATTGCCATCGGGAACGCCGACATGCCGAGGATCACCCCGAAGTGCTTCCGTCCGAAATAGTCGCCTCGCATTGCGTGAAGCATAGGGGTTCTACCACCGAAACCCAATCCCCACAACAGAGCGAATGCTAATGCACCCCAGAAGTTACCTGCCAGTGCGAGCAAGACCATCGCTACCCCTTGAAGCAGAATGAGCACCGGTAAAACAGCACGTTTGCTCACACGGTCTCCGGCAAATCCTCCGAGCATCTGGAATGCAAACGCCGATAGTGCCATGATCGGCAGGATTGTCGCGGCTGTCGCATCGGATAGGTTGACTCCGTTGGGTTCCGTTAATTGGAAGAAGATATGAGAAGACACCGCGCCGACTGAGAGGTTGGTGAGCGTGTGAGTGATCGATATAGACCAGAATGCTCGAGTGTGTAGCGCTTCTTTTGGTGTGAAATCGTGTTGAGCTGTAGGTCTAGGTTTTGTGTCTTCAGGTTTTGAAACCTGATCCATTAGTTCGTTGTATTCTGGTGCTTTTTTTCCGGCGATGTAGGCAAGTGGTGGCCCTGCTAGCAGCGTAATCAGACCGATCACGAATGTTGTGTCACGCCATCCGTGATTATTGATACCCCAGACAATTGCAGGGACGAAAACTCCGCCGAGGCTTGAGCCGCCGATAACTACTGCCATCGCTGTCGCACGTTTGTGCGGCATCCATGCGTTCACAGCTGCCATTGAAGGTACGAACCCACCGATAGAGAAGCCGAGCGAGATTATGAAGTAGGCTGCGTAATACTGAACAGGCCCTTGTAATCGAGAGTAGAAAATCAGGCCGGCACCCCCGAGCGTGAATCCGGCAACGACCATTCTCCCTGTGCCGAATTTGTCGGTTAGCCATCCCTCCAGCGGTCCGAGCATCGCTCCACCGAAACGACCGAATGAGGCAACGCCTGCGACGACCGCACGCGACCAACCAAACTCATCTTCGATTGCACGGAATAGTGTGCTCGCTGCCTGGAATGTTGGTCCAGAGCTCACGAGCATGTTCATCGCGCCGGCGAGCGACACCCACCATCCATAAAAAACTCGCCCAGTTCTGGATTTCGAGTTAGACGGTTTTTCGATGGTCATTGATGAGGACGGTGCGCGGTTTATTAGCTTGGTAGAACGAACAGCAAGAAGAGATTACGACCATTCGCCCTGATGTGCATCGTCAAATCAGTTCAGGTGCCGACCAAATTATGATTCTCGGATATACCCAACTTGGTGCAACGAGCGTAATCTGTCGCCCTGAAGATTGCCAGAATACGGTACGCATTGACGATAGGACTCGCATGAAAATCACTGAGATCAAAACCACAATACTGCACGACCCAGACGGGTTTGTGATCCAAGATGCAACCATCCCCCCGATTGATCCGAGTGCAACAGGTCGTAGCCAGCTGTTTGTTCACATCCTCACCGACGAAGGTACGATCGGACTTGGTATCGCACCGGGTCAGCGGGCGATTCAGGCGGTTATTCATGACAGTTTGAGCGGGGTGTTGATTGGGCAAGACCCGTTCATGATCGAGAAGCTCTGGCAGGACATGTACTGGCGAGTACGTGGCTTTGGGCGAAAGGGTCTGGCATTTCAGGCGATCGCCGCGATCGATATTGCCCTATGGGATCTCAAAGGAAAGGTTCTGAATCAGCCGATCTATCGGTTGTTGGGTCCTGCACACGAAAGTGTTCCGATTTATGGATCAGGCGGCTGGACTAACTATTCAGAAGATGAACTTGTTGCTGAACAGGTGTCTTATGTAGAACGCGGAATCCCGCGAGTGAAGATGAAAGTTGCAAAAGACTTCGGTCAGTCTGAGCGTGAAGACATCGAACGACTCTCGGCAGTTCGGGATGCGGTTGGCGATGATGTTGAGATTTATGTCGATGCCAACAACGGCTACTACGCCAAGCAAGCGATAAAGATGTCGAAGATCTTTGAGCAGTTTGACGTTGCATGGTTTGAGGAACCTGTGTTGGCTGACGATATTCCGGGATTAGCTCAGGTTTCTCAGGCGACGACAATTCCGGTCGCGACGGGCGAGCACGAGTACACGAAGTACGGTTTCAGAGACCTGTTGGTCGCAGGTGCTGTAGATATCGTTCAACCGGACGTTCATCGAGTTACTGGAATCACGGAATGGATGAAGGTCGCTGCGATGGCCGACGCGTTCAACTTACCTGTCGCTCCTCACGCTGTGTCTCTCGTTCACTTGCACTGTGCGATGGCGACACCAAATTTGAAGGTTGTTGAGGTGTTGGGTGCGGAAGAGCAGAGTAATGGCGTTTGGTGGGCCGAAGTGCCACCTTATGGGGATGACGGTACGTGGAAGCCGTTTGCGGATCGCCCAGGATTGGGGTTGGAAATCAACCCATACGCTTTGAAG
>JABMNN010000035.1 GCA_013204545.1 Chloroflexota bacterium | reverse complement strand
TTCAAATTCAACTGTTTCTTTAACCGTGGCCATCACGCCGATACGCATTAGGGCTTTGATTGTGTCGACATTCGACATTTCAAGGATCAGGGCGAGTTCGCCAACTGTGCTCTGCGCTGGCAGCGCGACAGGTGACCGCGGGGTCTTGTCTTCCACGACGGAACGTGGTCCGGTGAACCCACCAGGACGATCCGAACGATTCTTCCGATTAGATCGGCCTTTGAAGCTACGTTGTCCGCTACGTTGTGCCATATACCAGTTCGTTCCCTTTTAGTTCGACTACTTAGCTTTGTGCGATTTCATCGCTTCGCTAAGCAGTTTCACTGTTGAATCATCGATTTCAGCTTTGAGTGCGTGCTTAAGTCTACCTCTATTGATGCCTTCACCTCGGTTACTGGCTCCCCAATGATCGGAATCCTCACAAACGTACGCTCCTCGACCGTCCACACGTCCGGTCCTATCAAACTCGATCTTCCCGTCGGTCGTTCTGACTATTCTAAGAAGATCACTTCGCTGCCGTTTTTCTCGGCACACAACACAGGTGCGAGTTGGGATGTGCCTTTTTTTTTGACTCATCTCACCCTTTCCGTGTGTCAGAAACTAACGTCGGCGGTTCCGTGCACTACTTCCACCTCGGCGACCACCACGTCGCCCAGCGTCGGTCTCACGGAACCCTGCAATATCTTCGGCAAATCGAATCCCACCAGTGTCCTTGCTGGACTGTGGACTCGGAGTACCACCCACCTGCCATAAGTCATCGGAGTTGACATCAAGAGCTTCCGCTTTTTCGGCTTCTTTGCGCTCTTGTTCTTCTAGCTCTAGTTCAGCAAGTTCGGCTTCAAGTGCGAGTAGCTCGGCATCAGCTGCAGCCTTCGCTGCCGCTTCATCTATCTTGGGCTTTTCAGATTCAGTTTTTGGCTTAGCGTTAATGACAGCAGGTGCTTCTACTACGCTGGCAGCCGGAGCTGAGTTTTCTGCCGCAACGAGTTCAGTTGCTGGTGCGGCAGTTTCAACCGCAACCTCTGGAACGTTCGTTACAGCATCTACCTGATCTACAACAGGTATTTCAGGAACCACAGGTTCTTCTATAACAGCCTGACTCGTGCCCTGAATATCGATTCGCCAGTTGGTCAACTTTGCAGCAAGGCGCGCGTTCTGACCTTCGCGACCAATTGCTAGCGATAGTTGGCGATCGGGAACAAGAACCGTGGCTGTTTGATCTTTTTCGTTTAGTTCGACTCGATCTGCTACAGCCGGACTGAGAGAATTTGAGATGAACTTGGCAGGATCTTCATCCCATTCAATTACGTCGATCTTTTCACCAAGTAGTTCGTTCACGACGTTCTGAATACGAATCCCACGAAGTCCGACACAGGCACCGACAGCGTCTACGCCCTCTTGGGTCGATGAAACAGCTACCTTGGATCGTGCGCCGGGCTCACGTGCGATCGCTTTGATTTCGACCACACCACTGAATATTTCCGGAACTTCTACTTCGAATAATCGACGTAGTAGATCTGGGTGAGTTCGTGACACGACAATTTCAGGTCCGCGAATTGTTCGACCGACCTGAACAACAAAGAACTTGAGTTGTTGACCTGGGCGGTATCGCTCAAGTGGTGACTGTTCGGCGGGCGGCATAACTGCCTCAGCCTTGCCGAGGTCGACAGTGACCCAGCGAGACTCAACTCGCTGAATAGTAGCGGTGAGTACTTCACCTTCTTTGTCGATGAATTCTTCAAATACGATATCGCGCTCGGCCTCGCGAAGTCGTTGCATAACGACCTGCTTGGCAGTTTGTGCTGCGATTCGACCGGGGTTGTATTCAAGTTGGCCGGTTTCGATGATGTCGCCAACCACAGCTCCAGCTTGGAGTTCCTGTGCATCGGCGGCGGTCAATTCCATCAGTGCGTCTTCGACTTCTTCGACCACGTGACGAACAGTGCGAACGACGACTTCACCATCTTCCGGATCCACCTCGACAATCACGTCTTGCCCTTGAGCGGCAGGATCGCGCTTGTAAGCAGCCGCGAGCGCAGCCTCCACAGCCTTCACTACGATTGGCTGTGGCAGATTACGTTCTGCAGCGAGTTGGGTAACCGCTATCAGCAGATCACTCTTCAACCCATTCCTCCGGTTCGCACTATTGAAAGACACAAAAAAAGCGGGCGATGCCCACTTCTCAATGTCAAGCTCTTGAAATTTCTGAGCCCCACTAGGTTTAGTTTACCACGTATTCGGCTTTGTTACCTATAGGTTTAATTACCTGACAATGAATTCTAACTCTCAAAATAAACATCTAGCAGTCGTTGTAGCGTTTGTTGGAAGCAACATTTCTCAGAATGATGGGGTCAGTCTGGAATGTCACAGAGCCGGGTTCAAGAGAAGAAGACCCATCTAGTTACGCACACTGTTCGGAACGTTTGGTGATGAACCGGCCGTAGTACGCAGCTATCTCTAGACGAGCAGTTTTTTCACGCTCGTTAGCACGTCGGATTCCGCAACGATCTCCGAATCTTTGCTGGTTCGTGCTTTTACTTCCACGCCACCATTTTCAAGGCTTCGGGAGCTGATTACTATCCGCACGGGGATGCCAATGAGATCGGCATCTTTGAACTTCACGCCTGCAGGGATATCGCGATCGTCAAACAGTACATCGTATCCGGCGCTCTGTAACGCTTCGTAAAGCTGTTCAGCCTTGTCAGAAATATCGCTATCGTTCAGGTTTAATCCGGCAAGGTAGACAGCGTAAGGAGCGATCGCCTGCGGTAGAACCATGCCGAAATCGTCGTTGTTCGATTCAACGGCGGCTGCCAATAATCGACCGACGCCGATGCCGTAACACCCCATCATGACATCCTTCTGCTCACCGTCTTCATCGGTGAAGTTGGCTCCCATTTTCGATGAGTAAACAGTGCCTAGTTTGAATACGTGCCCGACTTCTATACCTCGTTTGGCAACAAGTTTTCCTTTGCCGTCGGGTGAGAGATACCCCTTCTTGGCTTCAGCAATATCAGCAATAATATCGGCTTTGAAGTCACGATCAAGGTTGACGTTACGAAGGTGGAATCCCTCTTTGTTTGCGCCAGCGAGATAGTTCGATCCCATTGTGATTGAATCGTCGACTACGCTCTTCATACCGGTTAGCCCAACCGCTGATGCCGAGCCCGAAACAAGACCCGCTGCCTTCACTTCTTCAGGTGTTGCCAGACGAGGTTCAGCGCCACCGAGAACATTGCGAAGTTTGGTTTCGTTGACGTCGTAATCACCACGAATGGTTACGACGACTATCTCGTCATTGACGCTGTAGAAGACGGCTTTAGCGGTCTTCGATTTTGAAACGTCTTCGGCTTTTGCCAGTTCTTCAATAGTTTTGATATTTGGAGTTGCGAATTCTTCTACTTCGCCAAGCTCACCGATTGGGAATGCCTTCTTGATGAATGACGCTTTCTCACCGTTAGCGGCGTAGTCGCTTTCGGTCGACATTAGGATTGTGTCTTCACCACTTTCAGTGAGTAGCACAAATTCGTTCGAGTCTTTACCGCCGATTCCACCAGAATCAGCTTCGACCATTACAACATCGAGTCCGCACCGTTTGAATATCCGTTTGTAGGCGGTAACCATTGCCTGAAAGCTGCGGTCCATTCCTTCTTCATCGGCATCGAACGAGTAGGCATCTTTCATTTCGAATTCTCGTACTCGAAGCAGACCACCACGTGGACGTGTCTCGTCACGGAATTTCGTTTGGATTTGGTAAATCGTGAACGGTAAATCGCGGTAGCTGGTTACTCCAGCACGCGCCATTACCGTGGCTGTTTCTTCATGCGTTGGCGCAATCACCATGTCGCGTTCGCGCTTGTCTTGAAATCTTGCCAGTGGTGGTACGAATGTGTCTGCCCTGCCCGATTCTTCCCACAGGCTTCGTGGCTGAACCACAGGCATGTTGATTTCTTGTCCACCTACTCGATCCATCTCTTCTCGGATGATGTTGCGAATTTTCGTGATTGAGCGGTTACCCAGTGGCTGAAGGCTAAATATGCCGGCTGCGATCTGCTGGATGAACCCGGCTCGAACCAACAGCTTGTGGCTGATGTTTTCGGCATCTGCAGGTGCCTGGCGAAGTGTTTTTCCGAATAGTTGGGAGCTTCTCATTTGGTCTGTTCGTATTTCGCTACTGTTCGCTGAGTCCATCACTCAGCGAGATTGCATGCTGACGACAGTGAATGCTGCCGAGATGACAAGGATTCAGACTACAACGGGAATGCGCACGTGTAACGCTGCAGATCATCCCTCTTATTAGTTATCAACTCAGGTGGAGATGCCTGAGGACAGTTGATGACGATATATCTTGCGTGTCTGGACGCCACAGGTTTTTTTATCCCGCTTGTTTAGGTTCGGGGGTTATTCCTCACGGGCAGTGGTCTTGTGCTGGTTTAGGTTGCAGGGCTATGTTCAAGTGAGTATTTATGGGTGAAGGAGAGTCCGGTGAAAGCGATCGTCTACCGCAAGTTCGGTTTATCCGATGTTCTTCATATGGAAGATGTCGATAAGCCGGTTCCTAAAGACAATGAGGTGCTGGTTAGTGTTCATGCTGCCTCGATAAATGATTGGGACTGGGGTCTACTCAGGGGCAAACCCTTTGTAAATCGGCTTCCGAAAGTTCTAAAACCGAAACACATGATTCTCGGGTGTGACGTTGCGGGGAAGGTTGAAGCGGTTGGTAGTGGAGTAACGCAATTTCAGCAGGGCGACGAAGTGTTCGGTGACTTGTCGGGGTCGGGATTTGGCGGTTTCGCCGAGTATGTGTGCGCTCATGAAAATGCCTTATCTCTGAAACCCGCCAGCATGACTTTCGAGCAGGCCGCATCCGTTCCTCAAGCATCGGCTCTAGCCATGCAGGGTCTTCGGAATAAAAAGCAGATTCAACCCGGACAAAAGGTTTTAATTAATGGTGGAGGTGGCGGAGCTGGTTCGTTTGCTATCCAAATTGCTAAATCGTTTGGGGCTGAAGTTACGGGGGTCGACAGCGCAAGGAAGCTAGACATGATGCGTGCGATTGGCGTTGATCATGTGATTGATTACGCCGAAGAAGATTTCACAAAGAATGGGCAGCGATACGACCTGATTAATGACAACGCCGCGCATCACTCGGTTTTCGACTACAGACGTGCCTTGAACGATGGGGGTGTTTACGGCGTGCTCGGGGGAGCGACATCTCGGATTTTTCAGGTGATATTTCTTGGGCCAATTGTTTCGTTGTTCAGTAGCAAGAGCTTGGGGTTGGTATTGCTTAAGCCGAACAAAGATATGGACTTTTTTATAGAGCTTTTTGAGGCAGGTAAAGTCAAGCCGATCATCGATAAAACCTACCCGTTGAGCGAAACGTCAGAAGCATTTAGATATTTTGGGGAATCGCAACAGTGCGGAAAAATCGTTATCAACGTAAAAGACGTGGACGGCTAAGGAAATCCCAATGAAAGCTATCGTTTACCGCAAATACGGTTCACCCGATGTTCTTCATCTTGAAGATGTCGATAAGCCGATCCCTAAGGACGATGAAGTCCTGATCAAAATTCACGCGACTTCCATAAATTCGTATGATGTGGATCTGCTCAAAGGCTGGCCTCTTGCGGCTCTTGCGGCGGGTTTATTTAAACCAAGAAAACACATTTTGGGGACTGATGTGGCAGGAACGGTTGAGGCGGTTGGCGATAACGTCGAGAAGCTCAAATCGGGCGATGAGGTGTTTGGTGAAGTAAGTAAACGTTTTGTCTCGCTTGGTTGGGGCGGGTTTGCTGAGTATGTATGTGCCCGTGAAACTTCGATGTCGCTAAAGCCAGCGAGTATGTCGTTCGAGGAAGCATCGGCTATTCCGCAGGTGGCGGCGCTTGCGCTTGGAGCCATTCGTCAGAACGGTGATATCCAACCGGGTCAAAAGGTGCTGATGAATGGCGCTGGCGGTGGTGTGGGTATGTTTGTTGTGCAGATTGCCAAGCACCTTGGGGCTGAGGTTACCGGCGTGGACAGCACAGAGAAATTGGACTTGATGCGTTCGTTAGGTGCCGACCATGTCATCGACTACACGAAGGAAGATTTCACCAAAAACGGGCAGCGTTATGATCTGATTATTGATGTTGCTGCGCATCGTTCACTGTTTGCTTACAGGCGCACTTTGAATCCCGGTGGAGCCTACGGTGTAATCGGAGGGTCGCTGGTTCGGTTTTTCCAAGCCGTGTTTCTCGGACCGTTGATTTCAATATTTTGGAATAAGAAAATTGGCACATCCGGGGCGAAGCCGAACGAGGGTTCGGAATACATCATCGAATTATTCGAGGATGGGAAGGTCAAACTTTTTGTTGATCGGGTGTATCCGCTGAACGAAACCCCCGATGCGTTTCGCTATTTCATGGACGGGCACGTTAAGGGCAAGATTGTTATCACGATGTGAGGTGTATTTGCTGTGGCGCGTTCGCTGCCCTCGCACTAGTCCCATTGCTCCGCTCGGTACGCATTACATAATCCTTCCGATTCACAGGAAATTCACAGCTAGTTGTAATCGTTTTGTAATGTTGCGCATCCAATAATTGAAGTCGTAAACAACAAACATCACTCGTCTCACCAACTTCCCGAGATGAGTGGGTAAGCGGAGGACAGGTACATGGCTATGAAAAAGTTCATCGCAGGCGCAGTAGCTGCTTCTGCTGTTGCTGCGCTTTTGCTCAATGTTCGAAAGTCCGCCTAAGTTAGTCTGGCGGCAAAGTTCCTCCGAAGCATGGCCCGGGCGTAAAGCTCGGGTCTTTGCTTTTAAGACGTGTTTGGTCGATACGCCGATGCGTCCAGGCATCTCGTCGAGAGACAAGGGAGCCTTAATTTGTTCACTTGTCTGGATTCATACCTTTTTTGTGCAAGATCAATTTTCTTGCCAGAATCCAAGTTTCCAGGAACGGCCTGACTGCTTCGCCGCGGCATGGCGCGCCATGCGCCTAAACACAGTGACAGTTCCTATTGCTTTTTAGAACAGATGTTCTATTATTGGTTTTCCAACCGATATTGGCTTCTTGAAAAGCACTAAAAAAAGCTAGGTCGGTTGGGGTAGTAGGCGAACCCGGTTCGTTTCAAGCACGGTGGTCATTTTTTAGTGACGCTGGTTGATTTTATTAGCCTAATTTTGGCTTCACCCTAGATCACGTAACGCGCCATAAATGACTCTAAAAGAAACTTCCAGACTTACATCTTCTAAAGCACTCGCTTGTTTGCGGGTGCCGAACTTTCCGTGGCAGGTGGAAGTGGCGAGAAAGCCAGAACTGCACGATCGTTCAGCGATAGTCGCGGGTAAGGCACTCGACCTTGTTGAAGAGCTAACAAGCATGCCGAGCGGATCGGGATCGGGGTCGAAAGCTAGCGATTCACTTTCAGCGCGTGTGGTTCTTGCAGCATCGCCCGACCTGACCGACGTGATGCCCGGAATGCCGCTTACTGAAGCGGCGTCACGTCACCGAGGCGTTCTCATAATCGAGGCCAATATACCGCTTTACGCGCTGGTGTTTGATGAGATTATCGAGAACCTTGAGCGCCTTGTTCCCGATATTGAGGCGACTGCTCCGGGGCTGGCTTATGTTGGTATCTGGGGGCTCGAAGGGCTTTATGGCGATGATGCGCATGTAGTGCGGTTGCTTGCGGGCGCTGTTGATGGTTTCGATCTACGTATTGGTGTTGGCAATAATAAATGGCTTGCTTATGCTGCTTCACTTTTGAGTCGTTCGAACAGCGGTAGAAAAGTAACGGGGGATCCGGGTAAGTTCCTCGATAGATTTCCTGTTGATTCACTTCCGGTTCCATATTCACTGATTAAGAGGTTTCATGCTTTTGGATTGACGACTATGGGGCATGTAGCCGATATTCCACGGGGTCCGATGGAGGCGCAGTTCGGGCGGGCGGGCGGTACGGCGTGGGATTTGGCGCACGGCATAGATAACCGCCCGCTTGTACCTAAACGCAGCGTACTGGGGGTATCGGAGCACCTCGACTTTCCTGACCCGACAGCGAGCATAGCGACTATCGTTCCAGCTATTGAGAGCTTGCTTGGTCGTGCGTATGGACGTTCGCAGTTTTCACGGCGTTTTGCACGGCAGGCGAATATTCAGTCGCAGGTTTTCCAGCATGCTCCGTGGACTATGAGGGTGGCATTTAAGGATCCGGCTGGTAACAAAAATCAGGCTTTATTTGCTATCAAATCTAAGCTCGATATGGCTGTGATTCCAGGACCGCTCGAAGATATGCGTCTTACGCTTTCGGGTATTACTGGTGAGGCGGGTCGGCAGGAATCGATGTGGAAAGAGGTGAAGCGAGATACCGATTTACAAGAGACGATTAGCCAGCTTCGATCTCGTCTTAGGGTTTCGCCGCCGATTTATCAGGTAAGAGAGCTCGAGCCGTGGTCGAGAATTCCGGAACGGAGATACGCACTGGTTCAAATGAGCAGCAGTGGGGGCGAGGAGGCAGAGAAGATTGGCTAGCACAGATGTTACTCATGCTGGTCACTCTGGTCATTCGGGGGGGATCAAGCCGCTCAACGCGCCGCGAGCTGTTCAAGTGCGCACTGATTCAAACGGGAACCCGATATCGATTCAAGTTCCACCTGCTATCGGTTCACCACGTGCCCGTCGTGTGCAACGTACTAACCCACCCCCCAACCCTTTCCCTAGTAGGGTTGGGGGGCAGAACCAGCGAAACTCACAAACCAGTCCTCCCTTCCTTCAAGGGAGGGAGTTAGAGGGTGGGTTCAATCGTCTACCCCTCGTAACAAAACGGCGCGCCAGTGAACTCCGGCAGAATGCAACTCCGGCAGAGCATATGCTCTGGAAGCACCTACGAAAAACTCAAATTGAGAAATATAAGTTCACTCGACAACATCCAATTGGTCCGTACATTGTAGATTTTTGCTGCCGGTCAGCGAAGTTGATTGTGGAACTAGATGGTGGACATCATGCGACACAACAGGACGCTGACTTAAAAAGGCAGCGAGACCTAGAAAATCACGGTTATCGAGTCGTTCGGTTCTGGAACAACGAAGTATTCGAAAACCTTGAAGGAGTGTTGTTCAAGATCGTTGAAGAGCTTGAACGTACTGACCCACACCCCAACCCTCTCCCTAGTAGGGAGAGGGGGATGGAGCATGTTCTGAGCCAGCCGAACGTGGGTGGGTTTAATTCTGCGTTTCACTCAGCGAATCACAAAAATCACGTCGTTCCAAGAGAAGCGCCTAAGGCATTACTTTCTGACGGGAAGTGGATGAATGTTCTTGAGATTGAAAATCTTTGGAAAGTGAACGATGCATGGTGGCGCGGACCTGAAGAGGAGATAGCAAGGCTCTACTATGTGCTGCGAGTTGGTAACGGCCAGAAATTGACTATCTACCTCGATTTGATCGCTAACAACTGGTTCCGACAAGCGGGTTAAGAGCTAGGTGAAATTCACTACTGATTTACCGATATTCGAATTGCATTGATCAGAAACAATGTAGCGTGGTAAGTCTGAAAACGGAATCCGCCTGTTGATCAATTGTTCAAGTTGAAACTCTGAATCGCCAGCGGATAGTAGGTCAAAATACTTAGCTGACGTTCAATATTTGAATTCGGCCATCAAGTTACGGGGTTCAGATGCGACCAGCAACTACCATCTCAAGGTCTCGGCAAGATGAGGGCGGAGTTGATCGAAAGTTTCTGTTACATCCGAGTGAGTGGTGTCAAAGACATGCATGCCATTGGCATGGGCGATGTTTACGCCTTCGTTCAGGAGTTGCTGATATGCATTTGGTTCAATATCAATACCAAAGGCGCGTTCATTTCGACGCTTCAGTATTCGGTCGACAGCTACTTCGGCATCGGCATGCAAGTAAAAAGAAACGTCTGGTCGGATCAACATTTCTGCCAGATCACGAAACCATGAACGGTTATATACAGCGTCTTTAACAACAACGGCTAACTCTGGCGCCCGGATCAGCAAAGAGCCAATCGAGGACAGTAAATAACGATCGGTAACGACGATTTTACCCTGCTCAAGAGCAGGCAAAATAACGTTCTGGCTCAAGTGAAGTTTATCGGCCATATATGCGACTTCAAATGCCAGAGGATCGACTTCTGAGCGCCGGTTCTGTTTGAGAAACATCTGGAACATCCAGGATTTCCTCATTAGATTGGTTGGTACTCGTATTCGCACGACATCGTAGCCATCTGATTCAAGTTGACGGCACAATTTCCGAATTATGGTGGTCTTTCCGCAACCGTCCATACCTTCAACTGCGATGAATCTACCAGAGGTCCGATGCTCCACCAGTTGAAAAGGCTTTAGGGGGTTCGCCTCGACACTGGAGTCGACAAATACATTGCCATCGGCGTCGTTCTCTTGATTGGTACTGCTCATTAGTTATTCAAGCCGACGGATCGACAGATGCCAATATTTTCTCTTCGTCAGGCTTATCCATTTGCATCAGGATTGAACCGATGCATCTATAGTCCCAATTGATCAGTTCATGAGTGGGTCGAGCGAACTCTGCTCTCTGTTACACCAATCACATGCATCATCATGCTTTCCCAGTCATTTATGCCGCATGGGAATACCATGTTGTCACTGCGGTGAATAGCGACTATTGATCTCTAAAGGCTGAATGTGTGACGTCGGCACTTAGAGATTCGGGGGCTTTTGAAGCATTCTTTGGAGCCATCTCTCGCGCTCGCGTGAGTGGGGCTTCAAGACTATGGATAATTTCTCAGAGATAGAAAAAGTGTTGCCTGCAAAGGAGGTTGTTGGATCTCCGGGTCGCCCCATAGACAGTGGGGAGACGATCGACCCGCGCTATGAAACAAAATCACGTCGTGGACAGGCAGTTTCCAAGTCGAAAGCATCTCCCATAAACGGTCGAGACGGAAATCCGGCACATGCTGGTTGGATTAGCGGAGGGCATGGGATTAAAGGCGTCATTAACGCGGAGTATGCGGAGTTACATGCTCATAGCAATTACTCGTTTCAAGAAGGGGCATCCGAAACGTGGGATTTGCTGCTCACCGCCAAGCAGTTAGGGCTTCATGCCCTGGCCATAACCGATCACGACAACGTCAGTGGGGTTATGGAGTTTGCGCAGGCAGCTAAAGAACTCGGTATAAAACCGATTATCGGTATAGAACTCACGCTCGCACGCGGCTTAGATGAGCCAGCAGATACAGAGCATAAACCGAGTGAACGGCCTCACATAACCCTGCTTGCCGAAAGCACCATCGGTTATCGGAATATTTCGCTGTTGACTACCCGCGCACACATCGATGCTGAAGAGCGGAACGATCCGCATTTAGATCCCTCACTCCTTGCCGAGCACGCTGAGGGAGTCATATGCCTGTCTGGTTGTCGGAAGGGAGAAATATCGTCTCTGGTAACGATCGGAGACCTTGTCTCAGCACAACGTGCTGCAAGCAAGTACATCGAAGTGTTCGGCAAGGAAAATTTCTTCCTTGAGCTACAGCAGAATCTCGTGATGGGCGATGTTCAACGAAACCGAAGCATGGCGGCAATTGCTAAAGAACTACAAGTAGGGATCGTCGCCACAAACAACATTCATTACCACATTCGTGATCGTCATCGACTGAACGATTCACTGGTTGCGATCAAGCACAACAAATCACTTGAAGCAAGCCATCGCGAACGCCGACCTAACGATCAATTCTTTCTGAAATCTCCGAACGAAATGAGCATGTTGTTCAGTGAGCATCCGGAAGCCATTGTGAACACGGTAAAAATCGCCGATAGGTGCGAATTCGATCTCACTTCCGATGCCATTTATGATTTCCCTTCCTACGATTTTCTGCCACCGGGGCACACCGAATCGAGCTATCTCAGGAAGATTTGCGAAGAGGCAGCCGTACGTCGGTACGGCAGTGTCACGTTCGAAGTTACGGCGCGTCTCGACAAAGAGTTCGAGTTACTGGAAAAGCACGGGCTTGTTGGATTCTTGTTGCAGTACTACGACATCATCAGAATCGCTCGTGAAGTGCAAGAAGACCTCGGGCTTGTAGAACCGGGATTGCCGATCGAAGAAAATCCACCGGGTCGAGGTCGCGGTTCTTCGGTGGCACTTTTAATCGGATATCTCACGGGTTTATCGCACATCGATCCGCTCCAGTTCGAACTCAGACTTGATCGCTTTCTACCAGAGACCACTGATGGTGAAAAGCTCTCTCCACCGGATATCGATCTCGACTTTCCGCGCGAGATTCGTACCGAGTTAATTCTGCGAATCCACAAACGTTGGGGTTATGAACGCGCCGTGCTTACGGGAATGATTTCCACATACAAAATCCGTGGAGCTGTACGTGACTTGGGCAAGGCTTTGGGCATTGCTGAAGACGACCTGGGTCGACTCAACAAGCGGCTCGATGGTCACAGTTCGATTCCGGCTTTAGCCAAGGAAATGGCCGAACTTCCTGAGTTCAGAGATCGAGTCGATGCTCCTGTATGGCAGATGCTCATCGAACTAGCACAGCAGCTAAACCACTTTCCGAAGTACCTTGCCCAGCACCCCGGAGGGATGATCCTCTCAGCACGCCCTCTGTCGGAAACAGTGCCTCTTCAGCGCAGTGCCATTGATGGTCGATACATCTGCCAGTGGGACAAAAATGCCTCGGAAGACGCCGGATTCGTGAAGATCGACTTTCTTGCACTCGGAGCGTTGTCTCAGCTTTCTGAGGCGTTGGAACTTATTCGCAAGCAGACTGAAAAAAGAGTCGACATATCGCGGATCGATTTCGAAGATCACGCCGTCTACAGCGACATTCACAATGCAGACACCATCGGTGTGTTCCAGATCGAATCGGCTGCACAGATGCAGACGGTCACTCGTCTTCGTCCACGCAACCTAACTGAGATGGCATGGGAGGTGGGAGCAGTTCGACCGGGTGTTGGAGTGAACGACGGTGTGACTCTACTAATAAGGCGCCACATGGGCAAAGATCCCGATTGGAAGTTTGATCATCCGCTGGAAGAGCCAGCATTAGGACGAACCTACGGTGTGCCTCTTTATCAGGATCAACTTGGCGAGTTGGCGATGCATGTCGGTGGTATGAGCGCCGTAGAGGGTGATCAGATGCGTAGAGCGTTCACCCGCAGGAACAACGAACGTCACATCGCCCACTGGAAGGACAAGTTCATAACGGGTGCGCTTTCGAAAGGTGTTCCCCTTGATGCTGCTGAAAAAGTGTTCGGTAAGTTCCACGGCATGTATCAGTTTCCAGAGGCTCACGCTTTTGCTTTTGGCGTGACGGCGTACCAAATGTCGTGGATCAAGCACTACTGGCCTCTCGAGTTTTTCGTGGGCTTGTTCAACAATCAGCCGATGGGTTTTTATAATCTCGAAACGCTTAAAGAGGATGCTGTTCGGCATGGGGTCAAAGTGCTTGGTCCCGACGTAAATCGAAGCAGTAGAAAAGCGATTATTGAAAATGGGGCATTGCGGATGGGGTTGACTCATGTGGCGAAGCTGCGAGCGGCTACGGCGGCTCCGATTCTTGAGGCTCGGGACGAAAGTGGTGACTTTTCAAGTCTTGCCGATTTCATGATGAGAACAGGTACGCAACAAGAGGTTCTCGACTATCTCTCGGCAGCAGGCGCACTCGATCATTTCGACGAGATTGCCGATCCTGACCGTGACCCGCCCAGGGTTGCGGATCGACGTCATCTCCGCTGGGAGTCGGGGTTACGTTACCGATCACGCGGCGAGAAGAAGGATGGATCACGTCAGTTGGCGTTCGAAATGCCGGTCGAGCAGGACATGGTCGCGCTGCCAGCCGAATCGGGTTGGGATCGGATGATCGGAGAGTACTCGGCGACGGGGGTGTATCCAGAGGGCCATTTGATGGCGAAGATCAGACCGCATTTGCCTTCGACCGTAATTCGCAGCGAGGAAGTAAGAAATTACGCTAATGGCGAGCGGATTTCGGTGGCGGGTCTTGTGATTCGACGGCAAAAGCCGAACGGTAAAACTGTGTTTATTACGTTGGAAGATGAGTTTGGTCATTCGCCTTTGATCATCTGGCCAACTATGTACCAACGTTTCAAGCTACAGATCAAAGAATCGCTGCTACTGGCAACAGGAACAGTATCTCGACGCGAAGGGACGATGAACATCGTAGTCGAGAACATCACGCCTATTCCGGAGTCGATTCCTGAGTTTCATTCGAGGGACTGGGGTTAGGTAGGTGTGGGTGGAATCACTGAACGCAGAATGTTGCCAATTCGGTTTCCGAGTGCAGGTACAGCGGGTGCTTTGGCTGGTTCATTGAAGTAAACCCGAAGCACTTGACCGCCTTTCCAGTTCGACTGATCAATTCCGTTACTGCACGTACTCGTTCAGGATCGGTAGCACCATGATTACCCCACGCAACGATAACTAGCCCTGCCCTACTTACGGCTTCCAACAGGGTCGAATCGTTGTCATCACCAACGGGATTTGAAGTAACAAACAGCACCGAAGGCTCTGAAGTTCGAAACCCATAGAGATTCACGACTTCGAGTCGTCCGTAACCTTCTCGTTTTGCGAACCCAATGCACCGGCGAATCGTTGGATCATCATGTGCTGCATCAGCGGTCGACGGATTTAGCATCACGAATACACAGGTCGACCCGCTCCCAAATTCACGGGTAAGCAAATAGCGATATCGCCCGCATTTTGAAAAGCTCGCAGTATTCGAACGAACTACATCCATCAGGTTTTGAACAATCTTGATTCTGAAAATAGTGAATCACCGGAACGCCGCGGCGACTCTGGCAGACGTGCTGTGAGAATGACGAATACTAACCTGTCGGGAAGATGGAAGATGCCAGAGAAGGGAATGATGAAGTTTCGTACAGCAAGGTGCCTAGTGAATTACCGAGCCTAGTAACGCTTGGTGTTTTGGCGATACGACTACGATCGGACCCGGTGCTCGGTGTATTAGCCAGTCTGCGACGCTTCCACGTATCCAGCGAGTTAATCCGCCAGAGCCGCGAGTTGTCAGAACCACCACACTTCCCGGACGCGTGTTCATAAATTGAATTATCGATATGCCGGGGTGTCCGGTCATTAATTCGGGAATAGCGAGAATCTTTCGTTCTGCCAATTGGCCACACAACCGTTCGAGATAAGCACCGGCTCTATCTCGCGTTTCGACGCTGGAACTCTCTTCAATCACTCTCACTAGATAGATCGGAGATAACGATAAATGAGACAACAGAATCGCCTCTTCAAGTGCCGTCTCAGCTAGTTCAGATCCATCGAGAGGCACGATAGTCCCTGCACCGAATTCGGATTGTTCACCAGCATTCGTTGCGTTGTCAGACCGAACAACGTAAACGGGCATCAAGGACTTTGAAATTACTTCATCTGTAACGCTGCCGAGAATTCCGCGGGTGATGCCAGAGCGACCTCGGGTCGTCATGATGATGAGATCGACCTCCTCGTCGTGAGCTGTCTGGACAATGCTATGGGCGGCAGAACCAGTTCCAACATGAAAGCATGAAGTGAATCCACTGTGTCGAAGCGAGGATGAAACTTCTTCGAGGTACAGCTCGGAATCGTCGTATGGCATATCACCGGGTTTGCCGTCGGCGACCGTGATTAGACAGATTTCGGCACCTGAACTCCGGGCGAGAGACATTGCTATAGGAACGGCTTTCTCAGCCAGCACCGATCCATCCAACGACACAAGTATTTTACTTAACGCCATGTTGATCTCCCTTCTCCCTTTATATTTATTTTTTTGGCATGGCGATCAAGCGATCTTCACGTTCCTCGTGGCAATCACATCGCAGCCTGTATTAAGTATGTTTGCGATCAAAACATCGCCGACATGAATTGGTGCCTGCACTCGAACACCGGTAATTTCGTCCATCGCCTCAAGCATTCTGTCTTTGGGGATAGGAGGATTCGTCCGCACGCTCACCAGAGGCCAATCGCCACCATCGACTGGCATAGAGGTTGTAACCGTGCGACGAGGATCAAACAACTCTGACGAGACATATTCGTTCGCCAGCTTGCATAGATGATTCCTAATGCCGGTTACTCCGCCTTCCTGCGTCCATTCAACATCCACGGGGCAACTGACTGGGCAGACGATACAAATTATTGTGGAGTTCAATCTTCAATCTCCGCTGTGATCTCGTTGTTTACAACGTTGTTGAATCGCCCTAGACCGACCCTTACACGAATCATTCCTGCGGGTTCCATGTGAGGCATTTTGAGTCGGCGTAAAACCTCACCTCCGCTCTTGAATACGACTGATTTGTCGTGTTCTTCTTTCCATGGGCGCATAGTGAAATCGACTGAGTCTTCACCGCTGATAGTCGCAGGAAGCACATATCTAAGCCCGGCTCCTGCACTGATGTTGATCACAGGGTTTGGAAGCTTCCCTGTCATAGCCCATGTTGCGGCTGCCACTCCGGCTTTTTCTGACTCCATAGTGGCGAAATCGACCACGTCGTGTACCTGCAGCACATTCCCGCACGAGAATATTCCTGGTATCGACGTTCGGAAGGAATCGTCGACCACAGCACCGTTTGTTGCTGGGTGCATGGTGATTCCTACACCTACGGCAAGTTCTGTCTCAGGAATCAATCCGACCGACAGCAACAGTGTGTCGCATTCTACGAATCGTCGTGAGCCTTTCACTTCGCCCATTTTGGGTCCGACTTCTGCGAGCGTGACACCGGTGACACGCTCTTTGCCGTGGATTTCGGCTACCGTGGTACTGAGGTACAACGGGATTCCAAAATCTTCGAGGCAGCGGACTATGTTCCCGGCGATACCGCTAGGCTGAGGGAGGATTTCGGCCACGCAGACGACTTCCGCTCCTTCAAGCGTCAACCGTCGAGCCATGATGAGCCCGATATCGCCAGAACCTAATATCACAACCTTTCGCCCTACGGCGAGATTGCGAACATTCATATAATTCTGCACCGACCCAGCAGTGTAGACACCGGCGGGGCGAGTGCCTGCTGTTCCGATTGCGCCGCGAGTTCGCTCTCGACAACCGGTGGCAATCACGACTGACTTTGCCAGAATCGTCTGCACACCTTTTTCATTACGAACGGTGATTAGACGATCGGCTGTGAGATCCGTAACGATGGTCTTCAGCCACGTTTCGACACCGCGTTCGTTGACTCGATCTTCGTAGATCGCTGCGTATTCGGGACCTGTTAGAGCCTCTTTGAAAACTTTCGTACCAAAACCATCGTGAACCTGTTGGTTCAAAATTCCGCCGACTCGGTCGGCGCGCTCAAGAAGAATCACTCGGTCGGCTCCAGCACCTTTGGCTTCGGCTGCTGCCGCCAATCCTGCAGGGCCACCGCCAATAACGACAACATCAGCAATCTCTGGGCTTGCCATTACTTTGCCTCCACTTTTTCTGCATCGGCTTTTTGCTTCGCCCGTTTGGCTTTGCTCTCGGCACGCAGATCTTCCGTAGTTCCGAGGAAGAGCCATGAGTTGCCGCCGTTCAAGGTGATCGACTCGGGAGACTTACCGTTTTCAATTAGTAAATCAACGATACGAGGACCACAGAAGCCGCCCTGGCAGCGACCCATCGTCGCCCGTGAGCGGTATTTGATGGCATTGAGTGATGTAGCACCAAGTTTGTTGTTGATTGAGTCGACTATTTCGGCTTTTGTGACCATTTCACATCGGCAGACAACCTCGCCGTAGCTGGGGTCTTCAGCGATCAGGTTGTCGACTACAGCTAAAGTTTTCTCGCGAGTTCTGTGAACAGACGACCATGTATTTTGGAAACCAGAATTTGAAGTCGCAGGAATACGTTCTCGAACCCAGTTGGAGACGTGTTCGGCGATTGCTGGAGATGCCGTTAGACCAGGTGATTCAATTCCGACTAACTGCATGACTCCGGGGGCTTCGGGCACTTCTTCGATTACAAAGTCGCCGAATCCTCCCACTTTGGATGGAACCAATTTCGGTCGCATTCCCGAGTAGGCAGTAATCACAGCACGAGGGGTTAGACCAGGCAAGAATTCTCCAGCTTCTCGCAATAGCTGACGGCGAATCTTTGCGGTCGTTCGAACGTCATCACCGTCGTCTGTGTAGTCAGCAGATGGACCGAGGAGAATGTTGCCATCGGTCGTTGGCGTTATATGGATTCCGAGACCACCGCCGCCTTTTGGCGGGACCGGGTAGACCATGCTGTTGATGAGATTACCGACTCGCTTGTCGAGAATTATGTACTCACCTCGGCAGGGCCATATTCGCCAACGATGCACATTGACCATTCTGGCGATTTTGTCGGAATTCAGACCCGCTGAGTTGATGATTAGTCCAGCACTGACAGTTTCGTTTGGCGTCTCGATTTCAAATGCGCCCTCGGTACCAGTGATCGACGTGACGGGAGAATTTAGCTTAATTTCAACACCAGCAGCAGCAGCCGATTCAGCTAGAGCGATGGTCAGTGAGTAAGGACAAGCGATTGCAGCAGTTGGGACGTTGAGTGCACCTGCACCTTCGATATTTGGTTCCATTTTTTTGAGCGTTGCTCGATCGATTATTTCGAGGTCTGGAACGCCGTTTGCATCACCCTTTGCCTTGAGCCCTGCAAGATCAGGAACTTCAGCCTCGGTGAGTGCAACGATTACCTTGCCGACGCGTTTGAACGGGACATCGAGGTCGGCACAGTATTGTTCGAACATTTTGGCGCCAGCGACGTTGTATTTCGCCTTTACGGAACCGTATGGAACGTTTATTCCCGTATGAACGACGCCACTGTTCTTGCCGCTCGTACCGCGGGCAACGTCGGCTGCTCGTTCGAGTACAGTTACCTTGAGGTTGTAGCGGCTCAACTCACGCGCTATTGCACTTCCGACTACTCCACCACCGATGATCGCTACATCATATTTCTCAGACATAGAGTCTCCACCATTCCGTCGTTGTGTGTTGTGGTTCGATCTCATCAAATCACAATGACCACACGGTGTGGGATTGCTGCGGGACAGCCCAGCTCACCGCTGAAATCCCCCCAGACGGAACAAGGGTATGAGGGGGTTCATCAAAACTTTAGCGCGCACTAAATGCGCGAAAGGTCAAAAAATCTGAGCATCTCGTGAGGATGGGCAGTGATTTAGCTCAATGCTTGAACTCCCAGTTCTCTATCCGTGAGGAAGGATTTAGCTGGAGAGCAGATTTTCATTGATTTTCAGGTGGTCCGGGTAACGGAAGAAGTGCTGAGACTTGAGTCCTGATTTCTGGCAGAACCGATTAAGGTTGGCTTAATTGAAATTCATTGACACAGGCTATTTATTACATGTAATATCATTCATGTATTTAGTTACATGATAATTCAGACATGGGTAACGTTCTTGGCTCAAACAACGACAACGTGGACTTTCCTGACCAACCATTCGCATGTGTTGCTTACGATATGGAAAACGCCCGGCGTGAAGGTTCGCGAGATTTCTCAGCTTGTCGGTGTGACTGAAAGAGCGGTTCTCCGAATTATTCGTGAGTTGGTAGATGCCGGATACGTCAGCATAGAGAAAGCCGGAAGAGAAAACCGATACGTAGTCGCACAGGGAATTCCTCTACGTCATCCTCTTGAACAGCACCGCACCGTTAGTGAACTTTTAGAGATGCTCTCGAATGACGAAGTCAATGCGTCCACGTAAAAGCAGACTCGATATTGTCGAAAGTCACGAACTAATTTCGAAGGGTCGCCAAGCCCTGATGTCATGCGTCTCTCCGGAGTTCATTGCCCTAGAGACCGTCACAGGATTCCTGATTGTCCGGAATGCACCCCGAATGCGTTCGGCTGAATCCGCCAGTAGACCTTTCTAGTTGCCGATGTAGCGACCTGATTGCTGTTCTTAGTCAGTCAGGTCAGTTTTTACCTACTAGTTATCACATTCGATCAAAAGCCGTTTAGTGCTTGGTTGAGTACGGGGATTCGTGTTTTGGATATTCCTATTTCGTTTTGGATCTTTTTCAATGTTTTCCTTATTGGAATGTTGGCACTGGATCTCGGTCTATTTCATAGGAAAGCAAAAGTAATAGCTCCTCGTGAAGCATTGATGTGGAGCGGTATCTGGTTTTCCATATCGATGGCGTTCGGCGGTCTGGTATTCGCATGGCATGGGACGCAGGCAGGTACTGAATTCCTGACCGGTTATATGATCGAATGGTCGCTATCTATCGATAACGTCTTCGTGTTCGCATTGATTTTCAGCTTCTTCAAAGTCCCCGCTGAGTATCAGTACAGGGTTCTTTTCTGGGGTGTTGTTAGCGCCCTGATTATGCGTGGAGTTCTGATCGCTACCGGTGCTGCACTACTTGCTAGCTTCAGCTGGATCATCTTCATCTTCGGCGGATTTCTTATCTTCAGTGGCATTCGTATTGCACTTCACGATGATTCAAAGGCCGACCCGAGCCGGAACCCAGTTGTTCGGATATTCAAGCGGTTCGTTCCGACTTCAGATGACTACGACGGCCAAAAATTCTTCACGCGTAAGAACGGCAAATTGCTGGCGACTCCTTTGCTAACTGTGTTGGTGGCAGTTGAGGCTACAGACTTGGTGTTCGCTGTGGATTCGATACCTGCGATTTTCGCGGTAACGGATGAACCATTCATAGTCTTTACCGCAAATGCACTGGCGATTCTGGGTCTGAGGTCTTTGTATTTCGCGTTGTCGGGAATCATGCACAAGTTCGTATATTTGAAATTTGGGCTTGCCATCGTGCTTGTATTTGTTGGTGCCAAGATGTTGATGAAAGACATCTATCACATGCCCGGGCTTGTCTCATTGGGGGTCGTCATATCGGTACTCGCCGTGGCAGCCGCAGCGTCCCTGATAGCCACCAGGATGAACGGGGTACCTGAAGTCGAGGGAGCCGAAGGGATGCCACCGGACCAAAATCTCTCACACGTTTCTGATAGTTCGCTTGAAGGAGGCAAGTCGTGAGGATGACAGCTTGCCACCACAAGATGAGCGCTTCAGTTCTGGGCGGTGGTCGAAGCCTTTTTCACGTTGGGATCCAAATGAAAGAGCCAAATTGGTAAAGTCGATATCAATACCAGTTCAACGCGATGTCACGATCGATACATTCCTCAGTAGAGTGCTGCACAAATTCAGGATTAACGCACCAGCAACTATGTTTGTTGCTGTTAGTGGGTATTTGCTGATTGCTATAGGACTGAAAGGTGGAGCGGCACTTACCACCACCACAGCTGGCGAGGCGGCACTAGCTGTTGGGTTGGCCATAGCGGTGTCGGCAATCACACCGTTCTTGGTCTTTCCAGTGCTTGAGCGTTGGATCGGCCTCAATCGTGTGAATGCAGCCGCAGTTGCGGCTCATTATGGCTCGGTATCGATTGTCACTTTTACGATAGCGATTACGTTCCTGGAACGTATGGGCCATTCGATTCCCCCTTACGCTATCGCTATGGCTGCAGCGATGGAGTTACCAGCAATCCTGACTGCGATCACACTATCGGGCAAAAGACGCGGTGCTAACAGTTTGCTTCGTACCTGCATTGAGGTTCTGACTGGTCGCCCGAGTGTCTTACTTCTCGGTGGTCTTGTTGTTGGATTTGCGTTCAGTGGATCGCAATTTGTGAGCATGTTCATTGTTCCATTCGGCTGGGTTCTGTTGGCGTTTCTTGTTCTCATGGGGTTCAAGGTGGTCACTCGACTGGGTGATCTCAAGAACAATGGGATTCGACTCACCATATTTGCAGTGTTTACACCGTTGATTCTGGGTGTCGTGGCGACGTCAATTGGATATATGACAGGACTTGGGGTCAGCGCTGCAGTTGTTCTCGGGACTCTTGCAGCGAGCGCCTCCTACATCGCGGCGCCGGCAGCGGTTGCCAAAGCAATCCCTGAGGCGAGTCCTGCAATTTACCTTGCCCCTCCGCTAATCGTGACGTTTCCGTTCAATGTGCTGTTGGGAATTTTCATTTACTACCGAGTCGCCATGTTGCTTACAGGCACTGTCTCAGAATGATGAAAAGTACAGCTAATTCGAATGATCGTTCGATGAAATCAGAGAGTTTAGATGTGATGAACTCTGCCCGAGTGGGGCGTATACGAGTTGGAGACATGCATTCCAAGAGCACACACGCGATTCAGATGTTTGGTGAGCCCCATTTCAAAACGTCGGTGACCGAAATGGAACGTTTGTATTGAGTCTTACTCTATTCATTGCAGTAATAGTCTTGATTGGCACAGTGCCCATCGCTCCGCTCACGGTTAGGTATTTCGGAGACCGTGCTCCATATTTACTCGGACTGGTGCCTGCGGCCATCGCAGTAGTTCTGGCATTGGCATGGCAGGATGTGAGTGCGGGGGAGACGTTCGGCTATTCACTTGCGTGGATACCGGGGCTGGACATTGCCGCAAGTTGGTATCTCGACGGTCTGACGTTGACGTTCGCACTATTGGTACTGGGCATGGGGGTGTTGGTACTAATTTATTCACGCGCCTATATGGCCGGCGAAAAGGATAACGGCAAGTTTTACGCGTTCCTGTTCCTTTTTATGGCTTCGATGCTGGGACTTGCCCTTTCAGACAACATCATCACGATGTTCATTTTTTGGGAACTCACGAGTATCAGTTCCTACCTACTGATCGGTCACAAAAACACTTATGAGTCGTCGCGAGATTCTGCCCTACAGGCATTGATTGTCACGGGAGCCGGTGGTCTGGCATTGCTCGCCGGACTTGTTGCGCTTGCCATTGCTGCGGGTACTTGGGAGATAAGCGAAATACTGCAACGGGTTGAGGTTATATATGAAAGCCCTCTCGCTATTCCAGCCCTAATTTTGATTGCGGTCGGGGCATTCACAAAATCTGCACAGGCACCATTCCATTTCTGGCTGCCTAACGCAATGTCGGCACCGACCCCAGTTAGCGCTTACCTACATTCAGCGACCATGGTCAAAGCCGGTATATTCTTGCTGGCTCGTTTACATCCAGCACTAAATGAGCTCTGGTTGTGGACACCGCTGCTTGCTACCGTAGGCGGGGTGACGATGCTCGGTGCGGCATGGCAGGCGACGCGAGAGAAAGACCTCAAAAGAATTCTGGCTTATTCGACCGTGAGTTCGCTAGGCACGATGGTTTTCTTGCTTGGACTTGGTCATGATTCGGCTGTCAAAGCTGCGGTCACACTAATGCTGGCGCATGCGTTCTACAAAGGCGCTCTGTTCATGATTGCTGGCGGGTTGGACAGACAGACCGGGACAAGGGATATTTCTAGGCTAGGCGGTTTGCGAAGGGCGATGCCTTTCACTGCAGCAACCGCTGCACTTGCCGCAGTTTCAATGGCAGGACTGCCTCCTTTTTTCGGTTATTTGGGCAAGGAGACATTCTTCGCAGCGACGTTAAGTGCGGGTAGTCTCGTAGTACTACTTTCTCTCGCCGCTGTGGTTGTTTCGGTACTTCACTTTGTGGTGGTAGGGTTGGTGATATTCCGACCATTTACAGGTTCCTCCACATACGAGGCGAAAGCACCAACCGACGGGCCGTTTACCTTGTGGGGTCCACCAATGCTGCTTGCTTTGTTGGGACTAGGAGTCGGTATCGCTTCTCCGTGGATAGGGTCACAGACAGTAGGGCCCGCTGTGAACGCAATCGCCGGTGCAACGGTTAAATCAAAACTCGAACTATGGCCAGGATTTGGCATGGTCCTGCTTTTAAGTTCGCTGACGTTCGGGCTTGGAGCGATTGCATACAAGCTGCAACCTAATTTCCACCGAGTACATCTGGGTTGGAGATTTGGCGGGGACAGTGTTTTCAACTGGATTATTAGGTCGTTTTTACGAGTCGCAGTCAGACTCACAATGTTGATTCAAAACGGCCAACTGTCACGCTATATTTCGATTGTCGTGTTGTTCGGAACCGTTCTGATATTTTCCGCAATGTTCACTGGTGCAGCATTTAGATGGCCGGGTGAGACGATCGTTATTCGTTTTCACGAAGTCGTGATAGCAGGCAGTGTGTTGGTCGCATCGGTCATGGCTGCGTTAACCAACTCCAGATTACGGGCGGTAGCTGCCCTAGGAGCTTCCGGGTTCGGCATCTCAACATTGTTCGTGTTCTATGGCGCTCCGGATCTTGGAATGACTCAGATTCTCGTCGAAACTCTGACCGTGATTTTACTGGTTTCTGTTTTCCGCTTCTTACCGACGACAGGAACGGAAACCTCCAATCGCGTCCATTGGCGTGATGCCATGGTGGCGTTGGCTGGTGGAGCCGCTATATCGGTTATAGCCCTGAGTGCGGTTGCAACGAAGCCGGTCGATTCGATAACGGAATTCTTCAGGGCAAACAGCAAATCCGAGGCAAACGGCTTGAACGTAGTGAACACGATTTTGGTCGATTTTCGGGCTCTTGACACGTTCGGTGAAATTGCCGTTCTTGCGGCGGCAGCAATCGGAGTTATTGCTCTACTGCGTCTGAAACCGTCGAAGAAAGGCCCGCAATGAATTCGATCATGTTGATGACCACAGCGAGGTTGCTCATCCCGCTGCTTTTGCTGTTCGCAGTATTCCTGCTAGCGCGTGGTCACGATGCGCCCGGTGGTGGCTTCATTGCAGGGTTGGTCGTGGCAACAGCCATTGCGTTGCATGCTCTCGCTTTCGACATCAAGTCTGCGAGGGCACTTGTGCGGGTACATCCGAGAATATTGGTCGGGACGGGTCTTTTGATTTCTTTGGTGAGTGCATTACCGGGCTACGTCGCTGGCAGTCCTCTCATGACAGGTGTTTGGGTCGAGCTCAGCATCGGAAGTGGTGGAGTCAAACTTGGCACTCCTTTACTTTTTGATCTAGGTGTCTTTCTTGTTGTGACCGGAATGGTGATGATCTCGATCCTTTGGCTTGCAGAAGAAGAAGGAGCCTGAATTGGAGATCATTCTCATATTGCTGGCGGGGGGCATGTTTTCTGCAGGTTTCTATTTGTTACTTCAGAAACGGCTTGCCCAGTTGATAGTCGGTCTTGGCCTGCTGACAAATGCTACGAATCTGTTGATCTTTACGGTTGCCGGGCTCTCACGTGACGGGGTGCCTCTTATCGAAGTGGGGGCTTCTACGCTGCCGGAGAGTGCTTCAGATCCCACTCCACAAGCGCTTGTACTTACGGCGATTGTGATCGGGTTCGGGGTGCTCGCGTTCTTTATCACGCTCGCCTATCGAGCCTACCGAGAAGTTGGATCGGACAACCTAGACGATATGACCTCTACGGACTTACTCATTGCAGACGGCGGGACTGTTGCTCGGCGTGACATCACGCCTAAACCAGTACGAGAAGGTTATCCAGAAACGAACGTTGGATTATGAACCTTCTACTGTTGGCGCCACTGTTAGGACCGATGTTGGCAGCGATAGCTGCGCTGCTGTTCCAACGAAATCGGTCTCTTCAAAAAGCAACCGGGCTTGCAGGTCCGTTAGTAATTCTTTCGGCAGGTGTGGCGCTTCTGGTAGCTGTAGAACGTCACGGAATCCAAGTTACGAGCCTAGGTGACTGGCCTGCGCCATTCGGCATCGTAATGGTGGCCGATCTCTTCAGTTCCATAATGCTGGTACTGACGGGGATAGTGTCGCTCGCTGCTGTAATTTTCTCTTTCACGACCGTGCGTGCCGGACGTAGAAGGTTTGGCTATTACCCGTTAGTGAACCTAATGCTTGTCGGCGTTAGTGGAGCACTTCTGACAGGTGATGTGTTCAATCTTTTCGTCTGGTTTGAACTGATGCTCATATCTTCGTTTGTGTTGATGGCACTCGGTGGTCATCAGCGAAGGCTCGAGGGTGCGGTCAAATATGTCTCTATAAACCTCCTCTCGTCGGCATTTTTCCTGATGGGTGCGGGGCTGCTCTATTCAGTAACTGGCACTCTGAATATGGCTGACCTCGCAATAAAGATCAAGGAAGTCGACAACCCTGGAGTGGTTACGGCGATTGCGATGCTATTCCTTGTTTCATTCGGTATTAAGTCTGCTGCGTTCCCGCTCTTCTTCTGGTTGCCTGCGTCGTACCACACGCCATCAGTCGACGTGACAGCACTGTTCTCCGGGCTACTCACAAAGGTGGGAATGTACGCACTGATACGACTCTTCACACTTGTTTTCGTGAACGATACGGGTTTTACACACACGCTCATCATGGTGTTGGCTGCCTTCACGATGGTCGTCGGCGTACTTGGCGCAGTCGCTCAATATGACTTTCGGAGATTGCTCTCGTTCCACATTGTGAGCCAGATCGGATACGTGCTCATGGGACTCGCCATTTTCACGCCAGCTGCACTCGCCGGAGCAATCATGTTCTTGGCTCACAACATACTCGTAAAGACTTCTCTTTTCTTCGTAGGTGGAATTTTGCTCCGAGTAACTGGAACCGAGTCACTAACCAAAATGGGCGGTATGTACCGAAGTAAACCTGTTCTGGCGTTGCTGTTCGCCATCCCTGCTCTTTCGCTAGCCGGACTACCACCATCATCGGGATTTGTTAGCAAGCTGGCGTTGGTCCGTGCTGGTTTTCACGCAGAAGCATATGTCATCATCGGAATCTCACTGGTTGTGAGCCTGATGACAATGTATTCGATGACAAAGATTTGGAACGCAGTTTTCTGGAAGCCGGCACCGATTCTCCAAAAAACAGATGCCGGAAGAAGGCTTCCTATGATTAGTACTCGTGAACGTGTGATGCTGTACGCACCGGCAGTATTTCTCATCACACTCAGCGTGTTAATGGGTCTTGTCGCACAACCAGTATTCGAGTTAACGACGCGCGCTGCCGAATCGTTGATTGATCCATCTGTATACATCGAGAAAGTATTGGGTACACGATCATGAACGGACTCCTCGTAAACCTCGTTCTGACATTCGCGTGGATTATGGTGACCGGTATGTTCAGTTTCGAGAACTTCCTTGTGGGGTTTGTTCTCGGTTACGGCATATTGGCCATGACGCAAGGCGTTTCGGGTAAGCCAAAATACGCGCGCAAACTGATACAGGCTGCGTCGTTGATCTTCTTTTTCGCTTATGAACTTACCCTCGCCAATTTTCGTGTCGTCATACATCTTCTTCCCGGAACCAAATTACGTCCGGCGATAATCGCTGTACCGCTGAGTGCGAGGACTGACTTCGAGATTACAGCGTTGGCGAATCTGATAACTCTGACCCCGGGTTCCACCTCGATCGAGGTCTCTGAAGACCGGATGACGTTGTATGTGCACTTGGTTGATATCGGGGATGCCGATGTGGAAGATGTTAGAACCGAACTAAAACGCGGATTCGAGCGACGTCTATTGGATGTGACCAGATGAGTGGCAATTCTGATTTCCTGAGCATTTCTATCGACATCGCGTATGTTTTGCTTTCTCTCGCCGGTGTCGCAACTATGTGGCGATTGGTTCGCGGGCCCACTCTTCACGATCGCATCGTTGCCCTTGACGTTCTTTCTGCGATAGTCGTTGGACTAATTGGTGTCATAGCCATTGAAGCGGGAGAGAGTGCATTAGTTGATGTGAGTTTGATCGTTGCGCTGGTGACATTCCTTGGGACGGTAGCCTTTTCGATTTTCCTGGAGGTTCAGAAACGACATGACTGATATTTTTGCCGGCATATTTATACTCATTGGCGCTCTATTTCTACTGCTTGCGGGGCTGAGTCTTATCAGGTTCCCTGATCTGCTAACACGGCTTTCGGCTTCGACCAAGGCAGTGGCATTTGGAGCAGGAATAGTGTTCGTTGCCGTCGCCGTGTATTTCCGTGATGTTGGGACAGATACACGCGCTGTAACGGGGATTTTATTCTTCGCGATTAACGCCCCAATCGCTGCGACGGTCATTGCAAAAAGTGCGATTAGGGCAGGTGTCCCTATCTGGCCAGGAACCGTGATCGACTCACCAAAATACGAGGAAGTTATTGATCGCAAAGACGACGACGAAGCGGCTACGTGAGGGTTCACTGCGAATCGGTCGAACATGCCTGCTTACATTGAAAGCATCGCCAGCCAGTTTCCGGTGTACGGCAACTGGGCTGGGTGACACAGTCACGTTTTCTGAGAGATCGTGTGGAGCGAGCTGATTCGTCGGCCCGTTCTTCTATTCATTAGTAGATCAGATTGACAACAGTTTCACCAAGTCGGGGTACTTCCCTACCTTACCGACCATGAGGGGTGTTTTGCCATCGATGTCGGCTTGCTTGGGATCGGCGCCTGCTGCTAGCAGTAGCTTCACAGCGTTTGCCTGGCCGCTGCGCATGGCGATGTTGAGCGGGATGCGACCGCTTGCTGTCGGACGGTTTGGGTCGGCTCCCAATTCGAGAAGAAGTACGATAATTTCCGAACGCTCGCGGACCAAAGCCCAATGAAGTCCAGTCCAGCCTTTGAAGTCGACTTCATCAATGTTTTTGGTTTCAGATAGCCGAGCCTTCACAGCCTCAATGGATGAGCTGTTGCATACCAAATTCGGAAGGGTCGGTTCGGATCGATCAGACGAAGGTGTCAACTCAATGCCGACCCTATCCGACTAGTGAGAGCTTGGTGTACCGACCGCCAATAAGCCATTCGGTGACATAGATATTACCGTCGCCGTCGGAAGTTATCCCGTGAGGACTGTTGAACAGTCCTTCAACCAGACGCGAAGTGCGCCGAGGTGTTCCGTTCTCGTCCGGTTCGTTCGGCCATGCGGGTTCTTCAGATACGGGGGTGTTGTCGCCGACGTAACCGACCAACTCGTCGTTAGGCCCAACAATCGTCACACGAGCATTCAGTTCACCAACGAGTAGGTTCTCGCCATAGCTAGCGAATACGGTCGGTCGGTCGAAGTATCCCGCACCAATGGTGCGGATATAGTCGCCTTCCATGTCGAATACCTGAACACGGCCATTTGCCCTATCTGCGACCAGCAATTCGGGCGTATTTGAACGGGTATCAATCCACAGTGAGTGCGGGCAATCGAAATGCCCCGCACCTCTAGTGCCGTCTATCGAACGCAGATACTCACCGTTCGAGTTATATCGATACACAAGACTTTTGCCATAACCATCGGCTACCCAGATATCACCGTTCCCACCCAAATTCTCATCGAAAGCAATGACGCTGGTGGGAGAAAAGAGTCCACCTTGTAAACCCGAAACTGCAGGTTCGTGCAGCTCCATTTCGACGAGACCAGCCATCGACACTCGCACTACTTTGCTCTGAAGCGGATCGGGCATGTATTCGTATTCGTGGTCGGGGTTTCGCTTCCGCCCGTTATCAGCGATCCATATCGACTGAGTGAACCCGAGCGTGCTGAGTGTTAAACCATGTGCTTCGATCACCGGAATCTCGAACGATCGAACTAGCTTGCCCTCGGTCGTGAGAATTACCACTAGTGACTGGGTGGGATGAAAGGTAACAATTTGACCTTCACTCGAAAACGCCATTCCATGATGTGACCAGCCGCGAGCCACCGTTTCCGTCGAAGGTAGTTGCGCCCAATCTCCCATCCACTCGTATTCGAATTCACCAGCCGAAACACGCATTCACTCGCTCCGTTTTTCTTCCAGCCGACCGCAAAACGTTGAGACATTTCCTGCCATTATCAGGGAGTGATCAGGTTGTTTTTACTTCGTTAAAGTGAGACTTGCTCAACTCTTCTTGAATCTCGAATATCGACCCTTTGTCAGCGGGCTTTGGCTCGGCAATTCGTACGGGTGCGCCATTGAAACGAGGCACGTTAGGCCCGACACCTCGAAGCATGTCCGACTGCCATTTATCCCAATCACCGTAGCCAGTTAGCGGGAATGCATCGGCTGCCGAATAGCCCATCAAAAGCAGCCTTCGGGAGTTCGCCGACAGGTTTGGCTCCGATCCATGAAGTGCTCGAACATGGTGAAGCGATACATCGCCTTCATTCATCAACACTTGCCCAGCTTTGTCCATGTCAACGTCGGTCATCTGGACAGCACCGACAAACACGCCGTTTTCGTGATGGTCGTAAGCCGGGCCTTTGTGGGAACCGGCCATAACCATCAGGCAGCCGTTTTCGACTGTCATTGCGTCGATGGCAACTCCGACTTCAAGAATGTCATCGTTGCTCGCTGGATAGAAGCCCCAGTCGGTGTGCCATTCAACCTGAGCACCACCATGTGGGGCTTTGTTGTTGAGCTTGGTGTGGTGGTGGCGAATATCTGGACCGATCAGTTGCTCAATGATGTCGAGCAATTTGGGATTTCGCATCGCCCTGTTGTATGCATCGTGATGCAAGTGAGGGTTCTTGATCCGACGAAGCTTGGGAGTCTTTGGCGAGTGGCCAGCTTTGATATCTACATCGAAAACGTTGGTGTGATCCGAGACCGCACTCGACTTTTCAACGAACTGGTCAGTCACCTCTTGCAGTTCACGAACTTCTGCTGGCGTGTAGACCTCTCTAACAACGAGATAGCCATCTCGGTTGTACGTATCGATCTGATCCTGAGTCAGTATTTTCGCCATGCTTTTCCTCATATATATCTACGAAAACTAGAGTTGGCGAAAGTTTAGGCGCGCTGGAGTTGAGGGGCAAGACACAAGAAACGTTCTCCCTGCACGATGCGACCAAATCCGCTCGCAATGCTCTTATTGAAGAGTATCTATTAACGGCACTTAATCGTCTTGGCCGCGCTTTGCCCAATTGGCGTTCTCGAACATGTTCAAACCGGGGTCAGCTATCACACCGTCTGCCGTGTAGTTCGGCGGGTTCGCCTTTATGAAGTCTTCGTCTATCTCGATGCCCCATCCCGGCTTGTCGGGTACAGGGAAGTAGCCATCGACGACCTCTGGGTAGCCGGTTCCTGCCTTCTTCACATGCGGATCGGCGAAGTCGTTGAAGTGTTCAAGAATCTTGGCGTTACGCAGAGTGAGACACAGGTGTAGCGCAGCCATTGTCGATACGATTCCACCAACGTTGTGCGGTGCAACCATGATCGAGTAGCTTTCGGCTGTTGAGGCAATCTTCTTAGTCTCGAATATTCCGCCGGACTGCGTGATATCTGGCTGCAAGACGTCGACCGCTTGCGAACCCCAGACCTCACGGAATTCTGGTGCACCGTAAAGCCGTTCGCCGGTGGCAATGGGCAGTGAGGTGTGCTGTCTAACCGATTGCAGGGCAGGAATGTCGCCGGGTCGTACCGGCTCTTCGATCCAGCCTATATTGTACTTTTCGATATGTCGTGCGATTTCCCGAGCCTGCACTGGCGCAAACCGGCCGTGCATTTCGATCATGATTTGTGCACGTGTCCCGGCAACGTTCGCCACTGCTTCGATCAAATCTAGCGACCGAAAGAATTCTGATCGTTCAAGTTCCATATCGCCGTTGCCGAACGGATCAAACTTCATCCCGAGGTAACCTTTGTCTACTACCTTACGAGCTGCTTCTGCGAAGCTCTCAGGGGTTCGTTCGACGGTGTACCAGCCGTTGGCATAGG
>JABMNN010000034.1 GCA_013204545.1 Chloroflexota bacterium | reverse complement strand
GTCTTCGTGAGGTCTCCAGAAGCAACTGCCTCGGTAACCATAACGAGTTGCGGAAGAATCTCGTCCGCAAGCACTTCGGCTGCGGCGGAAACACTCTTCACACCATTGGAAATGCCACGTGCAACGAAGACCGATGCACCCAGACCAATTACGAATGAAATACCTGTGAGGATAAACATAAGTTTTTTGGCACTGCTCTCCGTGGAAACTGCAGAATCGGCCGCTGCCTGGGCCTCGGTCCGGGTTTCTGTTGCAAACGCACCAATAGCTGCCATTGCATCAGCGAATGCAAGTCCGCCAATTCCGTAAAGTGCCGCATTTGCAGCAGCATCGACGTTCCCATTGTCGGCGTTCCCGATCACACCCTTGTCGCGAGCTGCGTACCAAGCAGTGATTCCAACTTCAGTATTAGCCAGGGCCTCGATCTGTTTGTCGTTCAAATGCTGTGTACGTAGATCCACGATATCAGCTGTGATCGCTTCCTCAGCCTTCGCCAGCTTGTCGGCGGACTCTCCGCGCCGTTCGGCCGGCGCCATGGGGTATTCGAGGATCGCCTCTCGCATCAGCAGCATGTCGCGCCGCAGAATGCCGGTCTTGGTTTCTGTTTGTAAATTCTGGGAATACAGTAAGTCGGCCTGATTACCAACTTGACTGATCTGTGAAGTGGAAACTACAGCGATAGCGAGAAGCCCTAACAAAAGCACCCCTGCGGATGCGAGTAGTTTAGTTTGTATGTTCAGTTTCATTTCATATCCTCTATTCAGGTTCTGCCGAAGCGAGTAAAAATCCAGCCCGCTGCAATAAAACCAAATATTGGCACCCCAAGTTAGCCCAGACCTGTTGCACCTTATGATGTGTGATGTCGACCCTTCTCATAGACGAGATATAACCGACCTGATTCATACTGTGATGTGATTGTCATTAATTGCCTTCGGAGATTTGTCACATTTCTGATCCGTGAATATCCCATGCGTTTACGTGAACACAAAAAGAGGGAGTTACTTATTTTGGTTCTGACAGAACCGGTGGTGCATGCCGCTGATCAGCTCGAAGGGGTTCTGTCAGAACTCAGCGTCGGGGCAGAATCGCATCATTCCTCATTTGCTGAGAAGATCCATTCATGGCCTGTCCACATTGCTTATCTAAGTCCGTTTCCAAGAGAAAATTTCGAACTTCGCTTGGCTATCGAACTTTCAATTGCGGAGACTGCAATACGCGGTTCAACGAACGTCCAGGCACACCGTTCAATGATCTCCAGTTTCCGAACGACATCGTGTTGATGGCAGTGCTCTGGCGTCTGAGATCCAAGCTCGGATTCCGTGACGTTGCCGAACTACTTTTACAACGAGGATTCGAAGTCAGCTACGAAACGGTACAAATTCGGGAATTTCGATTTGCGCCGTTGATCAGCGAGAATCTTCGCTCTAAACGTCGTAGCAGGAACGGTCGTTCCTGGTATCTGGACGAGACATACATCAAGGTCAGTGGTCGTTGGCGATATCTCTATCGAGCCATAGATCGAGAAGGAAACCTGCTCGATTCGATGCTGAGTGAGCACCGAGACAGAGACGCGGCTCGACGTTTCTTACGCCATCTGATCGATAGTGCAGGGCAGAAGCCGTTACGCATGACGACAGACAAACACCCGGCTTACACGAAGGCAATTCGTTGGATCGTCGGTCGCAAAGTAACTCACAGACACAACCGGTATTTGAACAATCGTATGGAGCAGAATCACAGACCTATCAAGCAACGTTATTATCCGATGCTTGGGTTCGCCAAGTTTGAGTCAGCCAGCCGTTTCTGCACAGCGTTCGACGAGTTTAGAAATTATCTGAGAGTCCCGGCACTCGACGGTAAACAACTATCAGCATCCAGTCGAAGACAGATTTTCACAGCAAGGTGGTCGACTCTAATGACCGAGCTGTCGGCTTAAATACAGCGATCGAAGATGTATTCAGGTCGATCTTATTTCGGCTGGAGCACTGAGTTCTGACAGAACCCATCACTCCAGCTCAGCCACTGCTACCAAGTAGCCTCCTGTGGGCGGAGCGCGCTGTGAGGGCCGTGAGCAATCACACCCGTGTCACGTGTGCTTGTGAGCCATTTCAGCACCGCCACCCCCACATCCATGCGTAACAAGATGGCGGTGGTTCTGTCAGAATCTATGTATTCATATCGTCTACTGTATGATGGCGCGTCAATCATCATCGGGCTGGCAGCGGGCAAAGTCATATGCCCAACTGACCGCTATGTTCATAACGTCCATAAATAGGCTCATAATGCCACTTCAGAAAGTGGCGTATCGCTGGGTGTTCGCGCTGCTGGTCGTTACGTTGCTTGCGACGTTTACGACGGGTGTTCAGGGCATGTGGGTTTCAGCTGCCACTGGAGCAAGTGGTCTTCTATCTGGGACTGTACCGATCGTGTCCGGTGCTGCTGCATGCGGTGACGGTTCGCAGCAATTTGGTTTTTATACCGAAACTGGCGATCCGCTCGATTCGATTAATTTGGATGACCCAGGAGATTATCTCGTTTTCCAAGTTTGCGCGGATGGACTGACTCTTGGTGGAACCGATACTGCTCAGATCGTGATTGAGCATGATGATTCGGTTATTGAGCTGATTAACGCTGAATGTTCGGGACTATTGTCGGGCGGTTTCGTTTCGCCTTCGACCAAACGTACCTCTGACGATCAGGCTTCGGCGTTCATTTGCACGAAGCCCGGTGGAGTGTCGGGCAGCAGTGGGGCATTGCTGACTCTGACGGCGCGCCGTACGGGGTCGGGAACGGGAACGTTTTCGTTTAGGGAGTCGGGAACTCTAGCTACCGGTTTGTATGAGTCGGGAATAGCCAAGAGTTTGTCTGGTTTCGATACGTTGGATTTTGAGCAGCAGAATGCTGCACCTACTCCAGTTCCGACTTCCGGATCGTCACCACCTCCATTTTTCATCCCACCTACGGCGACCCCAGTTCCCACTCAAACCACTGCTGATCCCCCTCCCGGTTTGAGATTTGAACCGCCCTCGGTCCCAACGTCTTTTATTGCAGTGCCTGGTGTTAACTCCATAATTCTTTCTTGGGGTGTTCCAGATGATACGAGTGGTCGTCCAATAGATATCTATACGATTCAAAATCTTAAGACTGGCGAGCTTGTGCGAGTGGACGGCGAAGTACTGTCCTACACATTTGAAGATCTTGATCCTGCACTCTCGTACCACTTCACAATCAAGGCCTCAACTGGCCTTGGCAATAGCCCGACCACCGGTGCCGGGCCTGTGTCACCACTACCATTGCCCGAAGTTGCCGTGGTTCCTACCCCGACTATAGAGAAAACTGTAATCGCAATCGATACTGTCGTCCCGACTCAAAGTATCGAACCAACAGCGACGACTCCTGCAGAAAGAGCCGCAGAGTCTCGATCAACCAAAGTATTGGCTTCGGATGAGGAGTCCGCAAAGCTTGGGAATGATCTCAGTCTCATTGTCGGCAGAGACGTCACGGTCAAGCAGAATTCCTTGACCGCCGTGTCTAATTCTGGGGGATTAAACATCGGAATTCCCATTGAGGGATTGGTTGCCGATGAAGAACTTTTAGGAGTGATCGAAGTTGTACTGGGCCAGCTTAGTCTGAGCGTGGTCGACAAAAAGGGTACTGCCGAAATACACGTTTCGAGCGAAATCATGATTGCCGGTAACGCCTCCGTTTCAACATCCGATGGCTCGTTGGACGTTCAGATATCAAACCCTGTGCTGCAGTATTCTCCACAAAAGAGCGATGACGGTACGTTTGAGGGTTCGTCCAATTCGTATGGTGACATTGGGGTTTCGTTCTCCGTAGGCCTTGATGCCATGCCTGCTGATATAGGTCTTACTACGACTTACTCTGCGGACGCTTCTAAATTGGAAAAAGCGGTTGGAACGACGTTCGTACTCGAAGCGGACGACGAGCTTGCCTATTTTGTGTCGGTCGAGAAATCGGGCATTACGCAGGACGATCTTGGCGACAACTCGGTGACGATGAACGTATCGCTTGTGTGGCTTGACTCGATGGTCGCTGCTGGCAAAGAGATAGCTATTACGAAGGTTTCTGATTCGGGTGAGGTGTTTACTGAATCGGCTCAGTGCGAACGATTGGTCGACGTTGCCGTTTGCACGGTTACGTTCAGTGGCGAAGCTGGCGGATTTAGTTTGTTCGCCATTTACGGGTTTGTGAACACGAATCCTCAACCGGCTCCGCAACCGCTTGCTACGCAGGTTCCGGCTTCGACGACGGGTGGTGATGACGAGGCTGATCCTGCCGACGGAACCGATCGGTCTTCGAGTGCTTCGCCAACTCCTGTTTCAGCTCCTGCTCCGACTGTTGGTAGTTCGGATGCGGATGTTCCTGTGTCGCTGGATGAGGTTGGAGATGACGGGGGCAGTGGTGGTCCGAGTTTGATCGTGATTGCTGCGATTGCAGTGGTGGCGGTTGTTGCTGGTGGAACGGTGCTCTCAGCGTATTACCGAGGTCCTAATATTCCGACAGCTGGTTTGATGGTGATCGCGGTTTCAACGGGTGTGATTGTGTTGCTGGCGGGCAATGCGAGCGTGGCGCAGGCGGACGGTGTGTTGGCTGGTGGTGGGGATGATCCGAATGTTCGGCAACTTGATGCCAGTCATCTGCCAGATATCGATAAAAACGACTTTAGGTATCGCAAAGTGGGGTCAACGATTCGAGCACTGTCGGTGGCATATTCGACTGGGGTGCTTGATGAACGTATTGAGTTTGCAGCGCTTTCCGAGCTTGAAGCCATTGATCCGAGCATAAATGTGACTATCTGGTTCGAGTCGGCGGACAGTGTCGACCTTGAATTAATCGGTCAGACCGCTACAGTCCTGAACCGGATGGATGATGTTGTAGAAGCTCGAGTACCAATTAGATTTGCACATCAACTCTCGTATATGCCTGGTGTTCTCAGAGTTGACCGCATCGTGCCGGCACAGGTGGATGCTGTCACATCCGAAGGAACCACAGTCCATGGCTCACCAGCATGGAACACAGTCGGACTAGACGGTACCGGAATCAAGGTAGGAATTATCGACGTGGGATTCATCGGTTGGAGTTCAATTTCTCCATCCGAGCTCCCGACACCGGCGGGTGTGCATTGCTATACCAGCAATTCGGTTTTCACTGACAACATATCGGATTGCGAGTCTGGGAATGTTCACGGCACTGCCGTTGCGGAAGCTCTTGTAGATGTTGCACCAGGGGTGGACCTCTACATATCCAATCCACCGACCACAGCGGCTCTTGCAGACGCGGCGGCTTGGATGGCGTCGGTTGGGGTGAAGGTAATCAACTTCTCAGCGGGTTGGACGTGGGATGGCCCGGGTGATGGTACTTCTCCTATTTCGACTTCTCCACTTAACACCGTCGACAGCGCTGTATCTGATGGCATTCTATGGGTCAATTCGGCTGGCAATGAACACGGAGATGCTTGGTTCGGTTCTTGGGTCGACTCAGATTCAGACGGATTCCTTAATTTCTCTGGAGTCGACGAAACGAACAATATCTCCGTAGGTTTTACACAGACGATTCAAGCACAGCTTCGATGGGACTCATCGTGGACCGCGGCTGACACTGACCTTGCTTTATGCCTGTATACCTCGAGTTTGGATTTAGTAGATTGTGCTGATGATCTTCAAACAGGGGTCGCTGGGCAATTGCCGAAAGAATTTCTTGAAGTAACAGTTTTTGGCGGTGATACCTACCATCTTGCAATCTTATTAAATTCTGGACCTGAACCTTCATGGGTTCAGTTGCACTCCTGGTCGGGCGAAGATTTGCAGTATCTTGGTAGCGGGCAAAGCATTATGAACCCCGCCGAGAGTGCGAATGAAGGAATGCTGACAGTTGGTGCAACCGCATACGATTCCACTATCTCTATTGAGTCGTATAGCTCACGGGGCCCGACCCCGGACAATAGAGTTAAGCCTGACATTGTCGGTGCTGATCGTGGCAACTCTGTGACCTATGGTGCAGGCGGATTTACCGGCACAAGCCAAGCATCTCCACACGTCGCTGGCCTCGCCGCCCTGGTTCTCCAGCGATTCCCGACCATGACTCCAATCGAGTTAGCAACATATTTGAAAGACGGTGCCGCTGACCGAGGTGTTGCTGGACCGGACAACACATGGGGCTACGGATTTGCTGAATTGACGGCACCGACCGCTCCAGCAGCCGTAGCCGACTCCTACACGGTTGATGAGGACGGGGTTCTGGCCGATTTGGCTCCGGGTGTTTTGGCAAACGATAGCGATGATGCGGATGCGTTCACTTCTGAAATAGTCGCAACTCCGGTGCACGCTTCGGCCTTTTCGTTAGACTCGGCCGGCTCGTTCACATATACACCTGACGCGAATTTCAACGGTTCTGATTCGTTCACGTACAAGGATGTTGATCCCTGGCAAGAATCGTCTGTCGTCACCGTCGATATAACCATCAATGCTGTTGATGATTCTCCTACAGGGGGTCTGACGGCTGATTCCACCAATGAGGATATCGATCTTGCAATTGCACTGGCCACGACCGATGTTGATTTGGAGTCCTTGACTTACGCAGTCGTCACAGCACCGAACAATGGCACGTTATCGCTGGCAGCCAACGGCTCTGGCACTTACGATCCCGATCTTAACTTCTACGGTGTCGATTCGGTAACGTTCGACGTAACAGACGGTAATACCACCGTTCGTGAAACGTTTACGATCACCGTGAATCCTGTTAACGACCCACCAGTACCAGGCGCGTCATCAATCACTATTGACGAAGATGAATCATTCAACATCAGCCTGAATGGTACGGATGTTGAGACTGATCCTCTCGTCTTTTCTGTCAATAGCCAACCAAGTTATGGCGGCGTCTCGATCAGTTCGTCTGGGTCGGGAACATTCACGCCAAATTCTGATTTCAACGGGATCGACTCGTTCATCTGGGATCTCGATGATGGGACGGACACGGTATCGTCGACGGTGGGGATCGTCGTAAATCCAATCGCAGACGTGAGCGGAACTTCTACGGTGCAGGGTGTTTCAGACCCGAGTGATGTGAGCGTGAGCCTGACTGGAACGGGCAGTTCGACCGGAACATCGAATCTATCAGTCGGCTCGGGCGGTGCCTTCAAGAAGCAACTGGCGACCGACACGTTCACATTCACGACGTCAGCTGATGGATACGTAGCGAGGACAAAGACATCCCAATCGGTAACTACTGCCGACTTATCCCTTGGAGCTACAGAGCTTCGTGCCGGTGATGCCGATGGCGACGGTGATATCGACGGTGCCGATGCGACGGCGCTGCTTGCAGCATTTGTCGCTGGATTGCCAAATCCGGCCAATCGGGTAGATGGATCAGGGAATACCGTTGACCTGAACGCCGATGGTTTCGTAAACGCGATCGATCTGTCGCTGTGGGCGTCCAACTTCAATCTTGTTGGCCCGATGTCGTGGGATACCACTCCGACCACCCCGCCGCTGGCAATTGCGGACTCCTACTGGGTTTACCAGGACACTCAACTGTCGATATCGGGAATTGGTGTGCTTGGAAATGATCATGACGAAGAAAGGGATTCGCTGACCGCTGTCGCGGTCGATGCTCCCGTACACGGCAGTTTGGCACTCAACTCGAACGGTTCATTTACTTATGATCCCGTCGCCAATTACATCGGTGTTGATTCATTCACCTATACGGCGGCAGATTCCCAGACCACTAGCATCAAAACGACGGTGGTCATAGACGTGCGAACAGCGCCAGTGCCAACAGCGACGCCAACGCCAGGCACAACAGTTGGCACTACAGCAGGTACTACGGCTGGTACGACGGCTGGTACGACCGTGGGCACTACAGCAGGTACGACTGCGGGCGGTTAAGGTTCCCTGGGCGTTGGCTGATTTGAACGCTTTCGGATTTTGACGATTGCACCGCACCACAGCACCGCCGAAGGTCCCTCCACTTCGCTTTACGGCGGTCGAGACGTTGGGGTGAATGCCGCATCAGTCACAGTTGGGTCTACTGTCATCCTTCGAGAGCCTCAGGAACGAGGAGTCTTCGATTTCTTCACCGAAATTCTATTGCCCGATACCGTCGAGCAGGCACCTAACTAATCAGCGGATGTGATCAGAGTTCGTTGCCGGGTGAACTTCTCCAGCAACTCCGGATCTGGTTCAGGCAGGCCGTTTTCGTACGGCAGCATGGTTTGACGCTCGGTGAGTACAACTTCGGGTTGACCAAGGTCACGTGTGTAGAACCGAGAGGAAGGAAACAGATCGCCGGGATAGACGAAGTTCGGAAGGGTTGCGAGTTCGACACACACTGCAGAACCGACGGCACTTTCGAGCATGCCACCGACCCAGACAGGAACACCTGCGTCCTGGCGGTTCTGTCAGAACTCAGTGTCGGGGCAGAATAATATCATTCCTCATTTACTGAGGAGATCTTGTTCATGGCCTGTCCACATTGCATGTCTACG
>JABMNN010000033.1 GCA_013204545.1 Chloroflexota bacterium | reverse complement strand
GGGTGCGACTGGTGCTGCTGGTGGATCAGTGTATTTGTCGAGCGCAACCTTGGGTGATGTCCCTTTGGGACAATGTTGTTCAAGTCCCACTAATGTTGCGAGCGTTACAGCAACAGCCGCTGGTGTCTATTTCTTTGTCGCTAGAGCGGAAATAAAGGACGGAAACAGTGCGGGGATGGGATATTGCCAAATAGCGAAGAATTCAAGCGTATTTGCTGAAGTTGGTCAGAACACTGAGTACCAGGTTTATACCGGGGTGGTTTCACTCGCTGCAGCTGACACTCTCACGCTCTACTGCCAGGGTAACCCCGCAGGCTATAACGCTAGAAACCCGAGCATTGTTGCTGTAAAGGTCGGGTAATTACTAAAGGTCGTTCACCATTTGAACTTTGGTACGAATTTGGTACGACCCTGTGAACGCTCATCAGGGATATGGGGGATTGGCAGGACGTTGGACGCTGAACTCGAGTGACGATCTGACTGTTTAAAGCCAGTCAGGATTGTGGGTGACGGTTTTCGTGTATTTCGATTCCCGGCGTCGCCTCAATTGTTTAGTTGGTTAAACGAATGAGCCTTTAGCGGACTGTGACTTCTTCCGAGGATGTACGAGTCAATCTGAAGGTGAATCCATCAAGAAAATTCAGTTTTAATATTCCTGAGCCCACCATCGAAGGTCATCGGGAGACACAGACAAAGCCTGTAAAACCTCCCCAGCGAACCCGATAACTCCCGAGACGAATACGCGATTACCCAAGGATTTCGAGTGAACAATTTCAGCCCCACCTAGAGGCCTGGTTCGACGATGATTGAATTTAGGGTTATTGCTATGAGCCCAGACAATCCGATTTGGGGCAAGCGCCTTAGATATTTCATCTGGATCGCGATTGTCTGGAATACACAACACCAATGAATCAACCGGGCCCCTGTTAAGAATTTCGTGTTCCAAACATCTCCTTAGACCACTCAGGGTTGCGGCGGAAGAAACAATGATCTGGCGGTTGTCCAATTCAACTAATTGGTTGCGAGCGGGCAGCCTTAGACGTCTCCAAAGTTCCTCTTCCGTAATGTTCCCCGCTTCTCCTGCCAGTAATCGAGCGGAATGGTAGCCGAGAGATGCATTCAGTGGACCATAGGGATCAGAACCTACCTGCAATTGAGATTCAGGCAAATACACAACCTGCCGACCTGATTCACGCAATAAATCAAAAGCTTTCTCGGCTTCCTGGTTTTGTTGGAGGGTTACGACTACCTTCGTTGATTGCGAAAATCCGAGGTACACCTTGTTGGCAGCTATTTCTCTTACATTGTCCCCGATCAGACCAACATGCTCTTCAAAGATCGAAGTTGCCGCCAAAACTTCAAAATGGAGTTCTGAAACCTCGTCCGACCAACCGCCCATTCCAGCTTCCGCCACTAAAAAGTCTGCTTCAATTTCCTGAGCGAGAAAGCACGCCATAGCGAGAAATCTCCCCACCGGAGAAAGGTACCCATGAGGCGAACACAGCAGATGAGGTGATTTCTTGAGTACAAAATTCAGTTGCTCGGAAAGCTTGCTATATGTCGACTGGTCTATGGCAGCACCGTTAACTCGCAGACGTTCACGTGCGCTGACGTAGTGAGGCGATGACGCCGTGACGACTGTGCCGTTCAATGACGCAAGATACTGACTTGCAGCAGCGGTGCACGTACCTTTTCCTTTAGAACCCACCACCAGCATCGTCGGTGGTAGGCGATCAAGATCAACGCTGAGACTCTCACAAAGTGTGCGAAATAGTCGCACATCACGAGATAATCCTTTGGCGCGGGCATCGAGGTGTCCCACAAAGAACGGATCATCTTCGGACACAGCTATCGAGCTTTTCCGTTTGACACGCGTAGGGAAAGTACGCCTACAAGAAGCGCGAGCACAGCAGCGGCAACAATGAACGAAATCGGCACTTCGTAGCCATACACCAAAATCCGGCCAGGATTATTGCTGTCGAGACCCATGGTGGCTACAGCTACACCAGCGATAGGAAACACCAGCCTGAAGAACCCGTTTGCGAAAACACCACGAGCGTTTCTTCGAATGTACACCGCAGAATTCATTGGCAACTCGAGCTGCCGTCTTGAAGCGAGGCCCAATTTTAAAATAAATGGAATTGCCAAAGGACCAACTGGTGCAGCAGTTTGCTTACCTGGGTTAGACGCCTTGATACCTGATTCGGAAATACGGATTCTTCCGTGACCTAGCGAAATAGCTGTGACTGAAATTCTGCGACGCCTCGTCCGAGCATCGATACTCGAACGAGGCGGATCGGCACCGAGCATCGAAAGTCTCTCCTCACTAGTCAGGACGATTCCAAAACCATCGATAGCAGGCTCACCAGTGATGGTTCTACAGAGGAACTCAGGTCCACCAACGGCTAGATGGAGAACTTCACGTATCGCCGTAGTGAGAAAACCAGGAATCGATTTGACTAAATGAATAATTTGCCAGAAAATTGGAGAAAGGGCACGACTTCTATGACGATTACTACAAGCTAGCCGAGCAATCCCAGAAGCCCATGGAGTCATTGCTGAAACTCTTAGTTTGTCTTCGGAGAATTCCTGTTCTGCCAAATTCCGCTTTGCGCCAATTTCAATCTCCAACGTCTCGCCGTTTGCTCTTGGATTGGAATCTGAAAAGGGAGCAAAATGGGAGCGAAGTTCGAGTCCTAGGACGATTCGAAGTGGAAGTGAGACCCGACATGTCAGTCTTTCTGACTTGGTCGGGGCAACTGCCTCATATGGTTCCTGCCGACCTTTCGATCCAGTGGCTTCGTATTTAATTGGCGCAGACACATAGTTGCTGTTAACCATTACCCATCCTCGCCTCCTCGCGCTGAATTGGTGAGGTCGATGGTTGAAACGCAATGAAGTTGATAGCGTCACTTCGCCAGCCCTTGCTTTTTTTACATCGACAATTTCAACAGGTGAAAACACCAATTGCCATCCTTCAGTTGATGGGCCAAGCCGTCGAAAGTTGAAACTTGAAAGCCGAATACGGGGACGTAAATCATCTTCATCTTTACGACTATCGACAGCATAAAAACGAAAGAGTCTTCGACCAAACCGTGAAACTAGGGCGACTGGAACAAAGTCCCCATGGCGCATGTCTCCTATTGGAATATTGACCAACTCAAGATTGGCAACGGTGGAGTCATCTTCTTCATTGTTGTCAATCAAAATATCAAGTACTAAAGGAAGATTCCCAACAACTCGTCCCACAATTAAAGGCTAATCACTCAATGCAGCCACTAACGCATCGAAAGTAAGACCTAACCGAGGTGGTATACGCGAACTAACGGAAAGCTCGAGTTGGATTGAAGTTTGGCACCGAGACCACCCGAAAGCAGCAATTGTCCCAGGATGGCTAGCGTCAAATGGGTCATCTATATTCGCCGTCATTCCAACTAGACCAAAAGATGAGACCAGTGAATTACAGATTGGCATCAAATTTTCGGGGGTTGGCTTCAATCCACCAGTTCCAATACAGAGGTCCACCCCAGAGCCGTCCTTCATGCCATGAATATCAATGAGCACCGAATCTTCATTAAGAAGTGACGCAAGAGTCGCCTTATACAATCCATTCTCAATTAAGTCGAAATTAGGGTCATCATTCTGAGGCAATAGTGGAATAATTGATACTCCACCCAGAATTTGTCCCAAAAGAAGGGCTATAGCGCCGGTCTTCGACTCCGCAGATTTCACCCGCCCAAGCCGAACATGAGGAGTGGCATGAGAGGCTGAAATAATTAATGGCCTGGATCCCCACACTTGAACACCGACGACAGAATTCGCCGTCCCTGTCTCTGACTCGTAGCGCAACTTATTGCTTAGTTCGACTATAACTTCAGAAGACTTAGTAACACCCACTCGCTCATTATACGGTTTGGCTGGATAGATCTATTCCAGAAAATTGGTATGGATTTGGTACGACCCCTCGAACGCTCATCTAAAAACTGGGGGATTAGCGGGACGTTGGACGCTGAACTCGAGTGACGTATAAGCCGTTTGAAGATGAATGGGATTGTGGGTGACGGTTTTCGTGGATTTCGATTCCCGGCGGCTGGCAGAAACTATCTATCTCTTTTGACG
>JABMNN010000032.1 GCA_013204545.1 Chloroflexota bacterium | reverse complement strand
GTAGTGAACGAATGCCCTGTTGGCTTCGGCCATTCTGTGTAGGTCCTCACGCTTCCGCACGGCGGTTCCACCGCCACGAGAAGCTTCGAGCAGTTCTGCGTACAGCCGGTCAGCTATAGGCCTACCCGAACGTTCACGCGCAGCTGTGATCAACCATCGCTGCGCCAGTGCACCCCGACGTTCGGGTCGCACTTCAACCGGCACCTGATAAGTTGCTCCACCAACACGGCGGGGCTTTACCTCAAGCGCAGGCATAGCATTGCGCACTGCCTGTTCAAACACCTCAAGGCCAGGCCTGTCGGTCTCTTTTTCAAGCTTTACAAGGGCATCGTACATTGCCCGCTGAGCAACCGACTTCTTGCCGCCAATCATTAGACGGTTGATGAATCGAGTGAGTTCCACACTCCCGTAAAGGGGATCCGGAGCTATTTGCCTGCGCTGAGCGCGGCGCCTGCGTGCCATGTATTTACCTTTGTTTTCGCTGTCTGTTCAAATAATGTCTCTGACAAACTAAGCCGCCTACCCAAGTACCAGACAGGCGGTCGTTTTTATCAGAGATTTTTAGTGTTTAGCTCTTTGACGCGCCGTACTTACTACGACCACGTTTCCGACCTTCAACACCCGCCGTATCGAGCGTGCCACGAACAATGTGGTAACGCACTCCAGGAAGATCCGGAACTTTACCGCCTCTAATAAGGACGACTGAGTGTTCCTGCAAGTTGTGACCTTCACCCGGAATGTAAGCGGTAACTTCCATGCCGTTGCTTAACCGCACACGAGCTACCTTACGGAGAGCCGAGTTCGGCTTCTTCGGGGTTACAGTTCGAACCTGAAGGCAAACACCGCGTTTTTGCGGGCATCCCTTTTTCAGTTGTACCTGCTGACTCGCGAATGAGTTGAATGCCAAAAGAAGCGCAGGCGTTTTCGACTTCTGTCGTTTCTTTGTACGCGGCTTTCGCACCAATTGGTTAATCGTGGGCAAATTTTAGTCCAGAAAATGGTCACAAGAAGGTTAGCCCAACCGCTATTGGTCAGGCCACGAACGGTAAGTATACGAACGAGTACCTAAGCAAGTCAACGAGAATATTAGACTTTTTACGAATATCGACACGATGGCGCGCTGGTCGTGTTCAAAGGTTGTGAAATTCACCACAAACCAATACCCTAGGTTGCTTCGCTGGCGCAAGCCATTTCAACAAATATTGAAAGACACGCGCGTGCGCACGTAGGCAAACGGCTCAAAGGCTGTTATTCGAATACAAACGTGCTACTGAATCCGGGTGCCATCTAGTGAGTTCAATAGCCCTTCTAGGGTTTACCGATGCTGAGTCTGAACGCCTTGCGGCAGGACTCAGCGCGCTCGATTCTTCTCTAAAACTTGTGAAGTTCGCCGCCGATACCAGCAAAGACGAGCTGTCAGCGAACGTTGAAGGAGCTCTTATTTGGGGAGCCGGCACTGGCATGGCGGGCCCTTCTGGGATGGTTCACGCCGCAGCAGATGCAGGTGTTCCCGTTGTGGTTGTACTGCCGGCGGTTACTCTCGATGGCATAAATGCGACGAGCCCAAGGATTGAAGTGTGCTTCCTGCCCTGCACTGCAGAGGAGGTAAGGATTCGTTTAAACCTTGCGATGTCGAGAAATGCGCCGACCGAAGCACCAAACACCATCATCCACGGTGAACTGGTGATCGATTGTGATCGCTATGAAGTGGTTCTGAAGGGGCGCAAAGTCGATCTAACCTACAAAGAGTATGAACTTCTGAAATATCTTGCTTCGAATCCGAACCGGGTGTTCAGTCGTGAGTCACTGCTACGGAGCGTGTGGGAGTACGACTACTTCGGCGGAACCCGCACAGTCGATGTGCATATCAGACGGTTACGTAGCAAGATCGATGATGTCTCAAATCACTTCATCGAAACACAGTGGAACGTTGGATATCGTTTCCGATCTTCAGGAGGTTCTACTTAGATGTGGTGCTCGTCACACCGGCAAATTGAAACAAATTGTTAACAGGTTGCGCGTGTTAGGCGCATGTGCGGGAGCAAAATAAATAGCCCGCAGCGCTTTGGTTGAACATTTTGCTGTGGGTGCGAGTACAGCAAAACTTAATTGACAAGTTAACGACATTTTTCAATACTCAACGTTCGGTCAAATTCAGAGTGATCAATATCAGGGGAGAATCCATTCACCCCGGCAAGTACGTCTAGTTCATGACACAAACAGCGGATAATGCACGGCAAAGGCTCGATGAAGAGGCGATCAAATACGTCTTGATGTCGGCGCGCGAGCATGACGTGAAGTTCATTCGACTGTGGTTTACCGATATCTTGGGAATGCTCAAAGGGTTCGCCATTACCGTCGATGAACTCGAAAGTGTTCTGCGAAACGGAGCCAGTTTCGATGGCGGTTCTATCGACGGGTTAACTCGGGCGGACGAGTCTGACATGGTCGCTATGCCCGATCCTTCTACCTTTCAGGTTCTGCCGTGGAGACCCAGTAAAGACGCCGTAGCACGTCTGTTCTGCGATATCGAAACTCCGACTGGCGCGCCTTCAGAGGCTGACGGCAGGCAGGTTCTACGTCGCAATCTCATCCGTGCCGCTGAGATGGGGTTCACCTTTTACGTTGCACCTGAGATTGAGTACTACTACGACACTGGCGAGGCCGAAGAGGCTGTTCTAACTCATCGCAGCGGTTATTTTGACCAGACTTCGCTTGATGGCAGGGGCGCGGATCTACGCCGTGATACTGTTCTTACTCTCGAGCAGATGGGAATTCCGGTAAAGCACAGCCACCACGAAGTCGGTGTCGGGCAACAATAGATCGATCTGCGCCATACGAACGCGCTAACCATGGCGGACTCGATTATCACATTCAAAGTTATCGCCAAAGAGCTGGCTGCTTCTGATGGTGCTTACGCCACTTTCATGCCTCGACCGTTCGGTGATCGCCACGGATCCGGAATGCACACCCATATGTCGCTGTTCAAGGGCGACGAAAACGCATTTTTCGATGCAGACGATGAGCTAAATCTTTCGGAAGTTGGTCGCCATTTCATTGCTGGGCTGATGCGCCATTCCGCTGATATTTGTGTAGTGACTAACCAATGGATCAACTCATATAAAAGGCTCTTACCGGGACTTGAAGCTCCTATCTTTGCCTCGTGGACTACAGGCAATTTCGGCGATTTGCTTCGAATACCGAGCTACCGCCCCGGCCGCGAAGAAAGCGTTCGAGTCGAATACCGCGCGCCTGATGCAGCGGCGAACCCTTATTTACTATTCTCGGTTCTGCTTGCTGCAGGCCTTGATGGCATAGAGAACAAATTACCACTCCCTGAGCTGATCGAAGATGACGTTTTTCAAATGTCGGATATCGAGTTGAGCGAACGGGGGGTGGCTCGCCTGCCTAGAACCCTTGACGAAGCTATTCGCCTTGCCGAGGAGAGTGACCTGCTTAAAAAGGCTCTCGGCTCGACCGTTTTTACGAATTTACTCGCCAATAAACGGCTCGAGTGGCAGGATTTCAGCAACACAGTTACCGATTACGAATTGGCGAGATACCGGCACCTGTAACCTGGTTGCCCATCTCGAAACCGCTCGATCTTCTTACTAGGAGAAACATGACCGAAGTTCGGAATACATTAGAATCGCACCTGAGCAACTCTCAATCAGAATTCGTGCTGCCAGATTTCACTGACATCGCTGAGAACGGACTTTATGTTCCAGAATTGGAACGAGATGCCTGCGGTGTCGGCATGGTTGCCAACATAACCGGCGCTCAGTCCCACCTGATTATCGACCAGGCGCTTGAAGTGCTGGTTAATCTCGGACACCGAGGAGCTGCCGGAGCTGATCCCCTGACTGGTGACGGTGCAGGCATCACGATTCAAATGCCAGACGCGTTCATGCGCGAAGCAGCCGAACGGGAGGGAATTTCACTTCCAGCTGAGCGTCGATATGGCGTGGCTATGTGCTTTCTACCAGTCGATGAAAAGCTCAATTTAGCAGCACGGGCGTCTCTGGAATCTTCAACTACCGAAAACGGAATGACTGTTCTTGGCTGGCGTGATGTGCCAACCAACCCGAATGTAATCGGTGTGACTGCCCGAGCGATTATGCCCCAGATTGCGCAGTTGTTTGTGTCTGCCCCAGAGGGCGTTGAGGGCGACGACTTTGAACGGGTTTTGTATCTCGCTCGCAAAACGACGGAAAAGAACTTCGTTAATGCCGAAACTGACCCTGAAACACACAAGACGCTGCTTCGGGAGTTCTACGTAAGTTCGTGGTCATCCCGCACGTTGATTTACAAAGGCATGCTCCTTGTCGATCAGCTTGGTGAGTTCTATCTCGACCTGAAAGACAAAAGCATGGTCAGTGCTTTTGGTCTTGTTCACTCGCGCTTCTCAACCAACACGCTTGGTTCTTGGAAGCTTGCTCACCCGTACCGGATGCTTGCTCACAATGGTGAGATCAATACGGTGCGCGGTAACCGAAACTGGATGCAGGCTCGTGAACGTTCCATCGAATCTCCATTGTTTGGCGACAAGATAGAACAGCTCATGCCAATTTGCGAGTCCGACTCCCCTTCAGACACTGCGTCACTCGACAATGTGTTCGAGCTCCTCTGTATGTCGGGTCGTTCAGTCGAACACACAGCGGCGATGATGATGCCTGCCGCGTGGCATGGTCACGAATCGATGCCACAGAAGGTTAAAGATTTTTACGAGTTCCATGGGAATGTGATGGAGCCGTGGGACGGCCCAGCAATGATCGTGTTCACCGATGGTGATGCTGTCGGTGCTGTACTCGACCGGAACGGTCTTCGCCCTTTCCGATACTGGGTAACCAAAGACGATCTTTTGATTATGGCTTCTGAGACTGGTGTTTTGAACATCGATCCAGAACGCATCAAGTATCGTTCCCGGCTCGAGCCGGGTCGTATGTTCCTGATCGATTTCGAAGAACAGCGAATCGTAGAGCCGGACGAGGTCATCGAGCGAATTGCTGCGCAGAACCCTTACGGCAAGTGGCTCGAAGAAAATCGTGCGACGATCGACACTCTGCCAGAGGCTGAAAGCGTTCCTGATACAGATATCGAAACACTCGTAAGCCGTCAGATGGCGTTCGGCTACTCACGAGAAGATCTGCACATGTTGTTACGTCCAATGGCAATCACCGGGCATCAGCCTCAGGGATCGATGGGTAACGACGCGCCATTAGCTGTTCTTTCCGATAAGCCTCAAAACTTGTTCGCTTACTTCAAGCAGGCGTTCGCTCAGGTTTCTAACCCGCCTCTGGATGCTATCCGCGAAAAGTTGATTACACAGCGTGCAGTGCCAGCAGGGCGACGTCCAAACATCTTTGAAACGACCGCGGCACACTGTCGCATGCTTCGTATAGATCACCCAGTGCTCAGGAACTCGGAACTGGCGAAGATCAAAGCTTCGACCGTACCGGGTGTGAATGCTAAGACAATATCAACCCTGTTCCCGATAACGGGCGGTGCAGAGGCGCTCGATACAGCTCTCGGTCGTATTCGCAGTGAATCGAGCCAAGCTATCGAAGATGGCTACACCCTCCTCATTTTGTCCGATCGCGGGGTCGACAGCGAGAACGCCTATATTCCTTCATTACTTGCAACGAGCGCCGTGCATCATCACTTGATTCGGGAGCGCAACCGTGCACAAGCCGACATCATCGTCGAGTCAGGTGAGCCAAGAGAAGTACACCACTTCGCAACGCTCTTCGGATACGGTGCTTCTGCGATCAACCCATATTTAGCCCTTGAATCTATTGCCGGCCTACGGATGCGTCCGACTGCCGAAGATACGATTCCAAGCCAGGATGAGGCTGAAGAGAACTTCCGAGAAGCTATCGAAGAAGGCGTTGTAAAGACAATGGCAAAGATGGGTATTTCAACCCTTCAGGGCTACATCGGTGCGCAGGTGTTCGAAGCGCTTGGTTTGTCGCAGAAACTTGTGGACGAATACTTCACATGGACCGTTTCACGCATCAGCGGAATCGGAACTGGTGAAATCGCCTTCGATATTCTCACGAATCATTCTCGTGCTTACTCGCCAGACAACATTCCGTCGAACCTCAAGCTCGACCTTGGCGGACTTTACCTGTGGCGATCCACTGGCGAACGCCACATGTGGAACCCGGACACGATCTCACTATTACAGGACGCCGTCGCTCGTAACGACCACGGTACGTTCAAACAGTTTGAAGCTGCGTCGAACGACGAGGGCAACGAACACATCACGATCCGAAACATGCTGGAACCCATCTTTGGGGGTGAAATCCCAATTGATGAGGTAGAGCCTGCTTCGGTTATTGCTGAGCGATTCGCTACAGGGGCCATTTCACTCGGTTCGATCAGTCGTGAAGCTCACGAAACTCTGGCAATTGCAACAAATCGTATCAATGCTCGTTCCAATACTGGTGAGGGTGGAGAAGACCCAGAGCGTTTCACTCTGGACGACAACGGTGACAGCCGATCTAGTGCAGTCAAGCAAGTTGCATCAGGTAGGTTCGGTGTAACAACGAACTATCTCATTAACGCCAAAGACCTTCAGATAAAAATGGCGCAGGGAGCCAAGCCTGGTGAAGGTGGTGAAATTCCAGGTCGAAAGATTTCGGATTACATCGCGTATATAAGGAAGACAACTCCCGGAGTGGAGTTGATCTCGCCTCCACCTCACCACGACATCTATTCGATTGAGGATCTGGCTCAGCTGATCCACGATCTCAAGAATGTAAATCCCGATGCACGTGTACACGTGAAACTCGTTTCCGTCGCTGGTGTCGGGATCATCGCTGCAGGTGTAGCCAAGGGTAAGGGCGACGTGGTTCTTATCTCGGGTGACTCTGGTGGCACCGGTGCTTCTCCACTTAGCTCGATTCGCCACGCAGGTTTGCCATGGGAGCTAGGGCTTGCAGAAACTCAGCAAGTTCTGGTTGCCAGCGGGCTTCGTGACCGAATCACAGTACAAACCGACGGCCAGATGAAAACGTCTCTCGACGTTCTCGTCGCTGCACTGTTGGGAGCCGAAGAATGGGGTATCGCCACTGGTGCACTCATTTCGATGGGCTGCATCATGCTACGCAAATGTCATCTGAACACCTGTTCGGTGGGCGTGGCGACTCAGGATCCTGAGCTTCGTAAGAAGTTCTCAGGAACACCCGATGCCGTAGTGAACTACTTAATGTTCCTCGCCAACGGGCTTCGTGAACTCATGGCACAGATGGGGTTCCGTACGGTCAATGAAATGATCGGTCGAGTGGACAAACTGAAAGCGCGTGAAAACATCGAGCACTGGAAGGCGAAGACGCTTGATCTTTCACCAATTCTGATGAAGCCTAAAGTTTTGCCGACTGACCATTCCTACCAGCAGATTCTGCAGGATCACGGCCTCGATACTGCGCTCAACAACGAATTGATCGAGCTAGCTCGACCAGCAATCGACAATGGAAAACAAGTTACAGCGACATTGCAGGTGTCCAATATCAACCGAACAGTTGGGGCGACTTTGAGTGGTGTTATCGCCAAGAAGACTGGTGAAAATGGTCTTCCAGACGGTTCAATCAACTTCACGTTCCATGGTTCTGCGGGCCAGAGTTTCGGTGCTTGGCTAGTCAGGGGTGTCACGTTCAAGATCGAAGGTGATTCTAACGACTACTTCGGTAAGGGGCTCTCTGGTGGGCGACTCATAATCACACCTCCAGCGAACAGCACTTACGAAGCGAAATCCAACGTCATCATAGGCAACGTTGCACTCTACGGCTCGACCGGTGGGGAGGCGTACGTTAACGGACTTGCTGGCGAACGATTTGCTGTTCGAAACTCTGCGGCGACAGCTGTAGTTGAAGGTATCGGCGATCACGGCTGCGAATACATGACCGGTGGTCGTGTAGCTGTCCTTGGCCCTGCCGGACGTAACTTCGGCGCAGGAATGAGCGGAGGTGTTGCCTACGTGATTGACCCTGACGGATCATTTGGTAAAAAATTCAACGATGCTATAGCTGATCTTCTGGACATTGTTCCGGGTTCGGCTGACGACAGTGAACTCAAAGAGATGATCGAAAACCATGTCAAACACACCGGCAGCAAGGTCGGATCTGATCTTCTAGCCGACTGGACGACCTCCGTTACCAAATTTAAAAAGGTATTCCCGCGGGACTACGCACGAGCCCTTCGTAGACGTGCCGCCGCATCTGATATGACCGATGCTATGGAAGGGGTTGGCAGCCGTGGGTAAAGTAACTGGATTTATGGAGGCAGCTCGCCGCACTCCTACGAGACGCGACAAGACCCAGCGAACAAACGATTGGCAAGAGGTCTACCTGAAATGGGACGAGCCCGACGCTCGCCGTCAGGCAAGCCGATGCATGGACTGCGGCGTTCCATTTTGTAATAGCGGTTGCCCGCTTGGGAATCTGATTCCTGATTTCAATGACTTCGTCTACCACGGCAATTGGGAAGAAGCCATTGAGCGATTGCACGCCACGAACAACTTCCCAGAGTTCACTGGCCGAATCTGCCCAGCTCCTTGCGAGGCATCATGCACTCTTTCAGTTAATTCTGATCCTGTAACAATCGAAATGATCGAAAAGCAGATCGTTGAGCATGCGTGGAACGCAGGGTGGATCAAACCACAACCGGCATCCAACAAAACGGGGAAGAAAGTTGCCGTTGTAGGATCTGGACCTGCGGGGCTCGCAGCGGCTCAGCAATTGGCACGTGCCGGTCATACCGTGACCGTTTATGAACGCAACGAATACATCGGCGGGTTGCTAGCTCTCGGAATTCCTGAGTTCAAACTCGAAAAAGAAGTTGTAGAACGCCGCGTCAATCAAATGCGAGGCGAGGGTGTGAAGTTCCGAGTCAGCACTAACGTAGGTGTCGATATCACCCATGAAAAGCTACTTGCCGACTTCGATGCTATTTGCCTCTCGGGTGGTTCCACGGTTCCACGTGATCTTCCTGTTGAGGGCCGTGATCTTAAAGGTGTCCACTACGCCATGGAGTTCCTAACACAGCAGAACCGCAAACTAAAGGGACAAGAGTTCTCTCCTGAAGAAAACATCGATGTGCACGGCAAAAATGTCGTGATTATCGGTGGTGGTGACACCGGGGCCGATTGCCTTGGTACATCTCACAGGCAGGGTGCGAACAACATCATTCAGATGGAGATTATGCCTCGACCTTCCGAGACGCGAATTGAAACCAACCCGTGGCCGCAGTGGCCGACCATTTTCCGCACGTCCAGTGCGCATGAAGAAGGTGGAGATCGCGACTTCAACGTCCTGACGAAACGATTCGTAGGGGATGACGATGGCAACTTGAAGCGCCTTGACTGCGCCAGAGTCGAGTGGGTCAAAGACGACGCAACTGGTCGGTTCAACATGAACGAGATACCAGGGAGCGAATTTGTTATCGAAGCTGAAGCCGTATTCCTTGCGATGGGATTCCTTCACCCTCAACACGATGGCTTGCTTGATGCACTTGGTGTCGATTATGACCAGCGTGGAAACGTTGCAGCCAACGGTAGTTTGCAAACGAATCTCGACAAAGTCTTCGCATGTGGAGACATGCAGCGGGGTCAGTCGCTAGTGGTTCATGCAATCGCCAGCGGACGACGTGCTGCACGCCAGATCGATATCTTCTTGACTGGCAATTCTCGACTTCCAACAGTACGTGGCTATGCTCGACCACCGATCATGGCTTCGTCTGTAAGCAACAACGATTAAGAACGACTGAAGAATTGAATCGTCATGACTTCTGATAACGGCAGTTCGGGTTCAAACAGAACTTTTAGAGTTGCTGCAGCCCAGATCAACACCACTGTCGGTGATATCGACGAAAATGCAACGTTAATCGAACAGTGGATCGGCCTTGCATACGATCAAGGCGCAGACCTAGTCGCGTTTCCAGAACTGACGATCACGGGTTACCCACCGGAAGATCTGGTTCTGTACGACAACTTCATTGCCGCAAATAAAGCGGCGCTTAATCGTATTGCAGCTTCAGTTGGCAATATTGTTGCTGTTGTCGGGTTTGTCGATTCGGAAGAAACGCCTGCTGGTACGAAGCTGTTCAATGCAGCCGCTGTGCTGCACGACCGAAAAATAGTCACAATTTACCGAAAAATCCATCTGCCTAATTATGGCGTGTTCGATGAGCGCCGATACTTCACATCAGGAAAAGAATGTCCGGTTCTCTCCATAGGTGGGGTCAAAGTCGGCGTCAATATCTGCGAAGACATCTGGGCACCGATAGGTCCGTCAGAAGTGCAAAGTGCAAATGGCGCTCAAATCATTGTGAATCTGAATGCATCGCCATATGAATCTGGTAAGCAGGGCAATCGAGTCAACATCGTTACCGAAGTTTCACGCCGAAACCGAGCGTACACGCTCTACACAAACCAAATTGGCGGTCAGGACGAACTAGTATTCGATGGCGGGAGCATGATTGCCGGTCCCGATGGTGACCTGCTCGGAACAGCACCTCGTTTCGAAGAGTCACTGCTCGTTGCAGATATCGATATTACTTCATTAGAAAATTCGCGACTTCAGCATCAATCGTTCGCAGTTCCACAGAACGATCTGGATCTAATTGGTCAACCGGTGGAGATCAATATCGATGCAAAATCCTCAGAGAAAAGACCGAAGTTACCGGAGCTTTCGATACACCGACTTGATCGGCTAGAGGCTGTGTACAGAGCGCTCATCCTCGGAACCCGTGACTACCTAAAGAAGACTGGGTTCAAGAAAGTAGCGATCGCAGTGTCCGGCGGTATTGATTCAGCAATCGTCACGGCAATCGCTGTCGATGCGATTGGTGCCGATAACGTGGTTGGTGTGTCTCTCCCGTCGAGGTATTCGTCCGCAGGGAGCATCACCGATGCTGAGGATCTCTGTTCAAGGCTTGGCGTGGAGTTGTGGAGTATCCCGATCGAACCGGGGCACTCGGCTTTCGAGAAAATGCTTAGTGATGCTTTCGAAGGAACTGAGCCCGGTTTATCCGAAGAAAATTCTCAATCCCGAATCCGCGGCAACCTCATGATGTCGATAGCCAACAAGTTCGGATGGTTAGTTCTCACAACCGGAAACAAATCTGAAATGGCAACAGGTTACGCAACACTCTACGGCGATATGGCAGGCGCTTACGCCGTGATAAAGGACGTTCCAAAGACCATTGTGTATGAACTGAGCGCCCACAGGAATAATCGCGGTCCGGGATCGCCCATTCCGAAAGCGATCATCGAAAAGCCACCTAGTGCGGAGCTTCGACCTGGTCAACTAGACGAGGATTCACTACCGCCATATGATCAACTTGACCGGGTGATTCATGATTATATTGAAGAGCGTATGTCGCTGGATCTAATAGTTCAGAATGAGGAAGCGCTTGGTGATGATGGTGCAAGTGAAGCTGTAGTGAGAAGAATCATTCGGCTAATCGACATCAACGAATACAAGAGGAGGCAATCTCCTCCGGGGCCGAAAATCACAGGATTGGCTTTTGGAAAAGACCGACGGCTGCCTATCGCTTCAGGGTGGCAAAAATAGCCGCATTAGTTCTGATTTCGTCGAAAATCGCGGGCAATTCAACGCACGCCAATCAGATTCATTCCGACCTACAAAGTTACTTCACATTCCCCGAGTAGATTAGATATCACCGATTTTCTACATTCCTCTTGTTAGGTGTTTCAACACCGACCGTTTTGCACGGCGGCGCATCAAAAATACTATGAAAACGTTTCACGATCTCAAAAACATCTTCGTAGGCGGTATTCTGGCACTGACAATGGTTGCGGTCGTAGCGTGCTCAGGTACTACAACGCTTACTGAAACCAACGTAGCGTCAAGCACAGAGCCCATTGCCAACGTTGCTGCCGGTACAAAAACCTCAGACATACCAAGTTTCGATCAGGCTAACGACATCGTGGTGACTGCTGAAGTCGATAGCCAGACCGCCGAATCAATATCAATTCAGGCTGCATTCGGTGGTGATGTAGACAACGAATCTACTGGTGATGCTGTTCCCGAAGTCGCTGCGACGCCAGTTGAAGTAGCCCAACTCACGCCGGCGGAAATCGTCGCAGCTCAGGAAAATCATCTCGCCGATCTTTACGAAGAAACCGTTGAGTCTGTTGTCTTCATAGTTTCCACTACCACTCAGGGAGTGGGATCTGGATCCGGATTTGTTTGGGATGAAGAGGGCCATATAGTTACTAACTACCACGTCGTTCAGGGATCGACTTCGCTAAACGTAAAATTCTTCAACGGTCGTGAGTACCATGCAAAGGTAGTAGCGTTCGACCCAGCAGCAGATATCGCCGTTATCCAGTTAATCGATCTAGAACATGTTTTGGTGCCAATAGAAATTGGCTCTTCCTCAGGACTCCGCCCAGGCCAGATGGCGATTGCCCTCGGAAACCCATTCGGTAAAGAGTTCACCATGACAACCGGGATCGTCAGCGCTGTCACCCGAACGCTCGAGGGTGGATTTTCGACTTTCAGTATTCCAGCGGTCATTCAAACCGATGCATCGATAAACCCTGGAAACTCAGGAGGGCCGCTGCTCGACATGAACGGAGCAGTGATTGGCATCAACACACAGATCGAAAGCACATCTCGCCAGAGTTCTGGCGTAGGTTTTGCGGTGCCTGTTGATCTCGTAAAACGAGTTGTTCCTTCATTGATTGAATTCGGTGAGCACACCTACGCCTTTATGGGTATCAGTGGGAACGAGGTCAACCTTAGCCTTCGGGAGAACGCTGGGCTCCCTGGCGATATAGTCGGTGCGTATATCAGTGGTATTGTCCCGGATGGTCCTGCCGACCTTGCAGGAATTCGAGGTGACACCGGCACACAGATCACCGGATTGATCTTCGATGGAGATGTTATCGTTTCGATCAACTCGATTCGTATGAAATCAATGGACGACCTGATCGGATACCTCGCACTGAATACTTCGCCCAGTGAAGACATCGTTGTTGGTGTATTCCGTGACGGAGTTGAAATTGCAATTCCGATGACTCTGGGCGCTCGACCTTCAGTTTCATAACAGCAGGAATCATAGAAATCATACGAATCGACCCTTGGACAAATTTCGAGGGTCGATTCGTTTTTGTTATTGAGTGCGATCAGATCAAAACAGCATCGAAAACAGAGGTGGTTCCGGTTGTCTGGACAGTGTTCCCGGTTTTATAAGTGGAATCACTGCATCATGCTTTAGGCCGCCGCGGGTGTCGGCAGCGCTTTGTTGTAGAACTGGTTCGGGGTCATT